>CALABV010000211.1 GCA_937886325.1 uncultured Geobacter sp.
GAGGAACGAGGAGCGAGGATAGAGGAACGAGGAGCGAGGATAGAGGAACGAGGAGCGAGGATAAAGGAACGAGGAGCGAAGACAACCTTCAATGCCAAGGGGACAAAACACTGGAAACGTTTCTTCGGAGACGCTGCAATGCAACCGGTAGTAATTTGATTTTTTGCCGTTCCTCGTTCCTTTATCCTCGTTCCTCGAACCTTACTGTATCTGGGAGTGTCTGCCGGTGTTGCGGAAAACCTTTTTCGGACAAATAGATACCTTTGCACTCCTCTCCGTGCTCGTGCCGCTCTGTGTCTATCTTCTGACCCTGGCGCCCACGGTCACCTTTTTCGACAGCGGAGAATTCCTGACCGCCATCTCCTCCCTGGGCATCCCCCATTCCCCAGGCTACCCCCTGTTCGTCAACTACGCCAAGCCGTTCACCTGGCTTCCCTTCGGCAGTATCGCCTTCCGCGTCAATTTTGCGACAGCCGTGTCAGCCTCCCTTGCCTGTCTCGGCGTCTATCTGCTCACGGTTCGCCTGCTGCCCGACGACGACGGGGCCTCCGGAGCTACGGAATCGGGGGTCCTCAAGAGGTGGGCCGGGCTCTGCGCAGCGCTTGCCTTTGCCTTTTCTCCGCGGCTCTGGCTCCAGTCCAACCACGATAAGCCCTACCCGCTGCTGGCATTTCTTGCCGCGGTGGTCTTCTGGCTCGTTCTGGTCTGGCGTGAGAAATACCTGGGCGGGGAGGAAAAGCCGGGTCTGGTGTACCTTGGCGCCTTTCTCTGCGGCCTTGCGTTCGGCGCCCACCAGATCATCGTTCTCCTGGCGCCGTCCTACGCCTTTCTGGTGCTGGCCACGGACCGGCGGCTCATCACCCGCATCAGGGAACAGTTGCTGGCGCTGGCCTGCTTTTTCGTAGGGTTTTCCGTGTATCTCCACCTGCCGATACGGGCCATGGAGAACCCCCTTCTCAACTGGGGCGACCCCAGAACACTGTCCCGGTTTCTCTGGAGTTTTCTGCGCAAGGGATACCCCATGGAAACGGTGGATCGGGACCTGTCTCTTCTCCTGAAGCAGTTGGCCGCGTTCAACCTGGTCCATGAGTTTTCGGTCGTCGGCCTTTTCCTGATCCTGGTCGGCGCCGTTGCCTTCCGCAACCGCGGCAAAGAGTTCATCATCGCCTTCGGCATCGCCATCGCGGTGTTTCTCGCCTATATCGTCGGCTACCAGAACACGCCCGAGGAAACGGTCTTCCTCACCGAGGAGTTCTTTACCCCCCTCTATCTGCTGGCGTCGGTCTTCATCGGCATGGGACTGTTCACGGTGACGGAGACGCTCGCCGGCCTGTTCGGCCCGTCCGTCAGCCGTGCGCGGGCCGCTGTTCTCGTTCTCATCATGGCGCTGCTCCCCGCGGCCCTCTGTCGGGCCAATTTTCACGAAAACGATCAGCACGAGAATTATCTTGCCTACGATTACGCCGTCAACACCTTCCGTTCCCTTCCGGTCGGGGCGGCGCTTTTTACCTGGGGGGACAGCGGCGCGTTTCCCCTCTGGTACCTGCAGGGGGTGGAGAGGATGCGGGAAGACCTGGACCTGCTCCATATTCCGCATCTCCAGTTCGGCTGGTACCTGGACTCCTTTCCCCATCTCTTCCGACGGAGCGTCCTGCGGAAGGCGCCGGTGGAAACGATGCCCGCCAGGGACGTCCTGTTTCTCGCCATGGGTGAGCAGATGGCGCGCAGGCCGGTGTTCTGGGATTTTTCCACCCGCTATTCCGTGGAGGCGGGCACGTTGCCCCTTCTGCAGAAGGGGATTGTATACCGGATTCAGGAAGCGGCAGGCGCAGAGAGGCCACTGCCCGACACGACCGTATGGGATACCTATTCGCTACGGGGTATCCTCGGCGAGAAGCTGTTTTTCCGCGACCTTGATTCGGAAAAAGCAATTCAGATCTATGCCTACAGTCGACTTGAGGCCGGCCGGACTCTTCTCTCGCTCGGCAGGACGGCGGAGGGTCTCGCGGAACTCAGGATGTCCGGCAAGCTGAGCCCGGTAATGATAGGCGAGGCCCGGCGGACTCTGCTGGAACATGGGGTGAGGTGAAACATGAAGATTCGCGGAACAACCAGGGTGCTGGGGATTATCGGCCGGCCCGTAACCCACTCCCTGTCGCCCGCCATGCAGAACGCGGCGCTGGAAGCGCTTGGCTTGGAGTATGTCTATGTGCCGTTTCCCGTTGAGCCGGAATTTCTGGGTCCCGCGGTAGAGGGCCTCCGGCGTCTCGGGGTATGGGGCTTTAATGTGACCATTCCCCACAAGGCGGCCATTATCCGCTTTCTCGACAGGATTACACGGGAAGCGGAACTGGCCGGCGCGGTGAATACCGTGTACCGGGAAGGGGACCTTTTTATCGGTCATAACACGGACGGTATCGGTTTTCTTGCTTCCCTCCGTGAAGACCTGGATCGGGATCCCGCCGGCTCCACGGTGCTGCTGCTGGGAGCGGGAGGAGCTGCTCGCGGTGCCCTGGCGGTCCTGGCTGCAGCGAATGCGTCGCGGATCATCATCGCCAACAGGACCCTCGAACGGGGACGGGAGCTGGCGGACCGGTTCGGCTCTCTCTTCGGTTCCGTGCGCTTCGACGTGTGCTCACTGGAAAGCGGAGAGTTGTCACGCGCCCTGCGGAGCGCCGATCTCCTCGTCAATACCACATCGGTGGGGATGGATGGTACGGAATTTGCTGAGTTATCCCTTTCGGAGATGGGGCCGGATGGAGCGGTATACGATATGGTCTACGTTCCCGCGGAGACTCCCCTTCTTGCCGCGGCCCGGGAGCTCGGCCTGGCATGCGCAAATGGGACGGGAATGCTGGCGGGACAGGGGGAAGCGGCCTTCGAACTCTGGACCGGGCACGAGGCTCCCCGTAACGTCATGAAAAGAAAGCTGTTTGAGGAACTTGACGGGGCAACAAAATCTTGACATTAGGTTTTATTCAAAATAGTATTCAACCTTTGAGGCACGTTTAGGCCCCTGGTACCGAGGTTTTCATGCAGCCAAGCAGACTGGGCGAACTCCTTGTTCGGAGCAACCTGATTACAAAAGAACAATTGCAGAGGGCCCTGGAAGAGCAGAAAAACTCGGGGGGGCAGCTCAGGCTCGGTACTATTCTCGTGAAGGACGGATATATCAGCGAGACCGAACTGACGGCGTTCCTCTCCAAGCAGTACAGCGTTCCCTCCATCAATCTGGCCGAATTCGATATCGATCCCGCGGTCGTAAAGCTTCTTCCCTCCGACGTGGTTCAGAAGTACCAGGCAATTCCGGTCAATCGGGCCGGATCCACGCTCATCCTCGCCATGAGCGACCCCTCCAATATCTTCGCCATCGACGACATCAAGTTCATGACCGGCTACAATGTGGAGGTGGTGGTCGCCTCGGATTCCGGCATCAAGTCCGCCATCGACAAGTTCTACGATCAGTCGGCGTCTCTGGCCGACATGATGAGCGACCTGGACATGGAGGACCTGGAGGTGATCGCCGACCACGAGGAGGTGGATGTCACCTCCCTGGAACGGGCCACCGAGGACGCCCCTGTCGTCAAGCTGGTCAACATGATCCTGTCGGATGCCATCAAGAGAAAGGCGAGCGATATTCATATCGAGCCCTATGAGCGGTCGTTCCGGGTGCGGTACCGCATCGACGGGGTTCTGTACGAAGTGATGAAGCCGCCGCTGAAGCTGAAGAACGCCATTACCTCCCGTGTCAAAATCATGGCGGAACTGGATATCGCCGAACGGCGTCTCCCCCAGGACGGGCGCATCAAGATCAAGCTGGGGGGCGGCAAGGACATGGACTTCCGCGTCTCTGTCCTCCCGACCCTGTTCGGCGAGAAGATCGTCATGCGTCTCCTGGATAAATCCAGCCTCCAACTGGACATGACCAAACTCGGATACGAGCCCGAGGCCCTGGCGAGCTTCAAGGAGGCCATCCACAAGCCGTTCGGCATGGTTCTGGTAACCGGCCCGACCGGCAGCGGCAAGACGGTCTCTCTCTATTCGGCGCTCGCGGAACTGAACAAGACAACGGAAAATATCTCGACCGCGGAGGATCCCGTCGAATTCAACTTCGCGGGCATCAATCAGGTGCAGATGCACGAAGATATCGGCCTCAACTTTGCCGCCGCCCTCCGTTCCTTTCTCCGACAGGACCCCGATATCATTATGATCGGGGAGATCCGCGATTTCGAGACAGCCGAGATCGGCGTCAAGGCGGCCCTGACCGGTCACCTGGTTCTCTCCACTCTCCACACCAACGATGCGCCTTCCACCATCAACCGCCTTCTCAACATGGGAATCGAGCCGTTTCTCGTTGCGTCCGCGGTCAATCTGATAACGGCGCAACGGCTTGCCCGGCGGGTCTGCGTCGAATGCCGCGAGATCGAGGACGTGCCGGTTCAGGCGCTCATCGACGCAGGCGTCCCTCCCGATGAAGCTCCGAGCTATGTCTGCTACAAGGGCAAGGGGTGCGCGAAGTGCAACAACACCGGCTACAAGGGGAGGGTCGGCTTCTATCAGGTCATGCCCATGCTCGAGGAGATTCGGGAGCTCATCCTCAACGGGGCGAATACCGCGGAAATCAAACGCGAGTCCATGCGTCTCGGCGTAAAGACCATGCGCCAGTCGGGGCTCACCAAGCTGAAGGAAGGGGTCACGTCTTTCGAGGAAGTTCTGCGGGTGACGATGGCGGATGATTGATCCTATTTTTTGTTTGCAACAGCAAGAGAACTGCATCCCCCTTCGCCAAGGTGGGACCTGGCGCTGAATAAAGCAGATTGCATACAATAAATCAAAAATCGTGTGTATAGTATCTAAAAGTCAAGGTAGCGGGGTAAAGAACACAATGGCGAATTTGCATGACATGCTGAAAGAACTCATCGAGCGGGGGGGGTCCGACCTGCACATCACCACCAACTCTCCGCCCCAGGTGAGAGTAGACGGTAAGCTTGTCTCACTGGATATGCCTCCGCTAAATCCGGTGGAAACAAAGCAACTCTGCTACAGCGTCCTTACGGAGACCCAGAAACATAGATTCGAGGAGGATAACGAGCTGGACCTCTCCTTCGGAGTGAAGGGCCTGTCACGGTTCCGCTCCAACATCTTCGTCCAGCGCGGCGCCGTCGCCGGTGTCTTCAGAACCATTCCATTCAAGATCCTCACATTTGATGAACTCGGGCTTCCGCCCGTTGTCGCGGACCTCGCCTACAAGCCGCGGGGGCTCGTGCTTGTTACCGGACCGACCGGAAGCGGCAAGTCCACGACCTTGGCTTCCATCATCGACAAGATCAACAGCGAACGCCACGACCATATTGTCACCATCGAAGACCCGATTGAGTATCTACATCCCCACAAGAACTGCCTGGTAAACCAGCGTGAAGTGGGGTCGGATACCAAGAGTTTCAAGCATGCCCTGAAATACGTGCTGCGCCAGGATCCGGACGTCGTGCTCGTCGGCGAGATGCGGGACCTGGAAACCATCGAGGCGGCCCTGACCCTGGCCGAGACCGGCCATCTCTGCTTCGCCACCCTTCATACCAATTCCTGCGTCCAGACCATCAACCGTATCGTGGACGTTTTCCCGCCCTATCAGCAGACACAGATCCGCGCCCAGCTTTCCTTCTCGCTGGAGGGGGTCATCTCCCAGACCCTTATCCCCAGGGCGAGCGGCAAGGGCCGTGCCCTGGCGCTGGAGATAATGATACCGAACCCCGCCATCCGCAACCTGATCCGCGAGGACAAGCTTCACCAGATCTATTCGCAGATGCAGGTCGGTCAGGACAAGTTCGGGATGCAGACCATGAACCAGTCCCTCTTCAACCTGCACCAGAAGCGGCTGATATCACTGGATGACGCACTGGGGCGGTCTACGGACCCGGACGAGTTGAAACAGATGCTCGGGATGACCGGCGGAACCATGCCGCAGAAGAGGCCCTTGCGGTAGCGGCGATGGGAAGCTGTTTCAGCAGTACGGCCCTTTCTCTCCAGGGAGAACGGTGTCAGGGATATAGAAATTATTAGACAATCGAATCTTTATTTGCATGTATGTTTCCGGTCATTGAAGGAGGAATAGAATGGCGAAATTCCAGTGGGAAGCCAGGAGCAGAACCGGTTCGGCCCAGAAAGGGATGATGGAGGCGCCCAGCCAGGCGATGGTTGAAGCCCAGCTGAAAAAGTACGGGTTCACCGGTATCACCATCAAGGAAGAGGGAAAGGGTCTGTCAAAAGAGCTGAAAATCCCGGGCTTCGGTGGTAAAAAGGTGCAGACCAAGGAGATTGTGATCTTCACCCGGCAGTTCGCCACCATGATCGACTCCGGTCTTCCCCTGGTCCAGTGCCTCGAGATCCTTTCCAGTCAGCAGGAAAACCGGACCTTCAAGGATACGCTCCTGAAGGTGAAGGAGAGCGTGGAAAGCGGTTCCACCTTTGCCGATGCCCTGTCAAAGCATCCCAAGGTTTTTGACCGCCTGTTCGTGAACCTGGTGGCGGCCGGCGAAGTGGGCGGTATCCTGGACACCATCCTGAACCGCCTGGCAGCCTACACGGAAAAAGCCATGAAGCTCAAGAAGCAGATAAAGGGCGCCATGGTCTATCCGGCCACCATCATGTCGATTGCAATAATCGTCGTCGGCGTCATCATGATATTCGTCATCCCCACTTTCGCCAAGATGTTCGCCGATTTCGGCGGCGACCTGCCCGGGCCGACAAAATTCGTTATCGGCCTGAGCAATTTCATTGTCAAGTATATCGTCGTCATCATCGCGGCCATTGTCGTCCTCGTCTTCCTTGTGAAGAAATACTATGCAACGGAAAAGGGGCGCAAGACCGTTGACCGCTTCGCACTGAGGGCGCCCATCTTCGGGCAATTGATCCGCAAGGTTTCGGTGGCAAAATTCACCCGTACCCTCGGCACGCTGGTGAGCAGCGGCGTGCCTATCCTGGACGGCCTCGATATCGTGGCTAAGACTGCCGGCAACGTGATAATCGAGGAGGCCATCATGAAGGTACGCCAGGCGATTTCGGAAGGCAAGACCATAGCCGAGCCGCTGCAGCAGAGCGGCGTCTTCCCTCCCATGGTGGTGCAGATGATAGCCGTTGGCGAGGCCACCGGCGCCATGGACGCTATGCTCTCCAAGATTGCTGATTTCTACGACGATGAGGTGGATGACGCTGTCGCCGCGCTTACGTCAATGATGGAGCCTCTCCTGATGGTCTTCCTCGGCGTGGTGGTCGGCGGTCTGGTCATCGCCATGTACCTCCCCATCTTCAAAATCGCCGGCACCGTCGCCGGGTAAGCGGTGCAGAAAAAAAAACGACTTGTTAATTTTATTCTTGCCAGGGTGGTGGTGGTGTCTCTCTTCCTCCTGTCCACCACCATCCTGGATGTCAAAGAATCCTCCGGGATAACGGAGAATGCCTTCTCCGGCATTGCCCGTCTCGTTGTCGCCGCCTACCTTGTTTCCATCTTCTCACTCGTTCTCTTGTGGGCCACCAGCCGTCTCCACCGCGCGATCACCTATCTTCAAATCGTTTGGGATGTAGGATTCGTGACCCTTCTTTTGCTGTTGACGGGTGGAATCAGTTCCCCCTACTCCTTTCTCTATCTGCTCACCATCATCAGCGCCAGCATCCTCCTGTCCCGCCAAGAGGCACTCTATTCGGCTGGCCTTTGCGCAATCCTCTACGGCGCCATCATGGATCTCCACTACTTCGGGAAGCTTACGCGCGTGGGTCTTCCCCCCGAATCCGCCCTGCAGTTCGAGCCGGGCGCGCTGTTTTTCATTATCTTCGTCAATATTGTTGCCTTCATCATCACCGCTCTGCTAACCGGATACCTGGCCGACCGTCTCAGAGCCAGCGAGGCGGCGCTGCGCAAGCAGACGATGGATCTTGAGGAGTTGGAAAGGCTCAATACCTCCATCGTGTCCAACATCAACAGCGGGCTCCTGACCATAACCGTGGACGGGCGAATTCGTGTATTCAACCGCTATGCAGAACGGCTGACCGGCGTGTCCCAGGCCGATGCGTATGATCGGCCGCTTCCCGATGTTTTGCCGGGCTTCGCTCCCTTCATGCACAGGATATCGGCAATAGCTAGGGAAGAACTTGATCACCGTACACCCAGAGGAGAGATGCTTGCTTTCGGGTTCAAATCCGCGCCCTTTACCGACAAGGATGGAAATCCCCTGGGCGTGATCATCGATTTCCAGGATCTCACCCAGATCAAAAAAATGAAGGCGGACCTGGAGAGGGCGGACCGTCTTGCCGCAATCGGCGAACTATCCGCCCGCATAGCCCACGAAATCCGCAATCCTCTTGCCTCAATCAGCGGATCGGTGCAGCTTATCGCCGGGGGGCAAAATGTCGATCCACAGGATAAAAGGCTTCTCGATATCGTGCTTCGGGAAACCGAAAGACTGAACAAGCTGATAGGGGACTTTCTCGCCTATGCCCGGCCGGTTCCGCCGAACAAGACGAGAGTTCCCCTGAGGAGGCTGATTACCGATCTGCAGTCGTTGCTGGAGGCGGATCAACGCTTTTCGGACATTACCATCCGTAACCGGTGCCCGGATGGGTTGATCGTTGCCATGGATGGCGATCAATTTCGTCAGGTCTTCTGGAACCTGTTCGTCAATGCCACCGAGGCTATGAACAGCGCAGGGACGATAACCGTCGAGGCTTCAGATTTCGGAGACATGTCCGTCACAACCGACCCGCTGCCGGTAACGATTACCGTTGCCGATACGGGGGCGGGCATGGACGAAGGGGAGTTGCGGTTGCTGTTCGAGCCGTTCCGTTCCACCAAACCGGGAGGGACCGGGCTCGGACTTGCCATGGTCTACCGCATTGTGGAGGCCCATGGCGGCACGATTCGGGTATCCAGCGAAAAGGGGAAAGGGACGCGCTTCGACATCACCCTTCCGGGAAATTGAAAAACGGATTGGCCACGGACGCACACGGACAAAGGCGGACAAAAGCATTAAGGTTTCGATTTCATGTCTGATTTTGTCTGTGAGTGTCTGTGGCTGTAAAAAGAAATTGTTCATTGATGAGGACCCATGGAAACGAGAATACTGGTTGTAGACGATGAAATAAGCATGCGGGAATTTCTAGGGATTCTCCTGGAGCGGGAAGGATACCTGGTAGATCTGGCTGAATCGGGAGACGTGGCCCTCTCCAGGCTGGAATCTGTCGTCTATGACCTAGTAATCTCCGATGTGAAGATGCCTGGTCTGGATGGGATCGGTCTCCTGGCGCGCATCAAGGAGGTCGCCCCTGATACCGCCGTTCTCATGGTAACCGCATTCTCCGCCGCTGAGCAGGCGGTGGAGGCCATGAAGCTGGGCGCGTACGACTACATCGCCAAGCCGTTCAACGTGGAAGAGATCAAAATCATCGTGCGTAATGCCCTGGACAGGAGGAATCTGGCGCGGGAAAACCTGCGTCTGCGCGAGGAGGTCCAGGGGCGCTACAGCTTCAGCGGGCTCATCGGCAAGAGCAAGAAGATGCGTGATGTCTACACCCTTATCGAGAAAGTGGCGGGCAGCACCGCCAATATCCTGATATTCGGAGAGAGCGGCACCGGCAAAGAACTGGCCGCCAAGGCAATCCACTACAACAGTCCGCGCAAGGACCGGCCGTTTGTTGCGGTGAACTGCGGGGCAATTCCTGAGAATCTTATGGAAAGCGAGCTTTTCGGCCATAAAAAGGGCTCGTTCACCGGCGCGGTTTCCGACCATCCGGGCCTTTTCGAACAGGCGGAGGGTGGGACACTGTTTCTTGACGAGATAGGCGAGGTGCCTCTCCAACTCCAGGCAAAGCTGCTGCGGGTCATCCAGGAGCGGGAATTTCGCCGCATCGGAGGAACCGAGCCCTTGAAGGCGGATGTCCGGCTGGTGGCAGCCTCCAACCGGGACCTGGAGGAACAGGTGCGGGAAGGGGCTTTCCGGGAGGACCTCTTCTACCGGCTGAACGTTGTGCAGGTGCGTATGCCTTCCTTGCGTGAACGGCCCGAGGATCTGCCCATGCTGGTCGAGCATTTTCTGAAAAAATACGGTGGGACACCAGGAGGAGAAGAGTCGGTAACGCCGGCGGCCCTCAAACTTCTCATGTCCTATCCATTCCCAGGAAACGTCCGAGAGCTGGAAAACCTTGTGGAGCGCTGTGTGGTGCTGGGAAGCGGGCGTGTCGATCGTGACTGCCTTCCTCCCCAGGTGCTCGATTTTCAGAACCCCACTCCGGCCGGAGGGGAGTATATCATTCCATCCGAGGGAATGAATCTGGAGGCGTACCTGGACGGTATCGAAAAACGGCTGCTGCTCCAGGCCCTGGAGAGGTGCGGCGGGGTGAAGAAACGGGCGGCCGAGCTTCTTGGGCTCTCCTTCCGTTCCATCCGCTACCGTTTGGCAAAGTTCGGCATGGACGAGGAAGAGAAATGAGTGGATTGTGGCCAAATTGCGGCATGCCGGACTGACGATTAATGTCACTTGAGGCGTGTTCAGTGATGTGCGAGTACCCGGAGTGTCGCTGCTAATCGCCCCGGAACGCGCTGGAAGAGGCGAGGAAAAGATGACTTCCTTACTTGGCCCGGATGTTGCTTTACTGCAATCATCGCTATAGGACATCTGAGAAGAAATTCGTTTTTACAGATACCCGTTGAACGGTATCCAACAAAGGAAACATCACCAGAAAGGAGAGAAACATGTTAAAAGCACTCAGAAGCAGTAAAGGTTTCACCCTCATCGAGCTGCTGATCGTCGTGGCGATCATCGGTATCCTGGCGGCCATCGCCATCCCGCAGTTCGCGGCCTATCGAGAGAAGGCGTACAACAGCGCCTCCAACTCCGACCTGAAGAACGTGAAGACCGGCATGGAAGCGTTTATGGCTGATAACCAGGAATACCCGACAGTTCTTGGCTATCAATAATAGATACTTAGAAAGGAGACATCTCAATGAAAAAAATAATTTCCCTTACCGCTATATCACTTTTTCTCGCTTCTTCCTCCTTTGCAGCGACCTTGACTTTGAGCATGGATAGCACCGGCAAATCAGCTTATGGAGCAAAGACCGGCGTTACAATCACTCCTGGCTCCGCAGGCACGGTGCTTCTCGGGAAGACCTCTACCGGTGTTGGGATTGGCGCTAATAGTGAGGCAACAGGTTATTCACTTCAGACACAACACAAGAATGGTACAAAATCATACGGCACATCCTATGACAGCACTGCTATCTATGTAAAATCCATTACGAAGGGTACTGCTGATACCACTGGAACGTCCAATCCTGATTCCACCGGCCTTCTTACTTCAGGGTGGACGACTATGTAGCATGATACAAAGTAAAGGATAAAAGGCGGGACGCCAAGGCATCCCGCCTTTTTTGCATGACATCATGGAATTACGTCTGACAAGCAGAACAATCATATTGTTGCTCATTTTAACTGTGCTGATGGTGTATTACCCGGCTCTCTTCGCTCCGCTGATCGGTGTCGATGATCTGAAGATGTATCATTATCTGCACAATTCGGACGACATCAATCTTCGATCACTTTTTTTCCCGGGCGGAAGCGGCACCTATTACCGTCCACTTCTTACTGCTTCCTTTCTGCTGGACAAATATGCATGGGGCCTTGAAGAGAGCTTCATGCATCTTCAGAACATCATTCTTCATCTCTGCAATGCCCTGCTGGTATATGCCATTACCCGAAGATCATTCCTTTTCCTGGATGTTGTCTCGCCTGTCCCCGCATTTCTTGCCGCACTATTTTTCGCTGTGCACCCCATCAACACAGAGGCAGTAAACTGGGTATCCGGACGTACGGACCTCCTTGCGGGTTTCTTTATTTTGCTGTCTTTCATGCTGGTAATAAAGTATCCAATACCGTGGTCATGGTCGCTTCTTGCCGCTATCTGTCTGTTTCTTGCCTGTCTGGCGAAAGAAACGGCAGTCTTTTTTCTTCCGGCGGCGCTGTTCCTGCCTTTCTTTCTGTCGCGTGTTGAAGGATTCAAAGTATATCTAGGAACATTCATTGGGAAAAATATCTTCCATTTTCTTTTTTTTATACTATCCGTGTCGGGTTATTTTGCTTTGCGGGCCTTGGCTTTCAGCGCGTCTGACGACGGAGTGTCGCGTGTGGTTACTCATATAGCGGGCGGACATAGCAACGGGATAATGGTTTCTGTCCGACTCATTCTCAAGGCTTCGGGTTTTTACGTAAAAAAGCTGTTCATCCCTTTTCCTCTGAATTTCGGGATTACTCACGTGTCGGATCTATACATGATTGTCGGTGCGGCTCTTTTTGTCGTCATGGCCCTGTTCCTAGTGCGCCGTAAACTATCAGATTATTTCTTTTTGGCTGCATTCTCCATAGGATCCTCGGCGCTGATGATTCCCCTGCTCGGCGTAACGTGGACCCCGCTTGCTGAAAGATACATGTACATACCTTCGGCGTTTTTTTTGGGTGGCTTGACGCTTGCGGCATATCCAAAATTTCGAAATTGTAGGCATGAAAAGATTCTGCAAACTTGTTTTGCTGCTCTGGCGCTTGTGGCTATTTTTGGCACAGTAAGTCGCACCCTGCTCTGGCAGGACAATCTTCTGCTGTTTCAGGATACGGTTCGTAAATCCCCGGACTTCCTTCCGGCACAGAACGAATATGCGATTGCTCTTTATGCAGCAGGAAGAAAAGATGAGGCGAATGCACATATCAACTCTCTCCAGGTACCGGATGATCTGATTAATTACCAGTACGGATTGGTGAATAAGGCATACGCAAGGGTTCAGAGTGACGATTATGAAGGCGCAAGAAGATTATTGCGAAAGGCCCTTGAGAACCCTGGTAAGCATGAAGTCATGATACTACAGCGTCTGTTGAAGCTGAATGAAGTGCAGATAAAAAACGGGAAGGCGCAAGCGGGTGCTTTCTATTCGGACGATGTCCAGTTCCTTGAGCGTTTGTATGAGATAACTCGTGATTCTTTCTATCAGTATCGTATCGGCCAGACCCACATGTTTAAAGGTGATAGAGCTAAAGCCGGGAAAGCCTTCCAATGCGTTGTTGCCCACGCTCCGGAGAACGTGTATTATCTCAGCGCTGCTCGGAAGCTGCTGCAAAAGATGTCTGAGTGAGAACAAACAGGGAGGAAGCAATTGATGGGGAACATCGTTCGCATTACGTTGAAGGGGATATTCCGAGACAGGGTGTTTCAAGGGATACTTGTAACAGCTTTGGTATTTCCATTGATCCCCTCTATCGCAACCCTTTCCATGCGCCAAGTTACCGAACTATCCTTGACGCTTTCGCTTTCCCTTATCTCTTTCATTCTTCTCCTTCTCTCCGTGTTTCTCGGTGGAACTTCCCTCTGGAAGGATATAGAGCGACGCTATACCTATTCGGTTCTCGGCCTTCCCCTAGCAAGAAGTGGTTATCTTCTCGGAAGATTTGGCGGGACGGCTGTATTTCTGCTTCTGGCGGCATTTGTACTCGGTGTGGCGGCCGCTCTGGTGGTAATCTGCACAAGCGGCATGTACCCCCCCGATAGACCCGTTGTCTGGGCGAATGTAGCGCTCTGTATCCTCTTTGATGCCATGAAATATATCCTTATTGTCGCATCAGCTTTTCTATTTTCCTCGCTGAGCACTTCGTTTTTCCTCCCTATCTTCGGAACTATCGCCCTGTTCCTGGCGGGTAATGTGACCCAGCAAGTGTATGACTACATTCACTCCACGGCAGGGAGTACCCTTTCGCCCCTCGTGCGGCACACAGCGTCGGGTCTATACTACGTTCTACCCAACCTGAGCGCCTTCAACCTGAAAGTTAACGCAATTTACGGCATACCCGTTTCAGTTTCTGGGCTTCTCCTTACGGCATGCTATTTTGTAATCTATACAATGGCACTCCTGACTCTTTCTGTTTTGATTTTTTCACGGCGAGAACTGAGGTAGCGGGATGAGAAAGACCGTATTGTTTCTTATTTTGTCCCTTCTCTCTTACCTTTTTCTCATTGTGCCTTTTGCCGGATATATGCGGTCGAAGCCTATAGTTGAGAAACTCGGCTATGTGCCGACCGTTGCGGTTTTGAAAGCGGCTTCAGCTGACCAGAAGGAACTAATGTGTGCTCTTCTTGTATCGAAGGTATTGATGTATTTTGGCGGGTTGCTGGACAAGCAGAAGAACGAGCTGTCAATTTCTCCCGACTATCCCGCCATGTCCAGGATGATTCACGGTTCAGTTCAACTGGATCCCTACAACATGGACGCCTATTATTTTGCGCAGGCAATTCTTGTTTGGGATGTCGGCAAGGTGGATATTGCTAATAACCTACTAAACTATGGCATGCGGTACCGAACTTGGGACTGGTATCTGCCATTTTTTGCTGGCTTTAACTACGCATATTTTCTCAAGGATTACCCATCAGCGGCCCGCTATTACCGGCGTGCGGGGGAACTTACTGGTTCCGACCTGTTCAAGAGTCTTGCCGGTAGATACATGCAGGAATCCGGCCGCACGGATCTGGCCCTTGCCTATCTTTATGCAATGGAAAAAGGGGAGAAAAACCCGGCTATCAAAAAAAGCTTTCGCACGCGCATCAAAGCATTCCAGGAGGTCCGGCGGATAGAGGTTGCCCGAGACAAATATAGAGAGACAAGCGGCTCTCTGCCGGCAACAGTCGATGCACTCGTGCGTGAAGGACTTCTTTCCCCTCCACCGGTTGATCCATATGGTGGACGGTTTTTTCTGGAGCAGGATGGAAGGATTTCGACGACAAGCAAGTTCGCCTTCGCCACACGAGAGAAAGAAGGTGAAAAAAACAAGGGGCAGGGGGAGCGCTGACATGGCTGCAATCTCGATTCAAAACCTTTCAAAGATCTTCAGGGGAAAGCGCGGTTCACGCGTCATGGCGCTCACAAACCTATCGCTGGATATCGAACAGGGGGAGATTTTCGGATTCCTCGGTCCGAACGGGGCGGGAAAAAGCACCACCATAAAGACGCTGATGGGCCTTATCCGCCCCACGTCCGGAACCGCCGGCATAATGGGAAAGGACATTTCTTCCCCCGAAGCGCGTCGTCATGTGGGTTACCTCCCTGAGAACCCCGCCTTTTATGACTATCTATCAGCTGAAGAGTACCTCGCCTTCGTCGGCAAGACATTTTCCATGGACCTCGCTGTGCTCAAAGAAAAATCCGTGGACATTCTCCACCAACTTGACCTGTGGGACGCACGCAAGCGCCCCATGCGCAGCTACAGCAAGGGGATGGTGCAGCGGGTGGGGCTGGCCCAGGCGCTCCTCCACGATCCGGAGGTGTACATCCTCGACGAACCCATGAGCGGACTCGATCCCATCGGCCGTGCGCTGGTGAAGGACATCATGATGGATCTCAAAAGGCGCGGGAAGAGTGTGTTCTTCAGTACCCATATCACCGCGGACGTGGAAAGCGTCAGTGATCGGGTCGGGGTAATTGTGAAGGGTGAGATGAAGTGCGTACGGAAGGTTGATGAAATCACCGTGGATGGCCTCACCGGGTATCAGGTCAGGTACAGGGGAAATGAAGATGATGCGCCGGACACCCTGCATGTGTCGAAAGATGACCTCCCGGCGACGCTGTCGCAGCTGCAGTCAGCAGGGAACCAGGTGCTGATGGTGGAACCGGAGCGCAAGAATCTGGAAGAATTTTTCGTGGATATCGTACGGGAGGCCTGAGGGGTTGAAAATCGTGCCGTCGTTGATTGGAATCGTTACCATACTGCGGCCGACTCAGTGGATGAAGAACCTTATCCTCTTCTTTCCGTCCTTTCTGGGGGGGGAGTTGCTCGGGGCCGGAGTGCTCACCCGAGGTGTTGCACCTGTTGTCTCCTTTTGCCTGGCTTCCAGTTCCACCTACATCCTGAACGATATAATTGACAGGGAGAGCGACAGGAATCATCCCCGAAAAAGCAGGCGCCCCATCCCTTCCGGCGGTGTTTCGATTGCGTCGGCAACAATCCTGTGCCTCCTTTGCCTTGCGGGTTCGTTCATTCTGGCATACGGCATATCATCCGTCTTTTTTTCCATCCTTGTCGCATATCTCTTTGTTTCCATTCTGTACTCTCTCTATCTGAAGAATCTGCCGATTGTCGACCTGTTCTGCATTTCCGCGGGCTTCCTCTTCCGTCTCCAGGCCGGAGGTGAGGCATACCGTGTTGAGGTGTCGGAATGGCTGTTTCTTTCCGTCTTTCTCCTCTCCATCTTTCTGAGCACCGGCAAGCGACTCTTCGAAAAAAACGCCCTCGGCGATGCAGCCGTAACCCATCGAAGGTCCCTTGAATCCTACCCGCGCGGTTTTCTCGATGGGGTCATGTACATGACCGGCGGCGCGGTTCTGGTCACGTACACACTGTATGTCATCGAGCATCACGTCCTCATCTACACCGTGCCCCTGTGCTGCTTCGGCCTGTTGCGGTATATGCTGAGGGTTAAATCAGGCCTGGGCGGTGACCCGACCGAATCGCTCTTGAAGGATGGACCGCTTTTAGTGATAGGAGTGTTGTGGGCGGTTATGGTAGGATGGGGCATCTACGGAACCAATTAGCCACAGACCCACACGGACAAAGGCGGACAAAAACCATTAAATATTACAGATTTTAACTTCTGATGTTGTCTGTGTGTGTCTGTGGCGAAATAAGTGAAGGAAAGCCGTGAACGATTTGGAGCAATTGACCTATCAAATCAACGGCGCCGTTTTCGAAGTCAACCAGGTGCTTGGGGCCGGCTATCTGGAAAAAGTGTATGAAAATGCACTGGTCCATGAGATGATTTCCAGAGGCTTGAGTGTTGAAAGACAGGTTCCCATCAAGGTTGCCTATAAGGGTACAAACGTAGGCGATTATCTTGCGGATATCGTTGTTGAGAAAAAGGTAATCCTGGAGCTGAAGGCTGTTGATTCTATTCTTAAGGTGCACGAAGCCCAGTTGTTGAATTATCTCAAGGCAACGGGTTACCGGATTGGATTGCTGATAAATTTCACCTATCCGAAAGCGGAAATAAAACGATTCATTTTGTAGCCATGGACACACACGGACAAAGGCGGACGAAAAGCATTAAATTCTAAGGTTTTAACGTCTGATGTTGTCTGTGTGTGTCTGTGGCAAAAAAAGGTTTTAGCTTTTGCGAACTCGTATCCTCAAAACCCTCTTCCGTCTTTTCCCGTTCGATCTGCGGGGCGACTGTCCTGTCCCTCCCGAATCGGATGGTATCCGAATTTCCTGCATCATCAATTTTTACGGCAGGCTCGATTTGTTGGCGGGGATTCTCTATTCCCTTGCATCCCAGGAATATCCCCGGGAGCTCTTCGAGGTTGTCCTAGTTGAAGACAAGGGTGGAACGGAAGCGGGACGGAAAATGGCGGAGGACTTTGCCTCTTCGCTTTCGGTTGTCTATGCACCGTTGGACAAGAACTTTGGTCGCATGGGCTATTCCCGTAATTTCGGTTTGTCGAGAAGCTGTGGAGAATATATTCTGTTCCTTGATGATGATACGGTTATCTTGCAGGATAACTTTCTTTCCACGCTGGACGAGGTCTTAGGCGATAACCCTGGCATAGACGCTGTTGTCCCCCATGGGGACTCCAGCTATGGGTTGATTAAGGGGAAATACGATTTCCATGACCCCTACTTCATGACGAGCCGCTGCACCGCGTATCGCCGGTCGGTCCTAGCCGAGTTGGGCGGTTTTGTCGCTGACTTCATCGGTCAGGAGGATGTGGAGTTCGTGGTCCGGTTTTTCATGGCTGGGAAGAAGTCACTGAATTCTCCATGGCTGGAGTATTATCACCCACCGCTCCTGGTGGGAAATTTCCGCAAGCCGATGGCTGTCGGTCAGTCATTCTTTAAGGTGAGGAAACGGTACCCGTTCCTGATCTGGACCCTTCTTCTGCTTAACTGCTCCCGCCATGCGCCACTGTACTTCATCCCTTGGGGCAGGTTCAGGGAAATGGGGCGGTTCGGGCTGGGATTTATATTTGGGATACTCTCTGGGTTGTGCGGGAAAAAAGGGTTGAAATACGGTTAGTTTTCAGCCACGGATTCACACGGACAACAGCGGACGAAACCATAAATCTAAGATTTTCTGTCTGACTTTGTCTGTGTGCGTCTGTGGCTGATGAAGTGAAGGTGATGGTATATGCTGAGTCGTCTTGTTCAATATAAAGACCTGTTGCTGGTGTTCATATGGCGAGAGTTCTTGATACGCTACAAGCAGAGCCTGATCGGCGTTCTCTGGGCAGTGGTGCAACCTCTCAGTCTGATGGCTCTCTTCACCTTCGTTTTCGGCGTCATCCTGAAGACAAGCAATAAGGACTATCCTTATGTGCTCTTTTTCTATGCTGGAGTATTGCCGTGGACTTTTTTTTCCGGAGCGGTGAACTTTGCAATAACAAGCCTCTCAGGAAACTTCAACCTGGTGACGAAGATATACTTTCCTAGGGAAATCATTCCATTCTCCGGTGTCGCAATAAATTTTATTGATTTTCTCGTTGGGGCAGTCGTTTACGTTGGATTGTTGTTGGTATACCAGGTTCCTCTAACCTGGAATTTCCTCTGGATGGGACCGCTGATTTTGATGCTGGTTTTATATACAACCTCCATATCGTTGCTTCTTGCAGCCCTGAATGTGTATTACCGCGACGTAAAACTCGCCTCTATGTTTCTCCTGCAAATTCTGTTTTTTGCCACGCCTGTCATTTACTCCATTGATGCAGTAGACAATCGCTGGAAACTCCTGCTATTTTGTAATCCGCTCACGTTCATCGTTGAAAACATGCGACGTGTCACAATTGAGGGGAGAGGGGTGATCCTGTGGCAGATGGCGCTGGTTATGGCAAGTGTGCTCTTGCTCTATTTCGTGATATATCGGGTCTTCACGAGGATTGAAAGGTCGTTTGCCGATGTCATCTAAGTCGATTATCGAGTTCCGGGATGTCTGGAAGAAATATTCTCGTCACCAGGTTCTTCACAATTCGTTCAGGGAAGAATTGATGGGGGCATTCCGTAGGCGAAAACGCAAGGAGAATCTGGCCGATGGGGAATTCTGGGCTTTGCAGGGTGTGAACCTTGCCATAAAACGGGGAGAGTGCGTCGGCCTGCACGGCCCGAATGGTTCGGGTAAAAGCACCATATTCAAGATCATTTCCAATGTCACCTATCCAACTGTCGGTGATATTGTCTGCTTTGGGAGGGTTGCCCCCCTCATAGAACTGGGGGCCGGTTTCCATCCCGACCTGACCGGGATGGAAAATATATACATGAATGGTACTATCCTCGGTCTGTCGATTAGGGAATTGAAGCGCCTGATACCTGAAATTGTCGAGTTCTCGGGGTTGGAAGAGTTCATCGACACCCCTGTTAAGAAGTATTCTTCAGGCATGTATCTGCGTCTGGCCTTTTCAATCGCTGTGCATAGTACGGCTGATATTTTTCTGTTTGACGAGGTATTGTCCGTGGGCGATGAGTGCTTCCAGCAGCGTTGCCGAGAAAGGATTTGCCAGATAGGACAAGATGGTAAGACAATACTGATTGTCAGCCATAATCCCGTTGAGCTGAGCAAGACTTGCGACAGGATTGTTGAAATCCAGCACGGTAAACTTGTCGAAGCATCGGCGTGAAGGAGATTTCGTGAAAACTGTAATTCTGGCTGGTGGATTTGGCACTCGAATCAGTGAAGAGTCCCATTTGAAACCAAAGCCCATGATAGAAATCGGAGACCATCCCATCCTCTGGCATATTCTGAAAATCTACTCGTCTTACGGACTGAATGATTTTATAATCTGCCTCGGTTACAAAGGGTATGTCATCAAGGAATATTTCGCCAACTACTTCCTCCATAATTCGGATGTCACCTTTGATCTTGGCAACAACAGCATGGAAATACATGACTCCAACGCGGAGTCATGGAAAGTTACCCTTGTAGACACCGGACTCTTGACTCAGACCGGGGGGAGACTCAAGCGCATCCGCAAATATCTTGGGGATGAGACCTTCATGATGACCTATGGTGATGGTGTCGCCAATGTCAATATTGCGGACCTCTTGAAGTTTCATCGAGATCACGGCAAACTCGCAACAATAACGGCTGTCCAGCCCCCGGGCCGCTTCGGCGCCATCGCTTTCGACGGTGATGCCGACCTTGTACAGCGTTTCCAGGAGAAGCCGAAAGGGGACGGTGCCTGGATTAATGGCGGTTTTTTTGTGCTTGAACCACAAGTAATCGATTATATAGAGAGTGATGACATCCTTTGGGAAAAACAGCCCCTTACAGACCTGTCCAGAGACGGTCACCTTGTAGCGTATCGTCATACCGGATTCTGGAAGCCGATGGATACCATTCGTGACAAGACGGAACTTGAAGAGCAGTGGCGCAAAGGGACCGCTCCGTGGAAGGTCTGGTAGGTGATGGAGCAGATGTACTCCAAACCGTGTGGCAGTGCTGCGTCATTCTGGAAAGGAAAATCGGTTTTCCTGACCGGCCATACCGGCTTCAAGGGAGGATGGCTCTCCCTTTGGCTGCAGACTTTGGGAGCCAGAGTGACCGGCTATGCTCTCGCACCACCGTCCGAACCGAATCTGTTTCAACTTGCCGGAATCGACCGCTTGGTCTTTTCCGTTATTGGCGACATCAGGGACGGCGAGCGACTGGGACGGACTCTGACCGCTGCGGAGCCTGAAATTGTCATCCACATGGCTGCCCAGCCGCTGGTTCGGGAATCGTATCAGCTTCCGGTCGAGACGTATGCCACCAATGTCATGGGCACGGTCAATCTGCTCGAGGCCGTGCGGCACTGCCCGTCGGTGCGGGTTGTCGTCAACGTGACAACGGACAAGTGCTATGACAATCGGGACCCGGATCATGCATTCGGGGAGGACGAACCTCTGGGGGGGTACGATCCCTATTCGAACAGCAAGGCCTGCTCCGAGTTGGTGACTGCTGCCTGGCGCTCATCCTATTTCAATCCAGCGGAATACGACCGGCACAAGGTGGCCGTGGCCACGGCCAGGGCCGGCAATGTCATCGGCGGAGGCGACTGGGCCAGGGACCGCCTGATACCGGACTGCATCAGTGCCTTGACGGCAAACCGGCCAATCCGTATCCGCAATCCCCAAGCCGTCCGTCCCTGGCAACATGTTTTGGAGCCGCTCTCCGGCTATATGCTCCTTGCCCGTCGTCTTTACGAGCAGGGCTGCGAGTACGCCGAGGGGTGGAACTTCGGTCCGGACGCCGGAGATTGCTGGCCTGTTGAGCGGGTCGTCAGGCGGCTGTGCGAAAAATGGGGAGAGGACAGCAGGTTTGACATCGATAAGGGGAGTCATCCCCATGAAGCGGGTTGTCTGAGGCTCGACATCACCAAGGCGAAAACCCGGCTTGGCTGGCAACCCCGATGGGGTATTGAACAGGCGTTGAATGCCACCATCGACTGGGTGCAGGGGTATCGATCCGGCAAGGACGCAGCTGAACTCTGCAGTGCACAGATAAA
>CALABV010000212.1 GCA_937886325.1 uncultured Geobacter sp.
CCACCACCGCCACCAGCAGCATTTTCATTGGATACCTCCCATCCTCCCGCTGCTCCAGATGAGAAATCAATCACAGTATATCACCGGCGCCCGGCCGCGCTTCATGCTCTACAATCCATTGTCAACCGACGGCCTGCATGGTACTGAATTGTCCGCCGTGCCGAAGGTAGCGCAGGGGGCGCCGCCGTCCACCCTCTGCCTCCCGGCAGGCGCACTACTAAAATTCGTACCGAAGACCTGCCCTGATATTGCCGTTAAAATATTCGGCTTTCCCATTGTTGTATTCCAGATCCGAGGTAACAAGAAGACGATACCCAAGGTCCAGGCTGAGTTGTTTTGTGAGTGCGAATCCGACGCCGGCCCCTACCTGCCACGCAAATACCGAGTCGTTAATCGATGCGGTGGAATTGCTGAGTTTTACATTCATGAAACCAAGCCCGCCGCCTATGTATACGGTGACGATGGATTCCGTCGCCAGATCTATCCATGCGTTCGCCATCCCGCCGATTCCGGTTGCATCACCATCACGCGGGAACGTGCTTTCAGGACTGGAAATCGAATCAAGATCACTCTTCTGGTAAATAAACTCTCCCTCGAATCTCATCATTTGCCATCGGTACCCTGCCACTGCATCGAACAGGTATCCGGGATCAAAGGAGGCTTCCAGGGAATCCGAGGAAACATCAGGATTACGTACCGTGGAATCCTGGATGAAATTGACACCTCCGGCCGCTCCGATGTAAAAGCCGTCGGCGAGTGCGGCAGAGGCGGAAGCCAGTACCATCAGCAGAGCCAAACCTATTCTTTTCATTGTCTCCTCCTCGCTGAAACTATCGAAGTTGTGGTTGACCCGACATATTCATCCGTGCCGAGACGCCACCGCGCACCATTGAATCATGGATACCCGAACAGGAGTATCCCATATTCGTGCCAAAATTCCTCGTGAGGCAAAGCGGAGGTACTGCTTGGAATTGCGCGGTATTTTGCAGGGGCGCCTGTCCGACCTCACCCCGCAAGGACGAAATATCGACCTCGGGTTGGTTATTCGTCCTTTTCTACGGTAGGGGGTCCTTCACCGTATCCTTGGGCGCCCAGTATCTCGGCGATGCCGATTCGCCGGTCGCATCCTTCCAGGTTTCTCAGGGATCCGTCGGCCTGTACCAGGTCACGCAGCGCACCGTGCATTTCCGCCAGGCTCAGCGTTACGCCCGCATCCGCAAGACGGTCGTTCAGCTCCGCCAGCATGCGGGCGCCGGCAATGTCGATGTTGGGCGAGGTGGAGAGATCGATGACGACACGTCGAACCTCGGAGTGCCGTTCCCTGATCAGGCGCTGTATCTCCTCCAGAATGTTCTGAACGTTGAAATACACGAGGGACGCCTCGATGCGCGCCACCAGCATGCCCGGAAGCTGCTCCGCTTCGGGGTACCGGGAAATCTCGCCGAAGCGGTCCGTGCCGGGAAAGCGACCGAGAAGCGCCACGTGGGGATGGGATGTCTTTTTCAGCAGCAGCAGGATGGAAAAGATCGCCGCCAGCAGGATGCCCTTCAATATGCCGAACAGCAGCACGCCGACGACAGCTGCCATGGCGACGTTGAACTCCAGCCTGCTGACGCGATAGTAGTGGCGCATCTCCTTGAGGCGGATCAGATCCTTGACCGCCATCAGGACGACCGCGGCGAGGACGGGCTGGGGCAGATTGCTCATCAGGCCGGTGAGAAACATCAGTACGACCCCGACGGCGCAGGAAGCGAAGACAAGTGCCAGCGGCGTCCGGGCGCCGGCCTTCTCGTTGACCGCTGACTGGGACATGCCGCCCGCCAGCGGATAGCCGCTCGCCACACCGGCCGCGAAGTTGGCTGCTCCGAGGGCCAGGAGCTCCTGGTTGGGGTCCACGGGATAGCGGTGTTTGAGGCCGAAGGTGCGTGCCACGGAAATGCTCTCGATGTAGGAAAGGAAGAAGCAGGCAAGGGCAAGCCCCAGCAGGCCGTCGGTGTCCCTGAGCCTGACATCCGGCCAGCCGGGCAGGGGGAGCCCGGTCGGAATCGAACCGACTGTTGTGACGCCCATTACTTCAAGGGGGGCCAGGTACATGACCACGATGGACAGAACAACCACGCCGAGCGCCACCGGTCGGCCCGGCAGGAACCGTTCTCCGAGGACCAGCAGGGCGAGGCAGCCGAGACCGACGCCGAGAGACGGCAGGTTTACGTCTCCGAGATGCCGCACCAAGTCGATGATGCGGGTAAAAAAATCGCTGCCGCCGCTGCTTATGCCGAACAGCTTGGGCAGCTGGGTGGTAGCGATGACCAGCCCCGCACCTACCTTGAATCCGCTGAGGATGGTCCCGGATACGAAGCTTACGATGCCGCCCAGCTTTACCAGCCAGGCAATCACGCTGATTACTCCGGCCAGGATGGCCGCGAACATGGCCAGCTGCCACTGGTGGGACGCGTCACCGGCAGCCATGGCGCCGATGGCCGACCCGATGAGGATGGAGATGGCCGAAGTTGGACCCACCGCAACCTGTCTAGAGGTGCCGAAAATCGCGTAGGCAATCCCGCCGGCCAGATAGCAGTAGAGGCCGGCCTGCGACGGCAGTCCGGCCAGCGAGGCGTACGCCAGCGATACCGGAACGGCATAGGCGGCCAGGGTGATCCCCGCCACAAGATCCGGCCGCAGCCAGGGCCGCTCATACCCGGGCAGCCAGCGAAGAATCGGGAGCGCCGGGGTCACCTTTCCAAGGAAACTTTGTAGCGCAGGCTTGATGGTAATGACGTCCCTCCATTTTCGCCGGCGGGATCGCCCGAGCCGACGCTTTTTCCGGATTGAACCCGGCCGTCCTTATCTGGGGTGACGACCCCTCAGGATACTGGGCCGTTCGCGCAGTTCGGGCAGCTCCATGAGTTCGGGAAGCGGGCCCGTTGCCTTTGCGAGACGTCGTGAATACCAGAAAGACAGGGGCTTGGCGGATACGCCGTGGCACAGCGCGCTGAGCAGGATGGTCCAGGTTGCCGCGGCGACGAGCAGATCTATCGGCTTGCCCGCATCCTTGAAAGTCATGAAGGCGATCAGGGTAAAGACCACGGAGGCAAGGCCCCTCGGCCCGAACCAGCCCATGAGGGCGACCGTGTCCCTGCGCAGGCCGGTTCCCCGCATGGCCAGCGCCATCGGAATCATCCGGATTGCGGTGAGGCTGAGGATAGCATACGTGATGGGCCGCCAGTCGCTGGTATACTGGATCGCCTTCGGCACTGCTATCGCCCCGAAGATGGTCCAGATCACCAGGGAAAGCACGGTGCCCGTATTCTCGGTGAACTCCGTCGGTTCGCCGAAGCGGTTGCGTGTTGCCGCGCTGAAGATGATGCCTCCGGAAAAGGCGGCAATAAACCCGTTTCCGTGCACCATCAGGGAACCGAAGTAGGCGGTGAGCGCCAGACCGAGCACGGCAACCTGTTCCGAGGTTTCCGCTGTCCAGCCGTGATCCACGGCCTTTGTCAAAAACCATCCCCCGGCTATGCCGACCACCGCACCCACAAGCAGTGCCATGGCGACCTCCAGCAGGGCGGACGAAAGCCAGTTGCCGTGGGAGTGGGTTTCCACCGCCGTGGCAAAGGCGATGAAGAGCATGACGAAGGGTGCGGCAATACCGTCATTCAGACCGCTCTCCACATTCAAGGCGCGGCGGATGCGGACCGGCATTTTCGGGTCGTTGAAGATCGGAAGGCCGAGGGCGGCGTCGGTGGGCGCCAGGATTGCGCCCAGCAGTGCGGCGAAGGCCGGCCCCTCCCAAGGGAAAAAACCCAGGAAACAGGCGGCGCCGAACAGCATGGTAAGCGGCATGCCTATGCCGAGCAGTCGGGCTATAAGAGTGGGATCTCTGCGGACCTGCCGCAGGTCAAGCGTCGATGCGTCGGCAAACAGCAGCAGGGCAAGCGTAACCTCGGTGAGGGTCTTCATGCCTTCGGTCCGCGGAGAGATCTGAAGGAGGTTCACGCCGCCGGGACCCAGCAGGTACCCGGCGACCACGAAAATCATGGGCATCGTCACGGACCACCGCCCCAACTTCACCGCCAGGGCTCCGTACACGAATATCAGAATTGCCGCAATGCCTACTCCGAAGAACATTACATACCCCCTGCCGGCGGTTGACACGAACCCCTTGCCACCGCGCGCGATGGGAAGAAACCATCCGCTCGTTTACCTGCTGCACGGCTGAAGCGGCACGATATTTACCGCTGATCCCCGCTATACGTTCACCCACCGTGCGGCTTTCATGGCGTCTGCCGGTCGGCCGAAGCGGAAGGGCCCGCCATGACGGGCGCCTCCCCGGTTGTCAACCTGTCCGCTCCCTCCACCCATCCGCCGCCCATGGACTTATAGATGTTCACGATGGCCAGGAACAGGTTTCCCCTGGTCTGTGTCTGGGAGAGTTGGGCGTTGAACAGGCTGCGCTCGGCGTCGAGCACCTCGATATAGCTGGTGTAGCCGTTCTCGTACCGAAGCCGTGCGGTGCGGGCGTAGTTGCCCAGGGATTCCACCTGCTGTGTCTGGGTCTCCAGCTGCTCCATGGTGCTCTTGCGGTCGATCAGGGCATCGTTTACGTCCCGGAAGGCGTTCTGAATCGTCTGCTGATAGGTGATCAGGAGCTGCTGCCGGTAGGCTTCGGCGGTCTTTACCTGTCCGTAGATGGAGCCCCCCCTGAAAATAGGGGCAGCGACCTGTGCGGCATAGCTCCAGGTTTGCGCCGGCCCCATGAACAGGCGGGAAATGTCGACGCTCGACCAGCCGAACAGCCCGGTCAGGGAGATGCTGGGAAAGTACTGGGCCCTGGCCACCCCGATCTGCGCATTCGCCGAGATCAGGTTCTGTTCCGCCTGGCGGATGTCCGGCCGCCGTTCGATGAGGTCGGACGGAAGCCCGGCCGGGACCAGGGGAAGAGCGAGTTCCTCGATGGTCCTGCCTCGGGGGATGGGCCCGGGGTTGCGGCCGAGGAGGACACTCAACGCATTTTCCTGCTGGGCGATGGACTTCCGCAGGACCGGTATCGTGGCAAGGGCTTCTTCGTACTGCGACTTGACCTGGCTCAGCTCCAGCTCTGAGACGATACCGCCGGTGAAGCGGAGCTTGAAGATGGCATAGGACTCTTCACGGCTCTTGACGGTCGCCTGCGCGATCTCCAGCTGCCGGTCCAGGTCGCGGAGATTGATGTAACCCGTGGAAATGGAGGTGACCAGCGAGAGAATGACCCCTCTCCTGGCCTCTTCCGAACTCAGAATCTCGGCGCGGGCCGATTCCTTGGCGCGGCGCAGCTTGCCCCACAGGTCAATCTCCCAGCTTGCCGAGAACAGGACCTGGTAGGCGTCCGCCGGGTTCATGACGGTGGCGGACCAGGGCGCGGCCCCCTTTTCGCTGGCACGCTCCCTGCCGAAGCCGGCGTCGGCCCCGATCTGCGGGAGCAGGGCCGCACGGGTGGTGATGTACTGGCCCACGAATTGCTCGATGCGGGCCGCGGCTATCTTCACGTCCTTGTTCTCAGCCAGGCCGGTGCGGATGAGATCGTTCAGGACCGGGTCGCTGAACTGTTCCCACCACGGCGTATTCACAAGGTCGTGCGTCTCCTGCTCCTGGAAGCGCCATTGCTGGGGAGTGTCGGCCGTCGGGCGCCGGTAGTCCGGGCCGACCATGCAGCCGGCGACGAACAGGACGAGCAGTGGGAGAATGATTGTTCCGCGCATGTTCTACCCCTCCTTTCCGTGGCCGGTCGCGGCCGGTGCGGTTCCGCTGTCGTTTCCATCCCCCCCGGGTGGAGAGTGGGAGCCTTTCCCGCCCCGATGCCCCAGTTTCTCCACCACGTAGAAGGTGACAGGGATCAGGAAGATGGCGATGAAGGATGCCGCGGTCATGCCGAAGATGACCGTGGTCCCCATGACCTGGCGGGAGATGGCCCCGGCCCCGCTGGCGATGGCCAGCGGCACGCAGCCGAGGATAAAGGCGAAGGAGGTCATGAGGATCGGCCGCAGCCTGAGCCGTGCGCCCTTGAGGGCCGCGTCCATGATGGTCTCTCCCTTCTCGTACTCCATCTTGGCGAACTCCACGATGAGGATGGCGTTCTTGGCCGCCAGGCCGATGAGCATGACCAGGCCTATCTGGGCGTAGATGTTGTTCTCGAAGCTGCGGAACAAAAGGCCGGCAAAGGCCCCGGCAACCGCGACCGGGGTGCCGAGCAGCACCGAGAAGGGGAGCGACCAGCTCTCGTACTGGGCAGCCAGGATCAGGAAAACGCACAGGAAGGAGAAGGCGAAGATGGCGACCGGCGATACCCCCTCCATGGCCTTCTTCTCCTGGAACGACATGCCGCTGTAGTCATACCCCATTTCCCGCGGCATGGTCTGGGCGAACACCTCCTCCAGGGCCGTCATGGCCTGGGCCGAGCTGAAGCCGGGAGCGGCCGTGGCGTTGATCTGGGCCGAACGGTAGAGGTTGAAGCGCAGGGTGAACTCGGGCCCGACGATATTCCGCACCGTAGTCAGGGTCGACAGCGGTACGGTCTGGCCCTCGTTGTTGCGCACGTAGAACTGGCCGATATTTTCGATGTTGGTCCGGTAATCCCCCTCGGCCTGCAGGAACACCTGCCACTGGCGGCCGAAGCGGTTGAAGTAGTTGATGAAGCCGCTCCCCATGAAGCTCTGCAGGACCTTGTAGACATCGGAGATATTGACCCCCTGCTTCAGCACCTTGTCGCGATCCACGTCCACGAACAGCTGGGGCACCGTGGGGAGGAAGGTGGTGGTGACCCGTCCCAGCTCCGGGCGCTTCTGGGCCGCTTCGATGAACTTTTTGGTGTTTTCCGCGAGAAAGGCGATATCCTTTCCGGCCCGGTCCTGGAGGATGAAGGTGACTCCGCCCGAGGTGCCGACCCCCATGATCGCCGGCGGCGGAAAGGCGAAGCCCATGGCGCCGGGGATGCCGGCCATCTTCTTCGAGATCGACGCCTTGATGGCCTCGTACTGCTCCTCGGGCTTTTTGCGCTTGCCCCACTCCTCCAGGGTGATGAAGAAGAAGGCGCTGTAAGAGTTCTGCACCTGGCTGAGCATGTTGTAGCCGATGATGGACGAGCAGTACTTCACCCCGGGCGTCTTGGTGATGATCTCCTCGGCCTGGCGGGCGACCTCCCCTGTCCGCTGCAGCGAGGCGGCGTTGGGGAGCTGGATACCGGCGAAGATGAACCCCTGGTCTTCGTCCGGCAGGAAGCTGCTGGGGATGCTCTTGCCGGTGAATCCCGCCAGCACCGTGATGCCGGCGAGGAGCAGCAGGCTGATCAGGCTTTTGCGGATAGCCATGGAGCATCCGCTGATGTAGCCGTCCGTGGCCCGGCCGAAGATCCGGTTGAACCAGTCGTAGAATTTCTGCAGCGGACCGGAGCCCCTGACCTTCGGTTTCAGCAGCAGTGCGCACAGTGCAGGCGAGAGGGAGAGTGCGTTGAAGGCCGAGAAGATGACCGATATGGCGATGGTCACGGCGAACTGCTGGTAGAGCTGGCCGGTGATGCCCGGGATGAAGGCGGTGGGGACGAACACGGCCGACAGGATGATCGCAATGGCTATGACCGGACCGGAGACTTCCTCCATGGCCTTGAAAGATGCTTCCTTCGGGCTCAACCCTTTCTCGATGTGGTGCTCCACCGCCTCGACGACGACAATCGCATCGTCAACCACCAGGCCGATGGCGAGCACAAGGCCGAACAGGGAGAGGGTGTTGATGGAGAAGCCCAGCATGGGGAAGACGATGAAGGTGCCGACCAGCGACACCGGTACCGCCAGCAGCGGGATCAGGGTGGCCCGCCACCCCTGGAGGAAGATGAACACCACCAGCACCACCAGGAACAGGGCCTCGAAGAAGGTCTGCTGGATTTCCTTCATACCCTCGGTGACCGCCAGCGTGGTGTCCAGCGCCACCGTGTAGTCCAGGTCCGGCGGGAACCGCTGCTTCAGCTCCTCCATCAGCTTCTTGGTACCGTTGGCGGCGTCCAGGGCGTTGGTGCCGGGCATCTGGTAGAGGGCGATGAGGGCGCACGGCTTGCCGTTCAGCCGCCCCTCCAGGTTGTAGGTCTGGGCGCCCAGTTCGATGCGGGCCACGTCTTTCACCCGGACGATGGAGCCGTCCGGGTTGGCGCGCAGTACGATGGCGCCGAACTCCTCCTCGGTCTGCAGACGGCCCTGGGCCCGCACGGTGTAGGTGAATTCCTGTCCCTTGGGAATCGGCGGACCCCCTACCTGACCCGCCGGGTTCACGGTGTTCTGGGCATTGACCGCGTTCATGATCTCGGGAATGGTGATGTTCAGCGAAGCGAGCTGGTCCGGCTTGACCCAGATGCGCATGGCGTACTGGCCCGCGCCGAACACCGTGACGCTGGCGATCCCCTTGATGCGGGTCATCTGGTCATTGATGTTGATGTATGCGTAGTTGGCCAGGAAGATGTTGTCGTAGGTCCCTTTAGGGGAATAGAGGGCGAACATGATGAGCGGCGACGAGGTGGACTTCTGCACCGTGACACCGTAGTTTCGCACATCCGACGGCAGCTGCGACTCGGCCTGCCCCTGCCGCATCTGGGCCAGCAGCTGGTCGGTGCTTGCGTCGGTCTTCAGGTCGAAGTAGTTGTAGAGGGTCATGGACCCGTTGTTGGCGTTTATGGAGTACATGTAGTCCAGGTTGTCCACCCCGGACATCTGCTGCTCTATGGGGGTGGCTACCGACTGCTCCAGGGTGAGGGCGTCGGCGCCGGTGTAGGTGGCGTTCACCTGGATCGCCGGGGGCACGATGTTGGGGAACTGGGCAACCGGAAGACGCGACATGGCCACCAGGCCGCCGATGACCATGAGGATGGAGATGACCATGGCCACGATGGGACGGTTGATGAAGAATTTTGACATGGCGGCCTACCTCCCCCCGGCCGGCGCGGAAGTGGACTGCGCAGCCGTCTTGCCGGCATTTTCCGCTCCGGTCCGGTTCTCCGGAACGAAAGGTTTCGGCGTTACGGGTATCCCTTCTTTCACCTTCTGGATGCCTTCGGCGACGATCCTCTCTCCCGGCCTCAGCCCCTTGGTGATGACCTGCAGGGAAGCGCTGCGCTGCCCCACCTCAACCGGCCGGATGCTTACCTTGTTGCCGGCGCCGACCACGGCCACCAGGGTTTTCCCCTGCATTTCAGCAACCGCGCGCTGCGGCACCAGCAGCGCATTCCGCTCGACTCCGATCATGGCCCTGACCCTGGCGTACTGCCCGGGACGAAGCAGGTTCCCCGGATTGGGAAACAGCGCGGCCACTTTGATCGTTCCGGTCTTGGGATCGACCTCGCGGTCCGCGAAGGCGAATTCCCCCTTGTGGGGAAATGTGCTGCCGTCGGAGAGGATAAGCTCCAGCGTGGCCGTCTCGGTGCTCTTCTTCCGCCGCTCCGCGGCTGTCAGGTACTGCTGCTCGCTTATCGGCACGTATACCTTGATGGGGTCCACGTTTGAAACCGTGGTCAGTTCTCCAATCTGGCCCGGCCCCACCAGGTCGCCGATCTGGGCCTTGGCGATGCCCGCTACCCCGCCGATGAGAGAGGTCACCTTCGTGAAGCCGAGATCAAGCCTCGCCTTGTCCACCGCCGCTTGGGCCGCGATCACCGCCGCGTGGGTGGACTGTTCCGTGCCGGTGGCGTCGTCCAGGTCCTTCTGGCTGACTGCGTTCTGCGCCGCCAGAGGCTTGACGCGCCGAAGATTGGCCTTGGCCGTGGTCCAGCGCGCCTCCTGCTGGGCAAGCTGCCCCTTGGCCTGGTCAAGGGCCGCCTGGAATACCCGCGGGTCTATCTGGAACAGGAGCTGGCCTTTCTTGACCACATCCCCTTCCCGGTAGTTCTGGCTGATCAGGTAGCCGGTCACCTGCGGCCTGATGGTTGCGTTCACCGAACCGTCCATGGACGCAACCCATTCCATGTATACCGGTACATCCTGCTGCATGACCGTAACCACTTCCACTGCCGGCGGCGGCGGAGGCGCGGGTTTCGGCTTGCCGCAGCCGGCAACGGAACAAGCGAGCAGGGGGAGCAAGATCGCTGATACAGGACGGTACAGCCAATGGAAATGCATGCTTCTGACACGGTTCATAACGATCCTCCTCTGGTGAATTTATCTATCCGGAATCTGCCTGATGCCGGTGAAAAACGGTGGACGTACCGCCGGGAGCGACGCCCTCCGCCTCGCGCTTTGACGTTACTCGTTCCCCGATCCGCGCCCCCCTCCTGTTCCCTTCCTGCCGCCGGCACGGACGCTTACCAGCCAGGCAACCACCACTGCCATGTAGAACTGTCCGGTGGCCACCTCAAGGATGGAGAGAATCCGGGCAGCCGGCAGCCTCGGTACGATGTCTCCGTAGCCGAGCGTGGCGATAGTCACGAAGCTGAAGTAACCGAATTCGATATTCCGCGTGTTCCTTTCCGTTATGTCCGGACCGGTGGGCATGCTGAAGCTGGCCGGCTCGACGATCACCACCACCTGGTAGAGGGAGGAAAACATGAAGGCGATCAGAAAGTACGCGACAACCGCTCCGAAGATGGTGTCCGTGGTCACTTCACGGCTCGTCAGCACGTAGCGGAGGATCATGGTGACGCAGAAGACGATAAGCACGGCGCCGAGAATCTCCGATGCTACTGCCAGCGCCTTTCCCTGGGCGATGTCGGGGACCGTCGACGCCGCAATGTTGCACAGAGTTCCCGCAAACCACAGCAGGATCAGGAGTCGGCGCCACCGGACATCGAAGCCTGCGAAGGAAAGTGTCACCATCAGTATGTTGAGAAAGAAAACGGACAGAAGCGCGTGCAGAAAAGGCGTGCTGCGCAGGAAGGGAGACAGAAGCATCACCAGGACAATGAAGATCAGAAGCTGGACGAACCGCATGGGTTTCCAGTGGAAGCGGCGAAAAAATCCGGTTTTTATGGTCTCGCCGATAGTCATGACATCCTCCGTCAGCACACTCATTGCGTGGCTTGGACAGCTTCCGTTGACACGTTCCTGACACCGCGCATGTATGAACAGCGCCGGGCGTCGTTCAAAATATCAACTAATCTAGTTTCCATCCGGAAACGGTCCTTTTCCGCCCTGGCGGTGTAAATCTTCGGGCTTGCTTGTGCGGCGCACCGATGAACGCCTCCGCGCAACCCCTCGATTTCCTTGCCGGGACGAAAAATTCCTCGTTTCCGAATTGGAAACCAATAGTGTCACATCCGGAGTTTCCGGATGGACACTAATCTAGGGGACCCGTTCCGTTTTTCCGGCCTGCGGTACGACTATGTATTCCCTTTCCGGTTCCGCCTGCGCGGGCCCGCTTACCTTGACACCCAGGTGTTCCATGAGAATGCGCCGCACCTCCTCGATGGTAAAGGGGTGCCCCTGGCAGGAGTGGCCGGAACGGACGATGAACTCCGATGCCACTCCGTCGATATGGGCGCTCTTGTACTCGACAACCCCGTCATCCCCGGTCTCGATCTCCATGCCGGGCTTCACTGCCACAATGGAGTGCCCCGTAACACCCGGCCTCAGGGGGAGCGCTACGAGGGAGTGAAGCACCGGGTTTTCCGCGGACATCCCGTCGATACTGGTGGGGACCTTGTTGCGTATCGATGCGGGAAAGGTAAGCTGGCTCGAGATTTTGCCGAAGACCTCGGCTCTGTGGAAGAGCAAATCGACCGGGAGCGTCACGAACCTTCTGACCAGGCTCCGTATCCAGTTCTTGGTCAGAAAACTTCCCCGGTGCGGGGTGGAGATGAACACTACCCGTTTGACAAAGGGGAGCGGTTCAAAGAAAAAAATGGTGCGCAACAGCTCCTTTATCTCCGGATCCGCATCCAGCTCGTCGATGCTTTTGTTGCTGACGCCCGTCCAGATACTGTCACCCGGCTCCACTGCCGTCATTTTGGTGAGAAGCCCTCCCTGGCTGTGCCCGATGACCACCATTTGGCGCATGGTCGCATCCTGCCCGGTCGGGTCCAGCTTTGCCACCAAGTCGGACACGGTCTCACGCAGTTGACCCGCGGAGATGAGGATCGGGTTGCTGCTGTTGTACTGGAAGAACCAGAACTGGTAGCGATTGCGGAGGACCGGGTCGCCACGGAGGGTGTTGATCATTTCAGCCCACCACACCGGGCTGCTGGCCGTGCCGTGGACAAGGACCACCGGAATCCGCCCCGGCTCGTAGGGCTGGATGAGGATTACGGGGTTGGTTATTGTTCGGGCGGTCAGAAAACGCCTGACGCCGAGGCTCCAGACCTCAGGATTGTCGAGACGGTAGGCCAGCGGCGCGGTTGCATCGGTTTCCAGGGGGACGGTGCGGCCATTGACCTTCACCTCGGTATCGTCATAGGCGGAGTAGAACTCCAGTGTCGCACTTTCCCGGCCTTTCCCCAGTTCTACTACCTTTGCCGGGACCCGGAGGAACGCGGTCACCGGCAACGCACCGCCATTAGGCATATCCGGGGATTTCGGTGTCAGCGCGATCAGCGGAAGTCCCAGGCCCGGAGTGCGGTTGCGGACCGTGAAGCCCCGCACGTCATAGTCGTCGGCCGGCAACAATGCCTCAAAGTTCTCCAGCTTCCAGGCGAGGGTCTCCGGTTTCAGGGTTATGTTCAGGTCGCCGACCGTCAGTTTCCGCGGCCCGCTCCTGAACTCGAGGCTGCCGTCTTCTTTTGCGGGGAAAGCGCGTCCCAGTGCCCGGTTATACAGGTCGCACGCCTCCCGGAAGCGGATGTCGTAGGAGGTCGGCGGGGATTGCGCGCCGTCGCCCAGCAGATAGAGGTAGGCATACACCGCCGATTGGAGGAAGGCGTCGGGCGCCTCGGGGGACGCGCCTGCCCGGAGCTTTTCTCCGCCCAGGTAGCTCAGTTCGGCCAAGGCAAAAAGGATGTCCCGCCGGTCGTCGTGGATGGCGGTGTCATGGAGGAAGCGAATGGCGCCTCGCGGGTCAGTGCTGAAGGTCTCCCCCAGGTTGTAGCGGTGGAGGACTGCCTTGGCGCTGTTGCTCACGACCCCCTGGTTGAGAGGATTGATGGTGCTGGTCCGGTACGACTTTTCGGCGGACACCCTGGTGACGCCGATGGGCGTGGCGCAGCCGGCCAGCAGTCCGATCAGCAGCAGCGGCGCAAGATATCGAAAGAACAGCGGCAAAAAGGGGTGAGGAGACGTCCGTGTCTTATCCATGGTTTTCACTATCTTCCACCTCCGGGCAGTCCCTCACGGATGCGCCGGGAAAAGTCCTCATCCCTGTCCGCCAGCCGGGCACGGGCGTTGATATAACTCCGTTTCTTCAGTTCGGCAAAGGGGAGGCTCGTGTTCACCGTGCCCCGCTCGTACATCATCTCGTCAATGAAGCCGTTTACGATGATCCGCCAGTCGAGCTTCGTCTTGCCGGTATAGGGAGCGGTGTGTCCCCGGATGTTGGTGGTGCAGTTGCTGGTGAGGGCGTTGTACCACTCGGGCCGGTCATGCAGCCGGTTGACCTGCCGCAGGTAGTCGAGGAACACCGTGCGCACCAGCTCCGGATCAGCCTTCAGCCGGTACAGGTAGACGTCCTCCTTGCGATAATTGGTCCGCAGCCGCACCACGTCCCGCTCATCAGCCACGATATAGGTAAGTTCGTACTGCTTGAAAAAGCCCTTGATGGCGGAGTACTCTTCCCCCTTCTCCTTGCGGGTTTCGATGGAAAAGCAGACCTGCCCCTGCCCCTCGAAGCCGAAGCTGAGCATGGTATGGGCGATCAACGGAGAGCCCCAGTAGACCAGGAAACCATCGACGCTCTTCAGCTTGTCCAGGTCAAAGGTCCGGTCGTAGTAGCTGCAGGTATAGTCGGTTTCGCTCCGGTAGTCGCAGTTTCGAATCCTGTGGACGGTTACTTTGTTCCCCGTGATGGTTGCCCAAGGGAGCACCGCCACGTCCGGCTGCCAGGCACGGTTGTTGGAAGGAGGGATGCTGAGCCACCAGGCGACAAGGAGAGCGAAGAGGCAGAGGAAGGCGATCACTCCCCGCCGCCGGGGGCGCACCAGGATGGGGAGGAGCAGGGACAGCACGCCGAACCCTCCCGCCGCCCAAGGCCGCAAGGAATACGGAAGATTCGAGTACCATATCGCCATGACCCCCCAGCCGGTCAACAGCAGCAGAATGAGCCAGATACATATCCAGCCGACAATCCTGCCGACCCGGGACGGGCGTCCTGTTTTCCGAGTACTCGAAGAGTGATGTGACATGGTTGTTCCAGTACTTTCCCGCGGGGATTATTAACAACGCATCCTTCCAAGTACCTTGTAACACTTATTATTTCGCCCCCCCTCCCTTGACGGGAGGGGGCTGGGGGGTGGGTGTAAGTAACAACGTTACGATGTCATGGTAACTTCCCCCCCCACCCCGACCCTCCCCCGCCAGTGGGGGAGGGAAGCAATAATAGCGTCGTTTTGTGAGTTTCAGGGTACTACTACCTTGTGTCACTAATTGTTCCCCCCCAGGTCCCGGCAGTGCCGGTACTTTTCAGTCACCAGGGCATCAGTCAGAAAGGTCGCAGCGTAAACGCCGTCGGATCCGTTATCACTTCTCCCGGCTTGCGGTTGGCGATCTGCACGAACTGCTTCGCCCACTGGTCCATGATGCCCTTGGCGGGACCGTACCAGGTGAGCCGGGTCAGATCGATGGGGCCGACGTCCTGCATGTCGCGATCGGCAAAGGTGGCCACAATCTCATTGGTCTTCAGATCGCGCAGTCGGCCCTCGAAAGCGGCCGTGCGTTTGTTGACAACACCCGCGGCGGCGCCGCCGCCGGGAACCAGCCAACCGGCCGCGTGCAATACCGGCTGTGAGGGGTTGATCTCTATCAACGCCAGTTCCAGTCGCAGGGTTGCCGGTACCGGCATCCCGGGATCCTCGATGACCTGGAATCGTTTGTTGGGATCTTCCGTGAACTGCTTCACAACCTCGTCGTGGAAGTATACGGCCAGTTTTTCGATATCCTTTTTTACGTTTCCGACCCAGTTGGCCGAACCAGCCGCATGCAGCCAATCCATCTGCAACATGTGGCTGGTGTTGACCGGTGCGACGACCAGGGCCGTATAGCCGCTCTTGTCGAAATCCTGTTTGATCCAGACCTTCTGAAAGGGCAGGTCGGCACGCTTGCCCTGCAGTTCGGGGCGCTCAATGAATCCGGCATCGGGCGCGGGGGCAACGGCTTTCTCCTTGACCTCATTGGAACCCGACTGTATGGTCGAGCAGGCGGAAAGAACCACTCCAAGCAGGCAGAGCAGGAGGAGCTGTGTTGCGGGGCGACTCTTCAGGGCGTTGTCTCGTTTCTTCATGTTTCCTCCCAAGGACGGTGTTTCGGCCCATGCGGGCCGTTATGGTACCAGCGGCACTGCGTCGGCTATTTCGTACCTAACCGCCGCCCGGATCTTGTTCTCGATCTGCAGGTAGCGGGCAGCCTTCACGGCAGGAAGAGCCTTGTACAGTTTCGGCACGAACGACTTCTTCATCGCCGCCTCAGCCTTTTCGATTGCTATCATCTCGCTGATCATCTGTTTCGCCTTCGCGTCCGTCATGGCATTGTCGTTGTATGCGGCCGCATAATCCTTGATAAGCGTTGCGATTCTGTCGTTGAGCTTCGCCAGTTCTATCTGGTAGGCGTCATAGACCGGCCAGAACTTCTTCGCCTCCGCGTCGCTGAGTTCCATGTTGAGCGATACCAGCAGTTTCTTGTCCGCCTTGACTTTTGCCAGCAGAATCTGCATGTCGCTTTCGGTCGGCTCCTGTGCCGCCATCACCGGAATGGAAATCGACAGGGTCAGTAGAGCAATGAGGAAGAGGACGATTTTTTTCATTTTCTGGTTCCTTTCGTTTGGGTTATCGGATTATTGCCCCGCGGGCGTTTCAACTTTCTTCCAGTCCGGACCGGGGTCGAAGGCCTTGGTTGCGGAAGCAATTTCGGCTGTTTTCGGGCCCAGATCCTTCTGATATACGATACCTTCGTGGTTCACGATAAAGGTCATGACGCCGGACGTACCGTACTGGGCAGGATAGGCGACCAACGCCACACCGCCGATCAGATGTCCGTTCACCATGTAGTCCTGCGCACCCCCCTTCGCATGTTCCCCCTGGCCGGTCAGTATGCGGTAGTAGTATCCGTGATAGGGGGACGGACCTTCTCCGCTCTTCTTTTTCGCATACCCCTCGAACTTGGCCCTGGCGAAAAGTTCTCCCAGCGGGCTGGGCTCCTCGCCTTCCCCGGTCTGCCAGTACAGGCCGTTTTTCGTGCCCGGATCGCTCCAGAACCTGGCGGCATACTCTTTCAGGCCGTTGCCGTCATAGTCGTTCATTGCGTACTCCAGCTGCGCATCGATGAAGGCCAGGCAGGTCTGGATGGTATCCAGTTCGTTGGCGCCGATACGGCGATTTATAATCTCCTGCATTCCTGCGCGGGTATCGAAACGCCAGCGTTTCCCGCTTTTCACGAGCGGGATGGGAAAGGGCCATTCATTCTTGCCGATAACGACAACGGCCTTGTTCCCCCCCTCCCGTTCCAGCCGCAGAGACTCCTCATAGGCCGCGATGAACTGTTCCCGGCGGTATTGGTCGGCGACCGGATCACCCGAAGAGACCAGCTTTCCGCTGTCGGGGCCGAAAATCGAGGAAAGCGCTCTCCTGTCGTTCTTTTTCAGAGAGTCCACAAGGGCCTGGACCGCCTTTTCGGGCGAAGTGAACGTTTTCTGTCGTGCCGCGGCAGCCGAAACAGGCATGGACAGGAAAACCGCCGTGAGGATGAGCGCCAGCAGGGTCGGTGCGGCCAGCCATCCAGGGGAGCCGGACTTTTCCCGTGTCATAAAGAGTTTCATGGTTTCCTCCTTCAAAATACCTATTTGTATGCAGGGACACAAAGCGTCTCATGGGGTGTCCCGGCCGGAGATATCCCGTTCCGTTACCTGCGCCGTCCTCCGCCACCGCCTCCACGGGAGCCGCCGCCGAAGCCTCCACCACCACCGCCGCGGGAACCACCACTGAAGCTGCTGCCGCCGCCGAAGCTGCCGGATGAGCGGGACATGCTTTGACGGCTTTGCGAACCGCGGCTGCTGACATCCCTGGCGGATGAGCCCCTGTCCATTCCCTCGAAGGCGTTTGACCTGCCGCTGCTTCGCTGGGAGGCGCTCATCTGGCTCGTGCCTGTGCGCTGCCCGGTACCCGCGCCCCTGCTCGTCTGGCTTGCGCCGGCACGCCGGTCGGCGCCCATGCTTCTGTCCATCTGACCTGTTCCCGTGCGTTGGCCCGTGCCGGTACGTCCCAGGTCACGCTGCACGGCATCGGCCCTGCCGCGGTAATTCTGGCGGGACTGAACAGCACTGGCTGAAGCTCCCCTATTGTACTTCGTTGCAGTAGCGCGGTCCCTGTATGCGACGCCTCCACGGTGCGCGGGGTTGTGCTGCCAGGCGCCCCTGCCGCCCGAGTAATGACTTGCGTATGCCCCCCGGTTGATGTTCCTGTTGATGTTCGTGTTTCGGTTGATATCGACGTTAACATTGCCCCAACCACCGCCATGCCAGTTGCAGTGCCCCCAGGCATAGCCCCATGCCGCCCCCACCGCAACGCCGGCCGCGAAGCCGAAGAACGCCGCCCCTGCATAGTAGCTGGGGGGGTAGTAGTAGGCGGGCGGGTAGGCCGGATAGGGCCATGCGCCGTACACCACCGTGGGATTGTAGGTGGGGACGTAGACTACCTGGGGATCGGCGGGCTGGATGATGATGGTTTCCTTTTCCACGATCACCTTCTGCTCGTTGGTGGTCTTGAGGTTGCCTGCCGCATTGGCCTTGGCGCGAAGGGACTGGACCGCCTTCATGACGTCCTGCTGCTGCGCCAGGAAGGCGTCACCCACTTTCTGCGTCAGGTCAATCTTCTCGCTCATCATGCCGAGCACCTGGGGGAAGTTGACCAGGGACTTCACGCTCGGGTCCCACGGCTGCTTCTCCAGCGCCGCGGTAAGCGCGTCCCCCTTCAGGCCCTTGTTCTGCTTTGCCCAGCGGTCGGCCTGGACTATCTCGAGGGGATAGGTCGCGGCAATCAGTATCTGGGCCAGAACATCATCGGGATAGAGTGCGATGGGGGCCAGGATCTGCTCCAGCTCCGCCTGGCTCAAGGCCTTTGCCTGGGGTTCCTGGGCAAAGGGAGCGGCAGGCATCGACAGCAGCACTACCAGCGTCACGGCGATCACCCTCATTACGTTCCGTATTCTCTTCATTGCTCCTCCCTTCGTTATGTTCCCCGAAAAGATGTGTCCCATACAAACGGCAGGCGAAGTCATCCGAAGAGAAGGAGTTATGAATTTCACCTGCCGAATGCGGGATTTAGTTCAGTCAGGGTTAATCCTGGTGATCTTCGTCCCCTGCAGACCGAGTCCTGCCATGAGGCCGCGCTGGTGGAAGAAGAAGGCATAGATCTCCTTTTTGGCGGTCGTGGTGGTAAGCGACTTGGCAACGCCCGCATCCACGATAACGATGCTGGGGCCGACGCCTATCTCCCATCCGTCGCTCTTCTCCAGGTACCGGAGCGCTGATTCGGACATGAAAATGAGGGCATAGCCGTATTTCTGGATGCCCGCCTGCAGGCCGTAGGACGCGGAAGCGGTGTTGTAGTACCCGACCGATTTGCCTTGTTTTCGCAGTACCCCATTTCCGCCCTGTGCACCGACAATGAATCCGGCCTTGACGATGCTCGGGAAAATCAGGATGGCCTTGGCCTCCCGCGCAAGCATTTTTGCCACGGGCGTGCTTGCGTAGAGCTGCTGCAAGGCCGTATCCGCATCCCTGTCGATCTGCGCCTTGCTGGCTGCGCCGGCTGGGCCGGTGCCCATGATTCCCAAGGTTGCAAGACCGAAAATGACGGTGAATACTACCGATTTGATGAGTTTCGCCATGACATCCTCCTTCCGAAAAGCCGTGAGGTATAACCTGTGATTGCAGTGACGTTGCCTTCCTATCCGATATTTGTGCCAACAACCCGAACGTGACTATCCATTTTCTACAAAGCCGTAATGATTGGGGATTGTCACCGGGCAGATCGGAGAATGATGTGCCGGCACAGGGGGGAGGGAGACGATATATCGCCTGCTGTGCGATATATCGTCTTGTCTCGGAGATGAGACCGAAGTGGAAAAGTTGATGGGGAGAAACGGCGTTCATGCGGGAACTCCAAAACTGAACAGGGAACGGGAAATTCTCCGGCGCCGGCTTCCATACCGTTGAATGCCGTCGATTTCAGGATTCATTCGCAGGGTATGCGGACGAGATATCGCCTTGTAATCAGGCTGATGATTGATACAATTGAAAAACACGAAAAAAAGCTAGTGGATCCCTCTATCTCTGGTGCTCAGAGGCGTATCCTAACCCATAGGCAAGGTGATGGAATGAACATGTCCGCGGAAAAGCATACCGGCATCGATTCATCGAAAAAGAGGGCGCATCGGAAGGTTTCATCGGCGGAAGATACCCAAGGGAGCGTTTCGCTGCGTTCGCGGTTCCATGATGTGCAGCGGATGACCAGTGAGCTGATAATCCCGTACATGACCATGTCGATTGATCTGCTCGATTCGGAAATGCGGACCAGCATTCAAAGAATCGTCCGCCTTCTCGGCCTTGATCGTGGTTTTCTTTCCCAATACTCCGGCCATCGGGAGCGTATGGTCTGCACCCATAGTTACGAGACTTCAAGCGGCTTAACAGCACGGAAATCCAAAGAAATATCCGTCCCCCCGTTGGTTGTGGAGAAGATACGACGCCAGGAGTGCGTCATTATTTCCCGTGTGGCGGATCTCCCTGAAGAGGCGAACAATGCCGGGGAGTATTTCAGAAGCGTGGGTACGCATTCGCATCTCTCGCTCCCCCTGGTAATTGACGGAGACGAAGTGGGTTGCCTTTCCCTGGAAAGCACCGGCGCGGAGGTCATTTGGCCTGTAGAAGCTCTCTCCACTCTCACACCGATTGCAGCTGCCTTTGCCTTGTCCGTGCAGCGAAAAAGAAAAAAACTTGAATACATGGAAAGAATGCAGTTCGAATCCCTTCTTGCCGATCTTTCGGCCGGCTTCGTCTCGTCTGAGCCTGCGGAGGTGGACAGGGAGATCATCTCGGCCCTGGAGCGAATAGGCGATTTCTTCGGGTGCGATCGCTGCGGCATGTTATCTGTGAGTCCTGAGCGTAGCGAGGTGAGGGTTACCCATGCCTGGTATGCGGAAGGCATTGCGACGGTGTCGAACGAGGTGAACCTTGTGCCGATGTTTCCCTGGGCCTATGAAAAACTGGTTACGCACGGTCAGGCCATATTTGCATCCAGCCTGGAAGGCCTTCCTCCCGAGGCGGAGAAGGATCGGCAGGCGTGGCTGGCCATGGGCGTGTCGTCATTTCTCAATATCCCATTGTTCACTGGAAGTGTGGTCACCAATATTTTCGCCATTCAGAACATGGACAGGGAGCGCCTGTGGGATGGGCTCATCAAACGATTGCGCCTGCTGAGCGAAGTTATGGTGAACGCCCTGACGCGCAAGGAATCCCATGAAAGACTCATCAGATCCAGGGACGAGATCCAGTCGCTCAAAGAGAAACTGCAGGCTGAGGCCGAGTTCCTCAGAACGGAAGTCAGGTCCTGCCACACCAGGGAAGAGATAATCGGCCGGAGCGAGGCGCTTTCATACGTCCTGAAACAAGCGGCCCAGGTTGCTCCCACCGACACCACCGTGCTCATCTGCGGGGAAACCGGCACCGGCAAGGAACTCGTCGCCCAGGCCATCCACGACATGAGCCTCTACCGGGACAAGATGATGGTGAAGGTGAACTGCGCCTCACTGCCGGCGACCCTGGTGGAAAGCGAGCTGTTCGGCCGCGAGAAAGGGGCCTATACCGGCGCATTGACGCGCCAGATCGGCCGTTTCGAGATGGCGGACGGCTCGACGATCTTTCTCGACGAGATCGCGGAACTCCCCCTGGAGCTGCAGGCGAAGCTGTTGCGGGTGCTGCAGGAGCATACCTTCGAACGCCTCGGCAGCCCCAGGACCATCAAGGTCCATGTGCGGGTGATCGCGGCAACGAACCGCAACATCCTGGAAGCGGTCAAGAAGGGAACGTTCAGGGAAGATCTCTTCTATCGTCTCAACGTCTTTCCCATTACCGTCCCTCCCCTCCGCGAACGGGTCGAGGATATCCCCATGCTGGTGTGGGCATTTGTCACCGAATTCTGCGAAAAGATGGGCAAGCGGGTCAGCAAAATCGCGAAACGCGACATGGAGGCCCTCCAGAAGTATTCATGGCCGGGAAACATCCGCGAACTGCGGAATGTTATCGAACACGCCGTCATCGTCAGCCCCGGTGATGCCCTGGAGCTGAATCTGCCGCAGGATTCCGGCAAGGGAATCAGTTGGGCGCAGACCCTGGAGGAAGTCGAATGCCGACATATCATGGATGTGCTCAGGCATACGGGCGGGCGCATCAAGGGTGAGGGCGGCGCCGCCAAGATACTGGGGATGTTCCCGTCCACCCTTACCTCTCGCATGAAGAAACTGGGCATCAGGCTCCGTAACGAAAAGGGCGAAATATCATCCTGAAGCCGGTATTTCGTCCACCCCCCCCAACAAACCTTTTCCCTTCATTTTCACAAATCTCCCTCATTTCAACATTCTGAGTCGGAAACACCTAACCGTCCCCGGTTGGCATGAATCTCGGATAACGGTTGGGCATGATGATCCTGTCCATCGTAAAAATTGCGCCGCCCCCCGAGAAACGGAAAGAAGTCCTCTCCATCCTTCGCTCCATCAGGGGCCCTGTCCAGTCTTTAAGCGGATGCCTTGACTGCCGCATCTGCGAGGTGGATGGGGATGAATACGAGGTTCTTTTTCTCGAACACTGGCAATCGTGGGAATCCTTCATGCGTCACATACGCTCGGAAATCTATGCGCGATTGCTGGGAGCGATGGAACTTTCCATGTCTGAGCCGGATGTTTCCTTTTTCGAAGTCACGGAAATGCGCGGCATGGAGATTCTGAAGGCGGTACGAGAACAGAGGGTGTGATTCATCAAGCCTGAAAACGGCGGGCGGAGTCATCCGGCGGTTATGAAATCCGGCTTTCCCCGCCGAATTCGTGTTGCACCAATTCCCGGCGGATGCAATCGAGGTGTCCATGGCACAACCAGGACTGCGAATCGAGAAGGAGGATGTCGGGACCCTTCGGTTGTTCCTCGACGGGGAGTGGAAGCTGGCCAACAATATACCCTCCCCGCGGGAGGTTGAGGGCATTCTTTCCGCCGCACCGGAGATTACCCGCGCCTCCTTCGACACGAACGGGCTGGAAGGCTGGGATAGCGGCCTCCTTACCTTCCTGCTTTCAGTCATGGACCAGTGCACGCTCAAAAAGGTTGCCGTGGACAGGGATGGCCTTCCATCCGGCGTCAACCGCCTGCTCGCGCTTGCCACCGCGGTTCCCGAGCGGCAGGGTGCCCGCCGTGGAGAGGCCCGCGTACCGTTTCTGGAACGGGTCGGCGTCTCCGCCATCGATTTCCGGCGCTCCCTGCTGGACATGGTCGCCTTTATCGGAGAGACCTTCACCTCCTTCGTCCGCCTGTTCACCGGCAGGGCGCGCTTCCGCGGTTCGGACATGCTGCTGATTCTCCAGGAATGCAGCGCCGACGCGCTCCCCATCGTCTCCCTCATCAGCCTCCTGGTCGGTCTCATCCTGGCGTTCGTCGGCGCCATCCAACTGAAACTTTTCGGCGCGCAGATCTACGTCGCCGACCTGGTGGGTATCGGCATGGTGCGGGCCATGGGCGCCATCATGACCGGCATCATCATCGCCGGCCGCACCGGCGCCGCCTTTGCCGCCAGCATCGGGACCATGCAGGTCAACGAAGAGATCGACGCCCTGCAGACCACCGGCGTCTCTCCCATGGACTTCCTGGTCCTGCCGCGGGTGCTGGCGCTGTCCCTCATGATGCCGCTGCTCACGATCTACGCCGACCTGATGGGCATCCTGGGCGGCCTCATCGTGGGCGTGCTCGGCCTCGACCTGAGCGCCATGGAGTATTACCAGGAGACCAAGAAGGCGATCGGGCTCACCAATGTCTGGATAGGGCTGTTCTCCGGTTTCGTCTACGGCGTCCTGGTGGCCATGGCCGGGTGCATGCGCGGCATGCGATGCGGCCGCAGCGCCTCGGCGGTCGGGGACGCCACCACCTCCGCCGTGGTCACCAGCATCGTCAGCATTGTCGTGGCAACGGCGATTATCACGGTGCTCTGCGACATCCTGGGGATATGAGAACTATGGGCACGGAACCTCACATCACCGTACGGGACCTCACCATGGCATACGGCAGCTACGTCCTGCAGAAGGATCTCACCTTTACCGTCAACCGTGGGGATATCTTCATCATCATGGGGGGGAGCGGCTGCGGCAAGAGCACCCTGCTGCGCCACCTCATCGGACTCAAGGCGCCTGCGCGGGGATCCGTGCTCTATGGCGGCTTCAACTTCTGGGAGGCCGAGCCGGAAGAGCGTGACCGCATGATGCGGCGTTTCGGCGTCATGTACCAGAGCGGGGCGCTGTGGAGCTCCCTGACCCTGGCCGAGAACGTGGCCCTTTCCCTGGAACTGTACACAACGCTCAAGCCCGCGCAGATCCGGGAGATCGCTTCCCTCAAGCTTGCGCTGGTGGGCCTTGCCGGGTTCGAGGACTACTACCCGTCCGAGATCAGCGGCGGGATGAAGAAGCGGGCCGGAATCGCCCGCGCCATGGCGCTCGACCCGGAGATCCTGTTCTTCGACGAGCCTTCCGCCGGGCTCGACCCGGTCAGCGCGCGACTGCTGGACGACCTGATCCTGGAGCTGAAGGAGAGCCTGGGAACCACCGTGGTGGTGGTAACCCACGAACTGGCGAGCATCTTCGCCATCGGCAACAATTCCGTGTTCATCGATCCCACGGAGAAGACCATGATCGCCACCGGCCACCCAGGTAGGCTCCTGGAGGAGTGCGGGCATCCCACGGTGCGGAACTTCCTGACCCGCGGCGAGGCCAGGGCGGAAGCGAAGCCGGGAGAGAATCCGGCCCCCTGCTTCCTGGCGTGAGGGAAATTGCATGGAGCGGCTGGCAACTAGCGGCCAGCGGCTAGCGGCAGTCTTGAAAAAGGGAGAACATCCATGGCTAAACCGGCAAGCAAGACACTCATCGGCGCCTTCGTGGTGGGGGCCGTAGCCCTTGTTGTGGCCGCCATTGCGCTCTTCGGCTCCGGAAAATTCTTCGCCGAGCGTCCGAGGTTCGTGATGTATTTCCCCGGTTCGGTGAACGGCCTCGAGATCGGCTCTCCGGTTCAGTTCCGCGGCGTGAAGATTGGCCAGGTTACCGGGGTTTCGGCCACGGTGGACAAGGACTTGGCCGTGCTGATTCCGGTCTACGTGGAGTACGACCCCGACAGCCTGACCGTTCCGGCAGAACTGAAAAGAGAGATGAAAGGCAAGCGTTACCCGTTCCTCAACAAGCTGATTGCCAAGGGAATGAGGGGCCAGCTCAGGATGAAGAGCCTGATCACCGGCCAGCTCTACGTGGCGCTGGACTTCTTCCCCGACAAGCCGATCCGGCTCGTGGGGCTTGACAAGCGCTATCCCGAGATACCCACCATCCCCTCAACATCAGAGGTTCTCATGGCGACACTGGAAAAGGTTCCCCTCACCGATATAACCAATAATCTCCTCAAGGTTTCCGAAGGGGTCGAGAAGATTGTGAACTCGCCGGAACTCGTCGGGAGCGTGCGGAAGCTGGATGCGGACCTGAAAGAGCTGGGTACTCTCATCAGCACCGTAAACGGGGAGATCAAACCGCTCGCGGCGAGCCTCAGGGATACCTCCGCCGCTGCCCGCGGCGCCTTCAGCCAGGCGGAAAAAACCCTTGCTTTTAACGACGGCACGCCGGGCAAGGTTGCGGAGAATTTGCAAAAAACCCTTGATGGAATGCGCGACACCCTTGCCTCCTACAAGGTGCTCGCCGAGCGCAATACCAATATCGGTTACGACCTGAGCAAAACGCTCCAGGAGATCGAGGCCGCGTCGCGTTCCATCCGTTCGCTCAGCGAATACCTGGAGCGCCACCCGGAAGCGCTTGTGAAAGGGAAACTTCCGGCAAAGGGGGAGTGATATGAGCTGGAAACAATTCACAATCGTGCTGCTTTTCGGCCTCGTTCCGCAGGCGTTCCTCAGCGGCTGTTTCGGGACAAGCCCCGCTTCGCGCTTCTACACCCTGGCCCCTCGGGAGCAGACCGCGGCGTCTTTCACCAAAGATTCAAGCCTGTCGGTATCGGTGGGTCCCGTAGATATTCCCGGGTACCTGGAACGCCGTCAGATTGTCACCCGCTCCGGCCGAAACGAGATCGTTCTCGCCGAATACGACCGATGGAGCGGATATCTCGGTGACGAGATCACCGGGGTGCTTGTCGCCGATGTTTCCAAGCGTCTCGCACCGATGCGGTGTGCCGTTCTGCCGTGGCGCTCAGCGCCTGTGGCAGCCATAAAAACGAATTACCGCATACCGATCCGGGTCTCGCGATTCGACGGTGCTCCCGGTGAGTCGGTCTTTCTGACCGCCACATGGAGCCTGATCAGGCAACTGGAAAGCAAGGAAGAAATCATCACCGTCCGGGAATCGACCATAACCGAAGAGGTCGCGGGAACGGACTACGGGTCCTTGGTGGCGGCCATGGGACGGGCCGTGGAGAGGCTCGGAAAAGAGCTTGCCGATAGCGTGGCCGCGCAGAAGTGAAAGTGTGAGTTTGATATTTTTCAAGCGGCCGCTCCGCGAGCTGAGCCGGCACGGAATGCATGGAGGAAGCACTGAATGGGAGCGACAATTCAACGGGACAGAAGCGGCATATGGGTAGTGAGGGTTTCCGGAGCTCTGCGCAAAGAAGAACTGGATGCCGTCCAGGCTGCCGGTCTCAATGGAATGGGCGTAGATGAAAACGCCAGGGTGCTGATTCGGATAGAGGATGATTTTTGCGGCTGGGTTGGGGGTGAAGAGTGGAACGATATGACGTTTTTCGTAGAGCATGGCGACAGGATCGAGAAGATTGCAATTGTCGGTAACCCCGAATGGGAAACGAAGATGTTGATGTTTACCGGAGCAGGCCTTCGGCGTGCCCCGGTCAGGTATTTTCCACTGGCGCAGCTTGCTGAAGCCAAAGCCTGGCTGCGTTGACCGGCAACGGATGACCGCGGCAATCGGGTTCGTGATAGGCGTCTTGCACGAGAGGTGAGACCAAGGGGGGGAACAATGCCGGTAGCAGATTACACAACGTATTGCGCGATGCTCGATCGGGCGCGGGAAGGGCGTTTTGCCTATCCCGCCATAAACGTCACGTCACTGACCACCGCCAACGGGGTACTGAGGGGACTTGCGGAAAGCGGGAGCGACGGCATCATCCAGGTTTCCACCGGCGGGGCCGCCTTTGCTTCCGGCACAACCGTAAAAGACATGGTTCTCGGCGCCATCTCCATCGCCGAACACGTTCACCGCGTTGCGGAACGCTATCCGGTCTACGTGGCGCTTCACACGGACCATTGCCAGGCGGACAAGCTGGAACGGTTCGTCATCCCTCTGGTCGAGGAGACGGAGCGCCGCCGCGCCGCCGGCCTTTCCAACCTGTTCAACAGCCACATGTTCGACGGAAGCGCCCTGCCGCTGAAGGACAATCTCGACATTGCAGTCCCGCTCCTTGATCGCTTTCGCACGAGCGAGCTCATTCTCGAAATCGAGACCGGTGTCGTGGGAGGGGAAGAAGACGGGATCAAGGCAGAGGCGCAGGCCAAACTCTATACGACTCCCGAGGACACGCTGGAGGCTGCGCGCCGCCTCCGAGCACTTGTCGGCGCCCGCTATCTGCTGGCCGCCACCTTCGGCAATGTACACGGTGTCTACAAACCGGGGCACGTGCAGTTGAAGCCGTCGATTCTCAGGGATTGCCAGGATGCCGTTGAAAGGTCTTTCGGCAGGGAAGCACGCTTCGACCTGGTGTTTCACGGCGGTTCGGGCTCTTCGGTGGCGGAAATCCGCGAGGCCATCGATTACGGCGTGGTGAAGATGAATATCGACACCGATACCCAGTATGCCTTCACCCGGCCCATTGCCGATCACATGTTCAGGAACTATGACGGCGTGCTGAAGGTGGATGGGGACGTCGGGGACAAGAAGGCGTACGATCCCCGCACCTACCTGGCGCTGGGAGAGGAAGCGCTCGCCCGGCGTGTACGCCGGGCAGTGGATGACCTGCGAAGCGCCGGGACGACCCTTTTCGGGTCCTAAAGGTCGCGGGATTGCCTCGAGGGTTCGTGTTCGAGGAAAACCGCATCGAGTGAGGTAGCCATGATGAACGCATTGATTTTTCTCATCCTGTTCCCCCTGTTCATTTCCCTCCTTGCGCTGTTTCTTCCCCGCGGCATGCCCGGCAGGAAAGTCATCGGCACCGTAGCCAACGCGGTATTGTGCGCGGTGCCGATCTACCTGTTGTTTGCAACCCTGGACCAGGGGCCGTCGTATTTCCGGCTGGAATCCGGTTTTATCACTACCGCCATGCTTGTCCTGGAAGTCCTGATCGCGGCCTACCTCATCTATCTTTCCGTGAGGGCAAAGAGATACCTGCCCGTCGTCCTGGTAGTGGTCCAGCTGGTCACCATGCTCGGTTTCGAGTTTGTCCACGGCCACTCCATCCAGGTCGAATACAGCCTGTTCATGGACAAGTTCTCCATCATCATGGCGCTGATCGTCGGCATCATCGGCAGCGCCATCTGCCTGTACGGGTTCGGCTACATGCCCGAATACCACCACCATTACCCGGAAGTGAAGGACCGGCGCAACTTTTTCGCCTTCCTCATGTACCTGTTCCTGTCTGCCATGTTCGGCATCATCTTCTCCAACAACATCATGTGGCTGTTCTTCTTCTGGGAAGTGACGACGCTCTGCTCGTTCCTGCTGATCGGCTACCGGGACGACAATGCCTCGCGGGACAGCGCCTTCAGGGCGCTGAACATGAACCTGATCGGCGGTGTGGTGTTCGCTTTCGGCATCGTGTACCTGTTCCTCTCTTCCGGCACGATGGAGCTGGACAAGCTGCTGCTGCAGGATAAGGGCACGGTGCTGCTCCCGGCCGTGTGCTTCGCCTTCGCCGGCCTTGCCAAGTCGGCCCAGTTCCCGTTCTCGTCGTGGCTGACCGGCGCCATGGTCGCTCCCACGCCGGTGTCTGCCCTGCTCCACTCAAGCACCATGGTGAAGGCAGGGGTCTATCTCATCCTGCGGGTCTCGCCGGTCATGGAGAACACCGTGGCGGCCCAGATGCTCACCCTGATCGGCGGCGTGAGCTTCCTTGTCACCGCCATGATTGCGATCTCCCAGAGCAACGCCAAGAAGGTGCTGGCCTATTCGACCATCTCCAACCTGGGCCTGATCGTGGCCTGCGCGGGCGTCAACACGGATGCGGCGGTGTGGTCGGCGCTGCTGCTCATCATCTTCCACGCGGTGGCCAAGTCGCTGCTGTTCCTGTGCGTGGGCATCATCGAGTACAAGCTGGACAGCCGCGACATCGAGGACATGGACTTCCTGATCATGCGCCTGCCCAAGCTGACGGCGGTGATGATGGTCGGCATGGCGGGGATGTTCCTGGCGCCGTTCGGCATGATCATCAGCAAGTTCGTGACGCTCAAGGCGTTCATCAACGCCAACCCGTTCATGGCTATCATCCTGGCCTACGGGAGCGCCGCCACCATCTTTTTCTGGACCAAGTGGATGGGCAAGATCATCTCCATCAGGCACGGGGAACACGAGGTCGTGGAGCACCGGGTCAGCAACTGGGAATGGACCACGCTGGGGATCCTGGCCTTCGCCACCATAGCGGTGTGCCTCGCCTTCCCGTTCATTTCCTTCCACGTCATCGACCCGTACCTCATGGAACTGTTCAACAAGGCGCCGATTGTCGACACTTTCAACATTCTGGTCATTTTCGTCATCATGCTCGGTCTGCTGATCATCCTCCCCCTCGGCCTCTTTTTCTTCGCCTTCGTCAACAGGAACTACAAGCGGGTCGGCACCTACCTGGGCGGGGCGAACATCAGCGACATCACCTTCGAGGGCGCCATGGATGCGGCGCAGCCCATACAGATCAAGAGCTACTACCTGGAGAAATTCTTCGGCGAGGAGCGGTTGTTCTATGTGGGAGTGTTCGTGTCCCTGACGCTGATCTTCATCATGTTCGGAGTAGCTGCCATATGAATACTATCCAAGAGATGTTCCAGTCATGGGGAATGGTGGAGCGGGCCGTGGCGTTCATCCTGCTGGCGCCGCTGGCGGGTGGCCTGATCGCCGGGATCGACCGCAGGGTGAGCGCGCGCTTCCAGGGGAGGTACGGTCCGCCGGTTCTGCAGCCGTTCTACGATGTTTTCAAGCTCATGCAGAAGCAGAGGATTCTCGTCAACAAGTTCCAGAACTTCAACATTCTGCTGTTCCTGCTGTTCACCGTGTTTTCAGGCGCCCTGTTCTTCATGGGCGTCGATCTGCTGCTGACCATCTTCAGTCTGGCCCTGGCCGGCACGTTCTTCGTGCTGGCCGGCTTCTGCGTCGGGTCTCCCTTCAGCCACCTGGGCGCAGAGCGCGAGATCATCCAGCAGGTGGCCTACGAGCCCATGGTCATACTCCTGGCCGTGGGCATGTACCAGGTTACCGGGAGCTTCAAGGTTGCGGAGATCGCGCAGTTTCAGGCGCCGCTCATCCTCTATCTCCCGGGGGTGTTCGCGGGCTTTCTGTACATCCTCACCATCAAGTTCAGGAAGTCGCCCTTCGACCTGTCCATGTCCCATCACGCCCACCAGGAGATCGTGCGCGGCATGACCACCGAGTTCTCCGGACCGGCCCTTGCCGTGATAGAGATCGCACACTGGTACGAGAACGTGATGCTTCTGGGCATGGTCTACCTGTTCTTCGGCTTCAACCCGTGGCTGGGGCTGGGGGTTGCGCTCCTGACGTATCTGTTCGAGATTTTCATCGATATGAATTACGCCCGTTTCAAGTGGCAGCTGACCTTCGGCAGCTCCTGGCTGTTCACCGCGGTCGCGGGTGTGTCCAATATCATCGTTCTCGGTCTCATGCGGTGAGAGAGGGGGAGTGAAGATCATGGCATGGTTCAAACGTTCTCCGTGGATTCTGCATTACAATGCCACCAGCTGCAACGGCTGCGACATCGAGGTGATTGTCAGCCTGACGCCCCTGTACGACGTGGAGCGGTTCGGCATCATCAACACCGGCAACCCCAAGCATGCCGACATCCTGGCTGTCACCGGCTCGGTCAATGAGAAGAGCAGGCAGGTGCTGATCAACCTGTACGAGCAGATGCCCGAACCCAAGGTCATCATGGCGGTCGGACTGTGCGCAGTTTCCGGCTGCGTGTTCCAGGACTGCTACAATGTCATGGGCGGCGTGGACAAGGTGCTGCCGGTGGATGTCTATGTGCCGGGGTGCGCCGCCCGCCCGGAGTCGATCATCGACGGCATGCTGAAGGCGTGCGAGATACTTGAGGAAAAATACGCCAACAGGAACAAGCGGGAAAAGGGTGAAGAACATGAGTGAACCACAGGAAATAACCCCTATCGATAAGAGCGATCTGGTCGGTATTGCCGCCGGGCTGTTCGCGGAGGGCTACCGTTTCGTGCAGGTATCCTGCGTAACCCTGGAGAGCTCCTACGAGCTCACCTATTCCTTCGACAAGCACTACCGGCTGAAGAATCTGCGCGTGATTGCCGGGCCGGAAGAGGAGATACCCAGCATCAGCGTGATCTTTCCCAACGCGTTTCTCTACGAAAACGAAATACACGACCTCTTCGGCCTGACCATCAGGAACATGGCCGTGGACTACCGCGGCACCCTCTACCGGACCACGATCAGGACGCCTTTCAGCATCGGCAAGGTGAAGATCCCGGTGCCGCCGCAACCGAAGGCGCCTACCCAGGAGGAGAAACCCGCAACCGCAACAGTTTCTTCCACGATAAATGAGCCTCAGGGAGGCTCGTAATAAGGGCACAATGAGTGATAATAAACTCCCTCCCCCTTGACGGGGGAGGGTCGGGGTGGGGGTGAAGTTGATGATTACCGCTGGTTGAGGTTTCACCCACCCCCTGACCCCTCCCGTCAAGGGAGGGGGAACGTACCGAGAAAGTTTGCATGTAAAGGAGTCGCACCATGGCCCACAGGAACCTCATCCCCTTCGGTCCCCAGCACCCGGTGCTTCCGGAGCCGATCCATTTCGACCTGGTGACGGAAGACGAAAAGATCGTCGACGCCATTCCGTCCATCAGCTATGTCCATCGCGGCCTGGAATCCCTGGTGGAAAAAAGGGACTTCATCGACTACGTGCACGTGGCCGACAGGATCTGCGGCCTGTGCAGCTTCATGCACAGCATGGGGTACTGCCAGGCCGTGGAAGAGATCATGGGCGTGGAAGTACCGGAACGCGCCCTCTATCTAAGGACCATCTGGGCGGAACTGTCCCGGCTGCACAGCCATATCTTCTGGCTGGGGGTCGCCGCCGACGCCTTCGGCTTCGAGAGCCTGTTCATGCAGGCCCTGCGGCTCCGCGAGCCGGTGCTGGACATCTTCGAGGAAACCACCGGCGGCAGGGTCATCCTGGGGGCCAGCAAGGTCGGAGGGGTCAGGAGGGATATCGATGCCGACAGCCTGGCGGGGATCGTCAAGCGGCTTGCCAAGCTGCGGCCGGAGCTGGAGGAGCTGAGCACGGTCTTCATCACCGACTACTCGGTGAAGCACCGGCTGTGCGGGGTGGGGTACATATCCAAAGAGGATGCCTATATCCTGGGCTGCGTCGGCCCCATGGCCCGGGCCAGCGGTCTGGACATGGACATGCGGGTCATCGGCTATTCCGCCTACAAATACCTCGACGTGCAGCCAATGGTGGAGACCGCGGGCGACTGCTATGCCCGGTGCCTGGTGCGGATCCGGGAAATGCTGCACTCCATCGACCTGGTGCGCGAGGCGATCGGGAAAATCCCCGACGGGCCGGTGGAGGTCAAGGTCAAGGGTTTCCCCAACGGCGAGTACATGTCCCGTATCGAGCAGCCGCGCGGTGAGGTTATCCATTACGCAAAAGGGAACGGCTCCCGGTTTCTCCAGCGATTCAGGGTGCGGGTGCCGACCTTCAGCAACATTCCGGCGATGATCAGGATTCTGAAAGGTTCCGAGATTGCGGATGTGCCCAACATAATCCTCACTCTGGACCCGTGCATCAGTTGTACGGAAAGATAGCAGGCTGTTGAAAAACTACCGCGGGGCCGGTCTGGGTCGTTGCCGCTCGCTCGGAAGCTCAACGTAGCGCCGCTACGCCTCGCTCCCTCTCTCGCTTGCGCCTACCATCCCGGCCTCCTCGCGACGTTTTTAAACAGCCTGATAGGGGGGACTACATATGAGAATATTCGTGATGGCAAAAACGATGATCAGGAATCTCCTCCAGGGCCCCGCGACGCTCATGTATCCGCAGAGAAAGCGGGAGTACACGAAGATCACCCGCGGCAGGATAGAAAACGAGATCGGGAAATGCATATTCTGCGGCCTGTGCGGCAAGAGGTGCCCCACCTACGCCATCGCAGTCAGCAAGGAAAACAGGGAATGGGTCATCGACCGGCTCAAGTGTTGCGTCTGCAACCTGTGCGTCGAGATCTGCCCGGTAAAGTGCCTCTCGACGCACAATCACTATTTCACCCCGGTGACCAAGGGTTCGGCCGGCATATGTGCAATGCATCCCGAGGCTCCGGTTCCGGAAACGGGCGAACCGTAACGGAAAGGGCGATTTCATGCGGAAAGCGGGCGCCGGACGGCTTAGGGAGAGGGCGGAGACATGACGGACCTTCAGGGACTCGACTCCTTTGTGGAGAGATGGAGAGCACCCGCGGGACGTCACGCAGCCGTCGCTATTGCCGCCATCACCGCGGCTGTGGCGGGCGTCGGCCTGCTGGTCTACTCGACCGGCGGAACCGCTTTTGCCTGGCTCAACCTGATGTATCTGCCCATCGTGCTGTCGGCAGCCCTTTTCAGGATACCGGGCGGCATTGGAGCGGCGCTGCTGGCCGGTCTGGTGATTGGTCCCTTCATGCCTCTCTACGTGCCGAGGGGGATACCCCAACCGGCAGCCAACTGGATGGCCCGAACTGGCTTTTTTCTGATCATCGGCGCCTTCACGGGCATGCTTTTTACCTGGCTGACCGCCCAGTACGACCGGCTGAAAAAGGCTCATGAGGAGTTGCTGCAATCCCACCGGCAGCTGCGGGACACCCAGATGGAGCTCATCCAGGCGGCCAAGCTCGAGTCCATCGGGCGGCTGGCGGCCGGGGTGGCCCACGAGGTCAAGAACCCCCTGGCCGTTATCCAGATGGGCGTCGACTACCTGGACACGTCCCTGAACGCCGGCCCTGACGTGAAGGAAGTGCTGGACGAGATAGACGCAGCCGTTAAAAGGGCGGATGCCGTGATCAAGGGCCTGGTTAATTTCTCCCGTTCCGAGGCGCTGGAGCTCATCCCCGCCGATCTGAACGGAATCTTAGAAAGCGCCCTGAATCTGGTCCGGCACGAGCTGAAAACAGAACATATCACGCTGGAAACCAGGCTGGACCGTTCGATTTCTGCTGTGGCCGTGGACCGGAACAAGATCCAGCAGGTGTTCATCAACCTGTTCATGAACGCGGTACAGGCAATGGAGGGGGGCGGAAGCCTCACGGTGACGACGGAGCAACGGAAGCTTTCCGGCGAGGATCTCGGCCGCCTGTCCCACGGGAAGCAGCGGTTTGCGGCAGGGGACAGCGCGGTGGTGGTGGAGATAACCGACACAGGCCCCGGCATCCCCGAAGACAAGCTGGACAAGCTGTTCGATCCGTTCTTCACCACCAAGCCGGTCGGCAAGGGGACCGGCCTGGGATTGTCCGTATCCCGCACCATCATCGATCACCATGACGCCGTGATCGCCATCCGGAACCGGGAAGAGGGGGGAGCGCTCGCCACGATTCTGTTCAAGCCAAACCGGGGGAGGAATCCATTATGAAGAAGAGGATTCTGGTTGTAGATGACGAAGCGAGCCTGACGCGCATGATAAAAAGAGGGCTGGAGGCAAAGGGAGAGTACCAGGTACAGGAAGAGAATTCCGGAGAGAGGGCTCTTGTGGCGGCCCGAGACTTCAAACCCGACCTGGTCCTGCTGGATGTCATGATGCCCGAGTGTGACGGCGGCTCTATTGCGGCCGATTTCGAGGAGGCGGATGACCTGAAGCATATCCCCATCGTTTTCCTTACCGCAATCGTGACCAGGGAGGAGACGGATCCCTGCGGCACCAGGATCGGCAGACATACCTTCCTTGCCAAGCCTGTTGATCTGGATGACCTGGTGACGTGCATCAAGGACCATATCGGTCCATAGGTGACTGGCTGGCTGTTCCGGGTGGGATACAATATATTCGGAGGTTCGCCATGGCCAAATCAAAAGAACCACCTTCACAGGCGGTTAACGAACGAATGGAGGCCGGCAAGGCCCTTCGGTCCACGCTCCCCCGTGCCGCCCACGGTGTATGGAAGCCTCCCCCGGACCGGCGCGATCCCATCCGGATACTGGAGGAGTCCAACCGGGGAAGGCTCCCCGAGCTGATCCCCATCCGCTACGGCAGGATGGTGAGAAGCCCCTTCACCTTCCTGCGCGGTTCCGCTGCGCTCATGGCCCGAGACTTGGCCGCGACGCCGACAACGGGCGTCCGGGTTCAGGCTTGCGGTGACTGTCATCTGCTGAATTTCGGCGTTTTCGCCACCCCGGAAAGGAACCTGATATTCGACCTCAACGATTTCGACGAGACCCTCCCGGCCCCCTGGGAGTGGGACATCAAGCGACTTGCGGTGAGTATCATCGTTGCCGGTCGGGATTTCGGCATACCGGACAAACGCTCACGGGATGCCGTAGCCGCATGCGTCCGCACCTACCGGGAACGCCTGAACGAATTCACCGGCATGAGCCCCCTCGAGGTATGGTACTACCGCATCGACGAGAAGACCCTGATGGAGATGGCGCCGGATGCCGAAGCCAGGGCACGGCGCGGCAAATTATTCGAAAAGGCGCATAAGCGCATCGGGGAATACCTCCTTCCCAAGATTACTGAACGGATCGGAGGCCGCTGTCGCCTGGTGGACAGCGCCCCTCTCCTGTATCATATGGACGAAGAGGATTTCTTTGAGCGGGTCAATTGTGCGATCGAGGAATACCGGCAATCCCTGCCCGACGAGCGCCGTGTGCTGTTCAACCGCTACCGCCTGGAAGACGTGGCCGTGAAGGTCGTGGGCATCGGCAGCGTCGGTACCCGTTGCATGGTGGGCCTGTTCATGACCGACGAGGGGCATACGCTTCTGTTACAATTCAAGGAGGCGGTCCCGTCCGTGCTGGAACCGTATGCGGGCAAAAGTATCTACAAGAACCAGGGGCAGCGGGTTGTGGTCGGTCAGCGCCTGATGCAGTCGGCCAGCGACATCTTCCTCGGTTGGACCCGCAGCAAGAGGGGAAAGGATTTCTATTTCCGACAGTTGCGGGACATGAAGTTTTCGCCTCCTCTCGAAGGTATGACCGGCACGATGCTGGAAAGGTACGCGGGTCTCTGCGGCTGGACCCTGGCCCGGGCCCATGCCCGGTCCGGAGACACCGCGACCATAGCCGGCTACCTGGGCGGCAAGGACAAGTTCGATCTCGTTCTCGCCGATTTTGCCGTAGCCTATGCCGACCAGAACGAAAAGGACCACGCGGCCCTGAAGAAGGCGGTGGATTCGGGGCGAATCGAGGCCCTGATCGAGGAGAATCTATGAAGTTTTCGCCGCTGATTTTTATCTTGCTGCTTGCGCTCTCCGGCTGCGCGGCTATTGGTCCCGGAACAGTGGCGCGGGACAGGTTCGACTATACCGCGGCCATTTCGGACTCATGGAAGCAGCAGATGCTGTACAACATGGTGAAACTCCGTTACGGGGATGCCCCGGTCTTTCTGGACGTGGCATCGGTCATCAACCAGTACTCCGTTGAAAGCGCAATCGATATGCGCTTTTCCTGGGCATATCCCGTTGTCGCAGGGGGCACCAATGCCCAGGGCGTCGGCGGGGCGGCTCGCTATACGGATCGACCCACCATCACCTATGCGCCGGTCACGGGGGAGAAATTCGCCCGAAGCCTCATGGCTCCCATACCGCCCACGGCAGTCCTGAGCCTGATCCAGGCGGGCTATCCCGTGGACCAGGTGCTGCGCATCAGCGTTCACTCCATCAACGGCATACGGAACCGGTTCGGCGGTTCCGCCCGCCCCCGCTCCACCGATCCCGACTTCTATCCCTTGCTGGAACGTCTGCGCCGGATCCAGGATTCCGGGGCAATCGGGCTGAGGGTGGAGAAAAAGACCGACCGGGAGGGAACCCTGCTCACGTTCCGTGGCAAGACAAGCAAGGAGACCGATGAAGACACCCGGTGGGTGCGCAAAACCCTCGGCCTGAACCCGGATGGACAGGATTTCACTGTCGTGTACGGCTCCATTGCCAAGGACGACCGGGAGATTGCCATCCAGAGCCGTTCCGTCCTGGAGATCCTGGTTGATCTTGCGTCATGTATCGAGGTGCCACCGGAGCATGTGGAACAGCGTATCGTCAACCCGACCATGGCCGAACAGGCCGTCAACGGCACGGTACCGGCGCCGCTGCTGCGGATCCTCAGCAGCCGATCCAGACCCGGGAATGCCTTTATCGCCGTTCCCTATCAGGATTGCTGGTTTTACATCGACAACCGGGATTATCCCTCGAAACGGCTGTTCTCATTCATCATGTTCATCTTCGCCCTCACCGAGACCGGCGGCAAGGAGGGCGCGCCAATCGTAACCATACCCGCGGGATAGCGGGGCTGTTCGGGCAGACGGGTTCCGCGGAATCGCGACAGGGTCACTTTTCCCGGCCCTGTTCATAGGTAAAATAATCACAGAGACGTACTCTATTCTAGAAACACGAGGTCTTCAAATGCCAACGCTCCCCCAATTACCCATATTTCCGCGATGGGGGCGCCCCGGGCAGGTAGTCCGGCCGCTCTGGGCCATGCTCATCGTGCTGGTAACGCTATTTTCGCATGCGATTGCATGCGGAGCGGATATGAAAATCGGTAGAAATGATCCCTGCCCCTGCGGCAGCGGACTGAAATACAAGAAGCGCTGTGCCGATAAGCAGGAACCCGGCGGACAATCGACCGGCGCGGGCAAGGTCATGGGAGAGTTGAGAGAACTCTTCAAGGGACAGGGTTTCGCTTCACGGAATGAGGCCAACGCATTCCTTCGTAAGCACATGCAAAAGCGCAATCAGGATGCCGTCGATGATTTCCACGGGCTATCGCCGGAGAAAATGCACCGATTCCTTCACTTCCCTTTCGACACGCCCGAACTGGTCGCCTTCCCCTCCTGTCTCGACATCAAACCGGAAGCCCCGATTATATCTCTTCAACCTGCTGGTCGACGCCATCGGCGAGCAGGGACTCAAGGCGACCGCCACCGGCAATCTCCCCCGCAACTTCTGTCGGGAATCGGCCCTTGCCTCCCCGGGTGAAGAGGAATACCAGCAATGGTCCGATACGGCGAGCTGAGATAGGAAACCGAATTCAGGAAGATGCATGTTACCAGGCTGGTCGCCGAGTTGGCCGGGTTGGTCCGCAAATACAAGGGGAAATTCATCCTCAGCAGGGAATGTCGGAAGCTGGTAGCTGAAATTGGCCCGTCAGGCATCTATCCGCGGCTGTTTCCAGCCTTTGTCAGGAAATACAATTGGGCCTATCAGGACAACTACGAAGAAATCCCCTTTTTCCAGCAGTCATTTCTGTTCAGCCTCTATCTACTCAACAGGTATGGCGACGACTGGCGGACCAGCACCTTCTATGAGGACCGTTTCCGGATGGAAACTAAGCTATGACAATCCATCCTTAGAATACGTGTGGTTGAAGGGTCTGCGGAGTTTTTCAGGGAGCTGTTGATCAGGCCTGTAGATTCCGCCTGCCGATGAACTCAACAAGATTAGTACAAAAGGCCCCCCCCGGCTCTGCCGAGGGGCATGATTTATTTTGGGCGACTACCACGTGCCATATGTGTGAGCATACGATCGAGGGAGGAAGCGAATCTTTGCCGATCAGTGAGACTGAACTGCCTCGGTCCTCCTTGGACAAGACCTCCCGATCGAAGTTCCATCATAAGGTCTCTCGTGGAAAGACGCTCGCCAACATTTTCCTCAGTGTATAGTTCGCCTCTTGGGTCCAAGGCAACACCGCCCTTGGCTACGACTCTGGCCGCGAGCGGAATGTCAGCTGTGACAACCAAGTCCTCCGGTGCAGCATGATCGGCAATGTAGTCATCAGCAGCATCAAAGCCATCGTCGACGGTGACAGATTCAATAAGCCTACCATGGTGTTTTGACATGCTCTTGTTTGCCACGAGAAGGACTGGCACATTCAGTCGTTCGGATGCACGAAAGACAATTTCCCTGATCACCCGTGGGCACGCATCTGCATCAATCCAGATTTTCAGATCGTTTACTCCTTGCTGATTTTATCTTTCAGGCCAACGAATGTTGTTTTTTTTCGTTTTTCGGGAGTCGGCTATTACCGCGAAACGCTTCGTTTCGAACTGCTATCCACAGGGAATTATATTCCATGTCTTGGATGCGCAATCGAAAACTATCTTGGCCCGTTTGTCATTCATTTGCCGCAATACCTGGTTGACCTTTTCATCCAGAGTGTATTCGTAGTCGGCGAGATCGTTCCACTCCCGCGTGACGAATTCTTCTATCATCCTTCGAAGGGTGTCCGGGTTGATTCGATCAAGCGGGATATCAACGCCTTCTTCATATTCTTCATGTTTGTTTTTCATCTAGGTATCAATCCATGGTTGAAGTATCAGTTTTTGCAAATCCAGATTAATTGCCACAAGGTTGCCGTAATCAGGTTGTTTTTTGGTGCAAGCGCCATTATCCAGGTATATCCGGGGTGAAACCAAAGAATCACCAATTTCCCTCATCGTCCGTATGGTATGCCCTGTGATGAGAGGTCTTCCTCCCAGCTTCGCTTTATCAGGCGGGCCTGAATCCAACCACAGGCAATGAAAAGGAGAAGAATCCATCAAAGGATTGCCGACCCTGAAATTCAATCCCGCGTGCACCAAGACGAAATCGCTCTCCTGTTCAATCAGCTTCAATGTGCCGAGCAGATTCAGGTAACGAGTCGGGATCTCTGCAACGGAAGATACTCCAAAGCTTCGCAGGGTATCTTCTCCAAACATCTCAAGCCAGTATTCAGACCATGTATCGTGGTCACCTGATATCGTTCTCAAGAGCATGTCCTCATGGTTGCCCAGGATCGGGCGCACGTCGAACCCCGCATCCAACAGGGCGATAATTACATCCAGGACGCCGCGGCTGTCAGGGCCCCTGTCAATATAATCTCCTAGTAGGTATAGTCGATCACGCCGGCGCAGCTGCAACTTGGAGATGAGAGCCTGGAATGTGCGCTTCCCGCCGTGTATATCTCCGACGACATATCTCGCCATTATTTATTTCTCTTTCACGCAAAGTGCAAAATCATTGAATGTGTTCATGTATCGCCGGCAACACCATATTCACCATATTACGCGGTATTGTGCAGGTCGAGTAACTTTTTAAAAGATTACCTGAAAAGAGGTTACTCGAAAGGTTACTCCAAAAACAGGGACGAATTCCAACCATTTGTGTAACATTCTGATATTTAATGGTAATAACAGGTTATTATTTGCTAAAGGCCCCTAAAAAAGCCCCCATCGACCATTTCAAATCTTGTTGGAAAGTTTTTCGCTTTTTCCCTCCGGTTCTCTCAGTTTCTCGCTCATAGATGAATCACAAACCATTTTGTGGCTCACTTTATTGGTTTGTTGAGCCACAAAACGGTTTGTAGTGCATTGGTTGTCCTTGCGGAAAGTATGGGCCTCGCTTGCTCATATCTCGGCTCCCTCTCCTTGGGTATCGCTGGCGCAACGACTCGGAGCTGTTTCAGTACACCGCCAGGTCAACCTTGAAAAAGTCACCTCGTTGCCGCCTATCCACTAATTCCGCAAAAATCAAATAGTGCGGAGTTAATGGATGCATCAACAATTGCCACCGGGCAATTGTTGGGTCAATTATCCCGTAATTGCCCCCTTTGCTACATTGAAGCAAACAATGATGCAAACAGGCTTCTTTGCATCATTGTTTGCTAAATGTTTGTTTCAGGTCCCAAAGAGCACTTTGTCCATGCAAAACTGGTATACGAGTTGATCTCGAACCGGTCGCGTTAGAGGCGGATGAACAGCATGCCAAGGATGGAATTGTGCCTGTGGCGGTGCTGTGCCCGGACTCCTGGTGACAGCCCCCCCGTCAAAGAACTGGAAAAACTGCAAAAAATCTGCTATGTTTCAACGGTTTCTAACAAATGCTGAGCACATACTGTACACCCACTGAATGCTTGACAAAACGAGGCCATTGGCGGATGTTATGACCAACGCACCCGCCACGCCTCTCAACGATGCGCACCCCGGCGGGTATTTTTATGTCCGATGTAAAGAATCAGGTCTACTGCAAACCAGCCCTCACCCTTGACGAACAGATCGACCTGCTGACGACACGCGGACTTATCGTACCCGACCGTGACAAAGCTCGCCACTACCCCCGATACGTCGGATACAATCGTCTCTCCGGTTATTTCCTCACCCTCCAGCAGCGCTGCAACGTCGTTTCGCCTCACACCTTCCTTGATGGCATTACCTTCAAGGATTCCTGGACCTCTAGCGTTAAGAGTATTTTGAAAAGGAAGCATAAGCATGGCCCAGCTTGAACACATCGAAGCCATCGAAAAGCGGCTCTGGAGCGCGGCGGA
>CALABV010000213.1 GCA_937886325.1 uncultured Geobacter sp.
GACCGCCAAACGCGACGTCATGGAAGAGATTACCGACCATTTCCGCCGGGAACTCGGGCAGGAGTTGGAGGTCTTCGAGGGAGGCGTAGAACGGAACAACCTGTCTTTCGAGGTACAGCTGATCCAGGGAGCGGAGAAGTACGAACGCATCCACGAAATCCTGTCCAACCGACTCTCTCTGACGGAGATGGGTTCGGCGATCATCTACGCCGCCACGAGGAAGGAAACGGAGAACACCAGGGACTTTCTTCTCAAGAAAGGGTGGCCGGTCGAAGCCTTCCATGCCGGTCTGGAGGTGCCGGAAAAGCAACGGGTCCAGGATGCGTTCATCAATGGCACAACACAGGTAATCTGCGCCACAAACGCCTTCGGCATGGGAATCGACAAGGACAACGTCCGGCTGGTGATCCATGCGAACATCCCCGGGTCACTCGAAAATTACTTGCAGGAGGCCGGCCGGGCCGGGCGTGACACCAGGGATGCCGAGTGCGTGCTTCTGTACAGCGAGCAGGATGTTGAGACCCAATTCCAACTGGGAGCCATGTCGGAACTGACCCATCATGATATAAGCCAGATCCTGCGCGGGCTACGCCGGGCCAAGCGGGGGCAAAACAACGAGATCGTTATTACCGCCGGGGAGCTGCTGCGGGACGAGCAGGTGCAGACCGGGTTTTCTACTGAAGACCAAATGGCCGATACCAAGGTGAAGGTTGCGGTTGCCTGGCTGGAACAAGCCGGATTGGTCGAACGCAACCAGAACAATACCCGGGTATTCCAGGGCCGGCCGCTGATACGGAATCTGCAAGAAGCAGAGGAGAAAATAGTACCCCTGAATCTCCCCGAAAAACGCAAGAAGCAATGGCTCGCTATCTTGCAGGCGCTGTTCAATGCCAGGAAAGACGAAGCGATCAGTGCCGATGAATTGGCTGAACTCCCCGAGTTCAAGGCAAAGGGGGATGCGTCTCACCCATCCCGTTCCATTGCCAGTGACACCCAGGTCATACTGCGGGTGCTTCATGAAATGACAGACGCAGGATTGCTCAAACATGGGATTCTCCTGAACGCCTTTGTCCGGTACAAGGTCGGCGATCATTCCCGTCTGCGTTTCGACAGGGTCTGCATATTGGAACGGGCCATGCTTAAGCTGATGCAGGAGTCTGCGCCGGATGCCGAGGGGTGGCTTGATCTCTCCCTGAGGCGCCTGAATCAGCGCCTCGTCGATGAGGGGCATGCAAGCCTCCCGGAGCACCTACGTAACCTGCTGAAGAGCCTATCCCTTGATGGTAAAGGGCTGGCAGGGAACCGCGGAAGTCTTGAATTCCGCTATCTCGGACAGGACCACTACCGCATCAAACTAAACCGGGACTGGTCGGCACTTCTCGCTACCGCCGAGCGGAGACGGGCTGTGGCGAAGGTCGCGCTGGACACCCTCTTCGTCAAGATCCAGGAAAACGCTGCGCCTAGCGCTGATCTGTTGGTCAATTTTTCTGTGGATGAAATCGCTCTCGCCATCCGCAGTGACCTGATCCTAGCAGGCCAGGTCAAGGATGTTCTCGCGGCAATAGACTGTGCACTCCTGTTTCTCCACGAGCAAAAGGTTATCATCCTCCAGCAGGGATTGGCGGTATTTCGACAGGCCATGACTATCCGCATCATGCCGGAGGAGATGAAGCGCCGGTATTCGAAGGGGGATTACAGTCCGCTGGAGCAGCATTACAAGGAACGCATTTTCCAGGTTCACGTCATAAACGAGTATGCCCGACTGGGACTGGAAAAGATAAAGCAGGCCCTTGAGCTTGTCGTCGCCTACTTCTCCCTGGACCGTGACAGTTTTGTCCGGCGCTATTTCGCCGGGAAAAGAGAGGTGGTTGAAAGGGCCACCAGCCAGGCGTCCTACCACCGCATTGTCGATAATCTGGCAAACCATGTGCAGGTTGCTGTCGTGGCGGCACAGCCGGATGATAACATGCTGGTGCTAGCCGGCCCCGGTTCCGGCAAGACTCGGGTGGTCGCTCACCGTTGCGCCTACCTGCTTCGGGTGAAGAGAGTACCGCCGCGCAGCATCCTGATTCTCTGCTTCAACCGCAATGCGGCGAACACCTTGCGTCGCCGTCTTCTCGATCTGGCCGGTCCTGACGCGAAGGGGGTCACCGTCCAGACCTATCACAGTCTCGCAATGAGGCTGACCGGGGCATCCTTTGCCGATCGTGCTGAACGGCGGAAAGTCGATGCGGAGGATTTTAAGACCGTTATTCGCGACGCCGTGCGCTTGCTGAACGGCGGGATCGTGTTGAACGGACTGGAACGGGACGAACTCAGGGAGCGACTGCTGGCAGGCTATCGCTATATCCTTGTGGATGAGTACCAGGACATCGACCCAGATCAATATGAGCTGATCTCGGCCATTGCCGGCAGAACGCTAAACGACCCAGACAGCAAGCTGGCGCTTCTTGCGGTGGGAGATGACGACCAGAACATCTACACGTTTCGTGACGCTAATGTAGGATTCATCAGGCAGTTCCAGGCAGACTACCAGGCGAAAACCTACTATCTTGTGGAAAACTACCGCTCCTCAGCCCACATACTTGCCGCGGCAAACTGCCTGATTGTCCATAACCGGGACCGGATGAAAACCGATCACGCAATTCGTATCAACAAGGGGAGGGACCGACTTCCGGCCGGCGGTCCATGGAAGGACCTCGATCCTGTGGCACAGGGGCGGGTTCAACTGCTGCAAGTAACCGACGCGGCACACCAGGCAATGGCTCTCGTGGCTGAGTTGACAAGGCTTAAGGAACGGAATCCATCCCTTAAATGGCATGACTGCGCCGTGTTGGCCAGAACTCGTGATGAGTTGGCCCCCATTCGAGCACTTTGCGAGCAGATGGGCATCCCTATAGTATGGGGGATCGATGAAAAGAAAACCCCGCCTCTTCACCGCATCCGCGAAATTCGCAAATTCTTCGCCGAACTGAAGGCCCGGAATGACGAGTTGCTGTCAGCCACAGACCTTCTGTCCAGGGTCAACGAACTGGCCGGGGCTTGGCTATGCACCATCTGGTGGGATCTTCTGAGGGGAATCCTTTACGAATTGCGGGAAGAAAGTGGTAACGCTCAACTACCAACGAACTACCTTTCAGAATATGTCCACGAAGCGCTAGCCGAACAGCGGCGCGACCAGGCAATCGGCACCGGCGTATTCCTGAGCACGGTGCACTCCGCCAAGGGGATGGAGTTCCCCCATGTATTCGTCCCTGGAGGGGGCTGGCCAGGGGGAAAGAACCAACAGACGCAGGAGGAGGAACGGCGTGTCTACTATGTTGCCATGACCCGTGCAAAGGAGACCCTATGCCTCTTCGAAAGGGCGGATATTTCCAATCCGCATACGGCTTTCATCGAAGGAGACTTTCTCCTCAGACGCGATCCTCCTCTTGCAACGCCACCGGATGGAGTGGCGCTGCGTCGCCGATACGATATCCTGGGGATGGGGGACCTGTTCCTCGACTACGTCGGACGCAAACCCCAAGACGACCGCGTGCATGAGTCCCTTGCCGCGCTATATCCGGGTGATACGCTCCGACTGGCGCCGGCAGGTAAATACATAGAACTGCGTGATGAGAAAGGAAATTGTGTGGCCCAGCTTTCTGAAAGCGCACGAACTACGTGGGGGGGAAGGTTGGACAGCGTGGAACGGATAGCCGTCCTTGCCATGGTGCAACGCCGTTCCGAGGATTCAGGAGAAGAGTACCGCGATCTATGCAAGTGCGAGCAATGGGAGGTTCCGGTCGCGGAAGTGAGCTATTTTGCTTTGCAAAAATAAGATAATGCTGTCATCTGGCAGGACTGGTGAATCTTTCCTATGAAATTTCGGAGTCTCTGAAAGGAGGGGGTAGGTGCACATTCTCCGGCACGTTGTGACAATCGCTCGCTTCTCGTTATCTCTCTCGGAAGCTTTGATGAAGTGCCTGCCGGTTTTTGTTATCCAACTCCTGGCAATCTATCCTCTGATAGCGGTCGGTCAGGGTCAGGAGGCAATGCGGGCGCTGCTTGACCCGGCATTAGCCAACATTTCCTGGTTTCTGTTCCCGATCTGCTTGGCCTATTCCTGCATTCTGACCGCTTTCTTCCTGTTTTTTCTCCTCGACAGATGGAATTATTGCGCGACTGACAGTGCCAGGGCATTCTGCAGGATATGGGTTCCTTCCATGTTGACGCTCTTCGTCGGCCTGTTGTGGCCTGTTGCTGTCGAGACAAGCTCGCGACAGAGTACTTTGTGGGACGCCTCCCTCGGTTTTCTGATCGTAGTAGTAATTATGATCATGGTCGGTTGTGCATGGAAGCTGACGAAACCTGTTCCGTCCAGAAAAGTCATGGGCTTCATTGCTGCCGCCATAGCGATCCTTGTCGGACTCTGGATTCTCGGGCCAATACTTGCCTTCTACGGTGCAAGCATCCTCGCCATTACCGGTTTCTGCGCACTCATCTCCAGAGATTTCCGGGATGACAACCCAGGCTTCAGACCTTGGGAATATGCGCATCGTGTCGGGATTGCTTTTGCAGTCATATCAGCCGCCAGCGTTTTCCTCCTTTCGCGAACCTCGGTCACACTTCGAATGTTTCTCGGCGCACCAACTATTATTGTGTGCGGATTCGCGTTCATTGTGGCCTTGGCCTTCATCGTCACTGCACTCTTGAGCCGAGTCTCATCGGTTCTTGTCCAATTGGCCTGGATGCTGATGATTGGCGTGGTATTTCTCTCACCCCTGAATCACGAGCCAATCCGAACGATCCAGGCATCTCCCAAGCTGCCACACCGCCGGCCCCCTTCTCAACACTTTATCGAGTGGCTGCGAAACCGTCCCCAGATTAGAGACAGTGCAGCTCCTTACCCCGTCTTCTTTGTTGCGGCTCAGGGAGGCGGCGTTCGGGCTGCCTACTGGACCTCAACGTTGCTTGCGGGTCTTGAAGAACGGTATCCGGGCTTTTCCGACCACATCTATGCCATCAGCGGCGTCTCGGGTGGGAGCGTCGGCGGGGCTCTCTTCACGTCCTTGTATCGCGATAAGCTCATTAATGGCGATACGAAGTGCGCTCCACTTGAGGCTGGTGGAAAACAAGGATTGCGGCCTTGTGCTTCGTACATCTTCCGATGGGATTTTCTCGGCCCTCCGCTTTCCGGCTTCCTTCTTAATGATATCCCTTTTGGCTGGTACGGAGTGCGTCGGGCGTCATACCTCGAACAGGGGCTCGAAAGTGCATGGTTTGGTAGCATGAATACGAGACTATTCGAGATGCCTTTCCAGGCTATGTGGCTGGAGCGCCCGTATCAAGTGCCTTCGCTCATATTGAACACTACATCAGCTGATGATGGCCGCCGGATTGTAGTTTCGAATCTTCAGGCCAAGGGTGAACTGACCGATGAGCCGGATGTCGAGGAATTATTGAGAAAGCCTCTCCGACTCAGTACGGCAACATTCCTGAGCGCCCGCTTTCCCATAATCAGCCCGGTTGCGGTTGGGAATTCACCCGAGCATGGCGCCATCCGTCTGGTTGACGGCGGGTATATGAACTACCCGCCACTAAACTGCGCCGCTGATGGAACGGCTTCGTTGTAGTG
>CALABV010000214.1 GCA_937886325.1 uncultured Geobacter sp.
AGGCCCCCGGCTTCGGCGACCGCCGCAAGGCCATGCTGGAAGACATCGCCATCCTCACCGGCGGCAAGGTCATTTCCGAAGAGCTGGGTTTCAAGCTGGAAAACACCTCCATGGACATGCTCGGCAACGCCAAGAAGATCACCGTGGACAAGGACAACACCACCATCATCGACGGCGCCGGTTCCGAGGCCGATATCCAGGGCCGCGTGAAGCAGATTCGCGCACAGATTGAAGAGACCACCAGCGACTACGACCGCGAAAAACTCCAGGAGCGTCTCGCCAAGCTGGTGGGCGGCGTAGCCGTCATCCGCGTCGGCGCTGCAACCGAAACCGAGATGAAAGAGAAAAAGGCCCGCGTGGAAGACGCCCTCCACGCAACCCGCGCGGCGGTCGAGGAAGGCATCGTCCCCGGCGGCGGCGTTGCATATCTCCGCACCCTGCCCGCTCTCGACGGCCTCAAGCTCTCCCACGACCAGCAGTTCGGGGTCAACGTCATCAAGCGCGCCCTGGAGGAGCCAATCCGCCAGATCGCCGCGAACGCCGGAGTAGAAGGCTCCATCGTAGTGGACAAGGTGAAGGCCGGAAGCGATGCATTTGGTTACGACGCTGCCGAAGACCAGTACGGCGACATGGTCCAGGCCGGCATCATCGACCCGACCAAGGTTTCCCGTTCGGCACTGCAGAACGCCGCTTCCGTGGCCGGTCTCATGCTGACCACCGAGGCGATGATTGCCGAGAAGCCCAAGAAAGACAGCGGCCCCATGATGCCTCCCGGCGGCATGGGCGGCATGGGCGGCATGGGCGGCATGGATTACTAAGATCCGCCTGGATGCTTTTTCCGATAAAAAAGGGAGCGGTGGTATGCCGCTCCCTTTTTTTAATTATATTATATAGATAGCACTAGACATTTACCCTGCAAACAAGATGCAAACATGTCGAGGTGCTTTCTATGTATTTACGTCACTTGATTCGGCGCGGCAATCGTTATATTTTCGTGTGTCGCATCCCTTCCGATCTTTCCCCCCTGTTTCCAAAGCCTACAATCTGGAAGAGCTTGAAGACAGATAACGAAAAGGATGCTTACCTCCTCGCCAGTGCTGAGGAGTACCGAACACAGCAACTATTCCTCCAACTGAGGTCCGGCATGTTAAGCAAAGACTTGGAAAAAAGACTTATAGCAGCATTCCTAACCAAAGGGGTTGAAAGAATCGAGGCTCACGCTACATGCACAACATTCTCTCCGGGAGATGAAGCACTTTCACCCCTGGACCCACTCCTTAATAAGAACGCAAAAGACGAGCAGAACGCCAGACGAATTTTTGAACGCATGATGCATGCTAACGGCAGTTCACCGGAAGACACGAAAGAAGCCTTTAAAAGACTCCTGAAGGAAGACACCGAACTTCTACGCGAGCAGCTAATAGCCAAAGATACCGACTTTGCGGAAGACTATACTGAACAGGTTGCGGATGAGCTGAAGAAGAATGATGTTAAGCTCACTGAGTCCGACAAGAAGCGTCTGGGCCTAAAATTCGTAGAGGCAACTATCCAACTGAACGAGGCAGAACTTGCAAGTATCGATGGGTATTGGAATGCCCTCCGAATGATCAAAGAATCTGCGAACAAGGATCTTGCCCTTCCCTACAAAGACCTAAAGACCGCCCTTGCAAAATACCAGGAACATTACATAGCATCCAAGCCGAACGTGAAGTCGGGTACAAAAGATGATATGACGGTAGAATGCCGGGTACTCCTGGAAATTTGCGGGAACATCAGTATTTCCGAGTTCAACAGTATGGACACAGTGACGAAGGTAAAGCGGGTACTGCTGAGGTATCCGAAAAACAAAGTACAGAGGTACGGGAATAAATCCATTCATACGATTCTCAAGAATGAAAGCGGATACGAGAAAATCAGCCTTAAGACCGCTAACGAGTACCTGAAACGAGCAAAAGCCGTCATCGAGTACGCCGGAAAAGAGAAGTGGATAAACACGACTAACGTATGGGATGGGGAGCTATTCGCCACGGAAAGAGCCGCTGAGGAGCAACGGCTTCCCTACGGGACCGAAGAAACTACCCGATTAATTGATGCTCTGAGCACAAAATCACTATGGAGGTATAACCCGCCTAAGCCGGAAAGATTCTGGATCGTGTTGATAGCACTCTTCCACGGGTTGCGCCTGGGTAATATTCTTGCCCTGACGAAAGAGGACATTTGCAAACTGGATAACGGTATGTGGGTCTTCAGGCTGCGGACTGGAAAAACAGCGGCCACAGTGCGCCCTGTAGCTATCTGTGATTCTCTCCTGCTCCTGGGGTTCCTGGAGTGGGTAGAGAGCCTGAAGCGGGAGAAACTGTTCCAAGACACGGTAAAACAATTCAGTTCATGGTACAACAAAGATGAAAAACAGAAAGGCAAGGAAGTTCTAGGGTTTGAAAGTAGGTACGTTACCCGCGATAAAAAGAAATGCCTCTATAGCCTGCGTCATTCTTTCGCCGGTAATGTCTTCGACGTATCAAGCGATTTCAAGATAACTGCCGATATGATGGGACACTCTACCGGAAATAGCGTCACGGCACGGTACACGAAGGCAACGAAAGCCGGGATACTGAAAGAGATGATGGAGAAGATGAACCTTGACGGGGTTGACCTGGACAAGTTAGAGGCACGGGCACAGGAACTGTTCTTCAGGGAGTAAAGTTGAAACACCCTCACCGTACCATTGACACGCCAGAACCGACCGCTCACAAGCCAAATAAGGAGACCGGTTTTCCTGGGAAACTATATAGTCTCTGAAAATATCTTTGCGGGGTGGATCGAAGTCATTTGAGTAAATAGGACTGGGATTTTGTTCTGCATGTGTCGGCGCCAGGGTAAGGCCTGCTAATGAAGGATGTGGCGTTGATCCCGCCCCTACCTACCCGCATGTGGTATAATTACCTTAAAGGAAAAGGCCATGTACGATAGTGAGGAAAAAGATACCCGATTTCCTGGGGCGCGCTACGACTCTGAGACTTGCCGTAGCATCGAAGTTGTGAGGGAGGAGCCTATCCGCTTCCACAACTCCGCATTCTCCGTCTTTGAGGCACGAGCATACCTTGCATCCTGCAAGAAGGAAGTGGATAGGACTAGAGAGATTCGATAGAGCTGAGTTGCTGAATGTCGGACAATACCTCAAGGTACGTTACATGCCTATTATGTAAAATGCCCCGTTCTGTAATCCTTCCCCTTAAAAACAAGCTGGTTCCCGGAAAAACATCAAAATCTAGAAGCTCTTTCCCTGCCTTAAACGTGTACGTTCTTCCCTGGGGGTCGATACACATAATTTTGTAGCCGTACTCCCTTCTGCGCGCCTCTGTAACTTTGAGCTTGAAATCATAACGCTTTCCAAGTTTACCAAAGTACGGGGAAGCGTGGGCAGCTTGTCGCCTCTTCATCCATTCCATTTCGAGTTCTGCACGTTCTAAAGCGGTCACTGCTTTTACCAAGACAGAACTCTTTCTTGGCCTGCCGGTCTTGTCTTTCCTGATGTAGTCCACCATCTCCCGGCAGACAACCAATAAATCTTTAAAACCTTCATCAAGCCTTGCCATGAGAACCCTCTTTCATATCGTTTAGTGTGGATGCTTTCAAATATACCACATGGATCGGGAGTAGAAAACCCCGCTAGCACAATAAGTAAACGTGTTGACAGATACCCTGGCATAGTGTATAAAATCCCTAAACGAACGTTAGGTTTTTATACATTAGGAGGATCGCCATGAAATACATCGCATACTACAGAGTCAGTACCGCTAAACAAGGCAAGTCCGGGTTAGGTCTGGAAGCTCAGAAAAAGATGGTTGCTGACTTCGTGGCGGTGAATGGCGGGGAACTGGTAAAGGAGCATGTGGAAATTGAAAGCGGGGCCAAGAGTGAAAGGCCTGAACTTCTGGCGGCCATACGTCATGCGGATCTGGTAGGTGGCAAGCTGCTTGTGGGGAAACTGGACCGGTTGAGCCGTGACCTTCATTTCATCCTGAGCCTTCAGAAAAGCAAGGTTGATTTCGTTGTCTGTGACCTTCCAGGCTGTGACAACTTCACCATAAACATTTACGGAGCACTTGCACAGCGGGAACGTGAAATGATAGCTGTCAGGACGAAGGCAGGACTTCAGGCAAGGAAAGCCAGGGGTGAAAAGATGGGAACCAATAATCTGAAGCCTGAAATGGTAGCGGAGGCAAGCGCAAAGGGTGTGGCTGTACTGAAAAAAACGGCTGATGATTTCGCTGGAAGGGTTAGACCGGTAATCGAAGGGCTACAAGCTAGAGGTATGAGCTTGAGAGGCATTGCCGCTGAACTGGAAAAGCTAGGTGTAAAGAGTGCTAGGGGCGGGGCCTGGACTCCTACGGCGGTAAAGAATATACTGGCGAGGTAAAGGGGAGACGGATCTTCTGAAGTAAAAGGAAAAGGTCCTGGACAAACTTAATCCAGGACCTTTTCCTTTCTAATCTGCCGAACAGTTTCGGTGTATCAACCGCCTAAAAATGGCCGCGAAAAAGATAAGCGGCCAAGCGAGAGACCAGAGGCACAGAGACCATACGCTCTCCTTCTGCTTCACGGCTTCCGGGTGTGCGAGTGAGAAATGAAGGCTGAAAAACAAGGCTCCAAAAGCGTAAAATAGGAAAGCAAGTATCACGTACTACTCTTTCGTATGGTGTGATTATATTCATGTGCCAATAATCATATGCCTTGCGCCAACAAGTCAACCTTTTTAATATTAGAAAGGCCCTTGGGACTCAACCACATAAAGAGGTCTGCCGGAAGGGTTGAAGGAGAAGTAAACAGAGAGCATTTATACCGGCGTCATCCGTGAAGGTAATTTCAATGTTGCCGAACTTACCCTGGGTCCATCCTATAGTTTCCCGTGTGATTCGGTAGAAGTTCTCGGCCATGAGAATCAAGAGAACGTATTCCAGGCTTCGACGGTTGGCAGCGGCACAGAAAGGACCGACGAACGGATTACAATGACAGTAAGCGGAGATGGTGCCCTGTACGAGTTGCTCCAAGCGTTCCACCAAGGCGATTTCCTGAGAGGTGAGGGTCTCCCTATTCAAAAAAAGGCCTACACTTTCAAAGTCTGTGAAGTTCATAACTATTACCTCTCCCGAACGTTGACGGAGACGACAGCGCCAAGATCGTGCCTGAAGGAATCAGGGTACTGTTGTGCGGTGATGACGATGTTTTCGATGGTCTGGTAGTAGGTTTTTGACATTGTTTTGTGCTCCTTTTTTTAAATTTAGGGTTGTTGCAGTTAAGGCTGATAGAGACCGGGAAAACGCATAATGGATATGAAATCAGAGATACATAATTATATTGCAGATTTCACGTCAGAATTTCATCCTCCGCTCTGTCAAGATGGTCTCCATTAAGCCTTCTATCTCTATTGCTTGTGGTCCCGCTAATTTTTTCATAAGATATTTTTCAACTAATTGCTTATCGTTCACAGGGATCTGGAATGGAGATTTGTATAGAGGGTCACGTTTCCGTGTAAGCTTTAAGACCTCAGCGTCACCGAGGAAATTCGCCCACCATTTACATGTGTCACGTCCTCCCTTACGTTTCTCTCCCGGCACTACGAAACGTAGGTTATATTTTATTGCCCCTGCCGTTATGCTGGCCAATGATTCACCGGCAGCCAGTCGTTTCAGGATGTCGGTAACAGCGGCGCGGTTTCTCCACCGTATTTCTACACGTAACCACGGAAACTTTACGCCTTCGGCTAAGCCCTTCTGGTAAATACAGATAGATGTGTCTGATTCCCTTTCGCCGAAGTAGAGAGATCCTGATACATGGTTACCTACTAATACGGGGCCGGTCTGCCGCTTCTCTCCTGTCGATTTGTCTGTTTTGTAGCGGCACAGAGTAGTGATGATCCTGTCTTTCCAGTTCCGGGAGAGAGATAATTTCAGGATGGTTTTCCACGGCAACAATCCCGAAAACTCGTCTATGGCTGAGTGCATTTCGGTCCCCCACCCTTGCATGGCAATTACTTCCCGTGCGATATGGTAGAGATCCAGATTCATCGGGTTGCTGGCCGTATCCTCAAACGCCAGGCCGGATATGTCGATATGAGTTTGATTCTGAAGGAAATCACCTCTACCATCAGTGAGGATGCTGAATAGCTCCGCGCCTAAAGCTGTCTTGACCGTGTAGCGTGTGGCGTAACCGGATCGCCCTGTGGATGCCAGATGGTATTCGGGTTTGAAATCAGGGATGCAGAATAGATGGTTGACCAGATCCGGCAATTCCTCCGGGCTGTAGTTGCGGGGCAGGGAAAAGCCCAGCCCATGTGGTGTTACGTTCATTAGTTGTGCTCCTGGGGTGGAAATTGGGGATAGGTTTCCCCTCTACCCAGTTTATATACGTGGGAGGAGCCTTTTTTTATTAAAATATTTTGACTATGCTAACCACTTTTGTTTTGGAGCTGGCTGCATGTGGGAGGTCTTTCGACTGCTGAATGCCAGGATGAAGTACGGAGGCTATGCGGTTTTCTGCTGCTCGTTGATACTGCTGACTTGTCGTGGGGTGCGGTGTGGCGCTATGTAGTTTCTGGTTCTAGGAAGTGAGTGCGGCTGGGATCGGGTGTTCAATGGGTGCCGGTGGTACACGTAATGTGTGTACCAGGGAGGTGAACAGAGGCAGATAGTTTATTACATATATATTTGCATATAAGGATTGACTGATTATTTATTGAACAGTAACCCCCTAATAACCGTTCACGATATGAACGGTTAAACAACTCAAAACCAAGGGGCTTCTTTGTTTTATCGGACAAAACACCTTTATATTTAGCACCTATCTTTAGGCTTGACAAGTGACTTGTCTTGACTATACTGCAAACAAATCGCAAACATTATGAGATTTTTTCAAAGGTGCTAGCTAATAATATCGGTACGTTATAGAAATGGGGCGTTTTGGTATGCCGCTCCCTTTTTTTACGCCCTGCAAAGAACGCTTTCAGGTTCATTTTATTTTTCAATACCAATCCGGGCGGTTACCCCTGCCTTGAAGTAGTGCTTGACCTCCCGCATCTCGGTAACCAAGTCCGCCGCTTCCATAACCTCCGGCGCCGCGTTCCTGCCGGTGAGCACCAGTTCCACATGCTCCCCCTTTTCCCTGATCAGATGAAGAAGGTCTTCCACCGCAACCAGTCCGTAGGAAACCGCGGTATTTATCTCATCAAGGATTACCACGTCATACCGGCCACAGGTTACGGCTTCCCTGGCCATTTCAAAGGCCTTTCGGGCCATCAGCACTGCTTCCGGCGCCGGCTTCCCCCTGCCGAGCCATCCTTTGTGCCCCATCTGTACTATGGTGAAGCAGGGGGCATACTTTTCCGCGGCCAGGTGCTCGCCACACGGCTCACACCCTTTCACGAACTGGATCATATGAACCGCAAGCCCCCGGCCGACGGCCCTGAAGGCCAACCCCAAGGCGGCGGTGGTTTTCCCTTTGCCGTTGCCCGTATAAACCTGAACCATCCCCTTTTCCAGCCTGTACCCGTCCATGGAAGCCGCCCGGTGAATCACAGAAATTTGGTCATTCCGTCAGAGTTTCAACCCGGTGACGGAAACTGTCAAGAATAAAAAAGCGTCCCACTGGCAATGAGAGACCCCCTCTTCCGGGAATCTTGTCCTTGACAGTTCAGGGAGGTTTTGTTATTCATGGTGGCACATCATGGGCGATTAACTCAGCGGGAGAGTGCTACCTTCACACGGTAGAAGTCACTGGTTCGATCCCAGTATCGCCCACCATGATACTCAAAGGGCTTGTCGTCATCGGCAGCCCCTTTTTTCGTTGAAATGCGCAACTCCTCTGTGCAGTCCCCAGTACCCTTGCCCAAACAGTATGCATATGTCCTTCTTTTGGACACACTGCTTGAAATGATTGCCGAATTCAGGATTACGCATAGCAGCACCACATCCCTTTTTCTCAAAAAACCGGTAGAAAATATCTCTCCAACCCCTCATAATCACTATATAATTTCATAACATGATGATATTATTATTTTTTTCAAATGATTAAATAAGCGGCAAAGCGATGGAATCCTTTTTATGATATCGCTTTTTCGATTTTTCCACAGCGTATTCCACAACTCTTCCACACCTGATGTTGGTGTCTAATCTTCCGAGAAATTGAAATAGGCCGAGTGGCGGAAAGATACGGCGATCCCACGGAATGCAGGGCAAAAAAAACCCGTATCTGGCAGGATACGGGTTCAATGGGAGGTATTGATCCGGAGGGTTGACATGGCTTTTTTCTGAATGCATTTATTTAAGCATGTTTCATGCCAAACTCATTTCGAATGTAACTCCATGCACCAATGCCGATTTGCGCTTTCCGACCACCCTGCCGAATCCCCCATGGAAACCGCAAAAGCACCATTCCATGCCCCTTTTCAGGTATGCATGGCCCGAGGTTTCCCCGCATCACCCAACGTCAACGCACCGGATCCCTTCCGGCCGCCATGCCGGAGAGATGACAAAAGAACCTTTTTCCTCATCATCGGCACGGAGCGAGCCGAAGGTAACGGAAAATTCCCCGTAGCGGTCATTCACTTCATCCATGGCACGCGCAACAGACTGCTTCTTGCGAGCCTCGTTGAACAGCGGCAATTGCTCGCCTTGGTGACGGAGACCCGAAAGACAGACGCCGAGGAGCCTCACCGGCTGCTCCAGAGTGACCGAATCCAGTATTCCGACAGCGGCCCGGTAAATATCGTCACTGAGACTGACAAACAGGGGCAGGGTCCGTTGCTTGCCGAAACTGCTGAAAAAGTCGGCATACCTGACCTGAAGACGCACCGTCCTGCCGCTGACCCCGTACCGCCTTGCCCTCCTTCCAACCATTTCCGAAAGCTGAAGGAGGTACTTCAAAATATCCTCGCGCCGTTCGATGTCTTGCTCCAGCGTCATGGAATGACCCACCGACTTGACCGGTTCCGCCTGCTCCGCCGGGACCACGGGCGTATCGTCGAGACCCTTTCCCATACGGTGCAGGCATTCGCCGACAATTCCGAACCTCTTTGTCAAAATTTCGACGGCAAACCGTCCCAGTTCGCCGCAGCTGGTGATGCCGAGGAGTCGCAGTTGCTTCTCCGTCTTCCTGCCGATACCGCACATATCACTGACTGGGGTCTTTTCCAGTACTCCGGCGACCATATCCGGCCTGATTATCGTGAGTCCGTCCGGCTTCTCCATGTCGGAAGCCAGTTTCGCCAGCATCTTGTTGGGAGCGATGCCTATGGAACAGGTGATGCCGAAGCGATGACGGATGCGCGATTTCAGGAGCATGGCGATGTTTTCGGCGGAGCCGAACAGCCTCAGGGAACCGGTCACGTCCATGAATGCCTCGTCGATGGAAAAGACCTCCACCAACGGCGTGTAGTCCAGCATCATCCGGACGATCCCGGCCGAAGTGTGGGTGTAGCGGCGGTTGTTGCCGACGACCAGGATCAGGTCGGGGCAGCAGCGCTTGGCTTCCCAGACCGCCATGCCGGTTTTCACCCCGTACTTTCGCGCCTCATAGGACGAGGTGGTGATCACCGTGCGCTTGGCCGAGCCGATGACCGCCACCGGCTTGCCCCGCAGGGCCGGGTTCAAGGCCTGCTCCACCGAGGCGAAGAAGGCGTTCATGTCGACGTGGAGGATGGTACGGCGCTGCATAATCTATAGCTCCGCTAAGGTTGAAAGTGTTTTCTTCAAGCAGGCAAAGGCGATCCGCTCCTGTTCCAGGCGGATGTTTTCCCCGAGGATATTGTCTCTCAGGTCGGAATAGAGGCGCCGCTCCGATTCATCCAGATGCGCCAGCTCGGCGACGCATCTCTTGTCGTCGTCCTCTCTCACCCACAAGCGACGGAATTCCATGAGTGTCTCCCGGTCCATGAGAAGGGAGTGTACGTCGGGGAAAAAGCCCCGGAGCCGGGAGAGGATGGAGAAGCCGTGGGTGTCGATGTCCCCCCAATAGAGGATCTCCTTATCCCCGAGCCAGGCTGCGTCCCGCAGCGACGAGATGCCGTAGCCGAGGCCGAAGACCACCATCGACCTTGCCAGGGCTGGAAAGGTCAGGCCGTTGATCTTGTTCTCCGTTATCACCACCCGTTCGCAGGGGGGATCGAGGGTGAGAAATTGATTGAGCGGGACGCTGATGTCGCTTACGCCCCACGGACCCGCACACTCCGGGTCGAGGATGCGGAAGCGGATCAGCGGCTCGTCGTAGCGGAAGCCGTAGCGCCGCTCAAAGCCGTGGCCCGACAGGGAGGTGATCTCCGGGTCCGCGGCCTCCGGCGGGAGGACGAGATCAAGCAGCTCCCGCAGAAGCGATTTATGCTGTTCGATGAACTTGCTGTCCACGCCCGGGATGTCCAGCTCCCGGATGTAGCGGCCCGGCCCGGGAGTATCCCGCAGAAAACGGCACACCGCCAGCGCGCCTGGCCAGGCTTCCCGGTTCTCCAGGGCCTTCATCGGCTTGCGCTCCAGCCACTCTTTCAGGAGCGGCTGTTCCCCGAGGGTCTGTTCCGCCAGGGTCTTGAAAGCGGCGAAATCCTTCCCCTTGCCGAGGAAACGGAGAAAATCCTCCCCGGTATCGAAGCGGATGCGGTTCGGGAAATGCTGGACACCCAGCTGACGGTGGTTGACCTCCGCGAATTCCAGGGAGTAGCCGAAGCCCCTCACCTCCTTGCTCCCTTCGCGCAGGCGGTTCACCCAGGCCCGCACCTCGGCGAAACGCTCCAGGGCCTCAACGGCGGTGACCTTGCGGAACGGGATATCGAGGGGGAACAGGGGCTCTCCGCTGAGCCATGCGGAGAGGACGCGTCCCGATCGCCAGACCTTCAGCGCTTTTTCCCTGATGGTTTCGGGCGAGATCACGGCGCTGCCCCCGCGCGGTAGCGCTCCTTTTCCGCCTGGTATTCCGCCAGGGTCAGGTTGCGCACCATGGAGTTCTTGCCGTCTTCATTGTAGATGTAGTGCACCGACCGGATATACTCCTCGATGACGTGGATCTTCTGCAAGGGGGTCACGATGAGGAGTTGCAGGTTGAGCTTTCTGAACAGCTCCAGCCCGTAGCGCGTGCTCTCGTCCGACCCCTTGGCGAAGGCCTCGTCGATGACCACGAAGCGGAAGGAGCGGGACTGGACCGCGCCCCATTCCAGGCCGAACTGGTAGGCCAGGGCCGAAGCGAGGATGGTGTAGGCCAGCTTCTCCTTCTGCCCCCCGGATTTGCCGGCCGTATCCGAATAATATTCCTTCTCGCTGTTGTCCTCCCGCCACCGCTCGCTGGCGGAGAAGGTGAACCAGTTGCGCACGTCCGTGACCTTGCGCGTCCATCTCCGGTCCAGCTCCACGAAGCCTTCGCGGCCGTTGAAGCGGTCGATGACCGCCTTTACCTGGAGAAATTTCGCCTCGTTGTAGATCTCGGGATCGCCCAGGGTATGGGAGAGGCACTGCTTCAGCTCCTCCTGGAAATCGCGGACCTCCGGGTCAGGGGTGCGGTCGGTGGTCAGCTCGATGAAGGCGCCGGGCGCGTATTCGATCTCCCGCAGCGAGCCGTTGATGGCCCGGATCTTCTCGGAGATCTGCTGTTTTTCCTTTTCCAGCTGGTTCTGCAGGAGGACGATGTCCTTGATGGTTTCCTCGTTCAGGAGCTGCTTGAAGCGGGCCTCGTGGCGGGGAAGGTCCTGTTCCCGCAGGGCCGTGAGCATGGCGCCGAACTCGCCCAGGGACTCCAGCCCGGCGTCCGTCTCCGCGGTTTCCGCCGGATAGGCGTGCTTGTAGTCCTTCATCTGGCCCAGGATCTTTTCCGTGAGCCGCTGGCGCCTCTTGTCCATGGCTTCCCGTCGGGAATCGAGGGCGTCGCGGGTCTCCCTCTGGATTCGGTCATGGTTCTGAAGGGTAAGCGCTGCGTCTTTTTGCACATCTCCGCGCACCTCGTCGAGTTTCGCGGTGAGTTCCCGGCGCCCCTCTTCTTCGAGCGTTGCCGCAAGGGTTTCCGCCTCGGCCCGTTCAGACCGGCGGCCGGAGAGCCGCTCTTCGAGCCGGCCCGCCTCCTTGTTCAGGCTGTCCTGCCGCGCCGTCTTGATGGCGATCTCCTCCCCTACGCCCTGTAACTGCTCCCTCAGCAACCGCAGCGTGTCGGAACTCCGCTCCAGCTCGCTCCGCTCCTCTTCCAGGAGCTGGATCCGTTCGGTCAGCGGCTCCCAGCTGATGGCGGCGTAATCGGTGAAGTTGAGCAGGTCGCGCACCCCGTCCCGCCTTTCCGTAAGCAGTCCCTGGCGCAGGCTCAGATCGGCGAGTCGGCCGGCGGTCTCCCGGGCGGTCCGTTCCATCTGGATTTTCTTGCTCTCCAGGGCCTTGATCTTTTCCCTGTTATCCCACCCCAGCACATACCGGCTCCGGTCGTGGATGGAGCGGCGGTCGTCCTTTTCGTGGCGCTTGTTCCCGGACTTGATCTGGCCGTTCCTGGTCATGGCACGGGGAAGGCGGCGGAACATCTCCAGGTCTTCGCAGCAGGCGTAATCGAAGCGTTCCGCCAGCTCCTCCAGGAGCCAGCCGTAGAAGGGGGTGTCCGGCTTGACCAGCAGCTTGCGCGGCAGCGAATCGGGGTCGGCGGCGGAGGCGGAAGCTCCGTCCGATACTTCACTGGCCCGGTAATAGATCAGCCGTCCATGCAGGTTGGTGCGTTCCACGTAGTGGCTCACCCGGCCGTACAACGCCTCGGGAACCAGGAGGCTCAGGCCGAAATTGTGGAGCAGGCGCTCGATGGCGCCCTCCCAGGCCGAGGCCTGCTCGTCCACCTGGAGAAGTTCGCCGGCAAAGGGGAGTTCCTCTTCGGTGATTCCCAGGACTTCGGCCATTTCCCGGCGCATGGTCAGGTTCTTAACGGGAATGTTGCCGGCGCGGCGGCGCAGAGAGTCTATTTCCTCCGCCAGCTCGGCCTGCTCCCCGGAAAGCCTCCGCAACTCCACTCCCAGGTCAATCTCTCCCTTTTTCCATTCCTCCGATTCGCGCGTCACCTGTTCGAGAAGGGCTTCGCCCTCCCGCCGGTTGCGGAAAAAGTCCTCTTCGCTCCCCGCCGGTTTCAGGCCGACGGCCATGGCCAGGCTTCGGTATTCCTCCTCCCTGCGCAGCTTGCCGTCCCGTTCCCGGACAAGGCCGGTGATCTCGTCAGCCAGGGTCTGCAAGCGGCGGCCGCCGCTGTCGTCGATGCCGGTGAGGAGCTCCCCCTCCCGGCGGCGCAGTTGGCGCAGCTCCTCCTGGACCGAGGCCAGCCGCGAGGCGGTCTTTTCCATCTCCAGCTCCGCCCTGTCGATATCCGTTGTGAGCAGGCCGACCTTCAACGAGGCGAACCAGGGGGCCAGGGCCTCCCTGCAGGCGCGCAGGTCCCGGATCTCCTCGGCCAGCTCCCGGTAGCGCTCGCCGTCCGCCGCCAGGGGGGTGAGGCGCTCGATCTGGCGCTTGGCCTTGAGCACCGCCTCGTGGGCCCGGTTCAGGTTGTCGAAGTTGCGCCTCAAGGCCTCGATGCGCGTCTCCATGTCAGCGGCTTCCAGCATGTGGTTGCGCACGAAATCGGTCAGGTTGCCCACCGATTTCATGGAAACCGTCTGGTAGAAGAGCTCCAGGGCCTGCTCGTTCTGGATGCCGAACAGGTAGCGGAACCGGGAACTGTACTCCTTGAAGTTGTCCAGCACCGTGACCCGCTTCATGCGCTTGAGCCGTTTCTTCAGGTCGAGGATGTCCGCGCCGAAATCGCCGAAGTGGCCGGCTATGGAAAGCTCTGTCTCCGCCACCACGAAAAACCGCTCCGGATTCCGCCGGTGGTCCTTGATCCAGAACACCTGGGCCAGGCTCACCCCCTGGTTGAACCCGGCGTTGTAAAAATAGGCCAGGAGCACGGTAAAGGTGTCCTCGCCACGCAGGCTGATGGGCTTGGCCGTCTGGGAGGAGTCGTCCTTTTCGCTCTTGTATTCGCCGCGGATGTAGGAGTAAAGGTCCCGCTCCCTGCCCACGGCGCCGGCCGCCTTGTTGTAGATGATGCGGTGGTGGGGTACCAGCAGAGTGGTCACCGCGTCCACCAGGGTGGACTTGCCCGAGCCGATGTCGCCGGTGAGGAGTCCGTTGTGGCCGGCCGGGTTGATGGTCCAGACCCGGTGGGTAAAGGTCCCCCAGTTCAGAGCCTCGAAGCGGCTCAGACGGAAACCGGTCAGGGTGTCGTCGGCGGCGAAATCAAGCGGAAGCGTCTGCATGGGCCAGGTACTCCTCCAGTCTGCGGTCCATCTCGGCCAGCCAGTCGCCGTCCACCAGGGCCTTGATGATGCGCCGCACCTCGTAGGTGTCCTCATCCTTCTTCAACCGCCGCAGGAAACCGAAATCCGCCACCTTGGCGATGTGGCCGTCAATCTGATCCACCAGCCTGGCCTCGTTGCTCCGCTCGCCGAGAAAGACGCGCAGCATCTCCACCATCTGGTCGCGGCTCAGGATGAGCCGGGTCTCGCCGCCCGCGGCGTCCAGCTCCACCAGCTTCTTGCGCAGCAGCACGCAGAGGAGGCTCACCGGGTAGCTGAGGGGTCGGCGCTGCACCAGGCGGGGCAGGGGCTCGATCTCCTCCTCTTCATCCGTCCCCTCGGGCCGCCGGCGCAGGAAGGCGTACCCCTCTGCTTCGTCCAGGTAGAGCTGGAGGCCGATGGCCGCCACATAGTCGCTCACCGCGGCCTGATTCTGCAGCAGGTCGCGCCACTGCTCCGGGTGCTGGTCCTGGTAGAGGACACCCTTGAACAGGTGGATGATTACGATGGAAGCGGCGCGCGGGA
>CALABV010000215.1 GCA_937886325.1 uncultured Geobacter sp.
AAGATCCTCATCATCGGCGCCGGCCCCATCGTCATCGGCCAGGCGTGCGAGTTCGACTATTCCGGCACCCAAGCCTGCAAGGCCCTGAAGGAAGAGGGGTACGAGGTGGTGCTGCTGAACAGCAACCCGGCCACCATCATGACCGACCCGGACTTCGCCGACCGGACCTACGTGGAGCCCATCACCCCGGAGTTCCTGGAAAAAATCATCGAAAAGGAGCGCCCGGACGCAATCCTGCCGACCCTGGGCGGCCAGACCGCCCTCAACACCGCCGTGGCGGTGGCGGAGAACGGGGTGCTGGAAAAGTTCGGGGTGGAGCTTATCGGCGCCAAGCTACCGGCCATCAAGAAGGCCGAGGACCGCACCCTCTTCAAGGAAGCCATGGAACGCATCGGCCTTGAGGTGCCCCGCTCCGGGTTCGCCCACAACCATAGCGAAGCCATGGAGATAATCAAGACGGTGGGCTTCCCGGCCATCATCCGTCCTTCCTTCACCCTGGGCGGCACCGGCGGCGGCATCGCCTACAATATGGAAGAGTACGAGCGCATGGCCATGACCGGGATCGAAGCCTCGCCCACGGACGAAATCCTGGTGGAAGAGTCGGTCATCGGCTGGAAAGAGTTCGAACTGGAGGTGATGCGCGACACCAAGGACAACGTGGTCATCATCTGCTCCATCGAAAACTTCGACCCCATGGGGGTCCACACCGGAGACTCCATTACCGTTGCCCCGGCACAGACCCTCACCGACAAGGAATACCAGATCCTCAGGGACGCGTCCCTGAAGATCATCCGCGAAATCGGCGTTGATACTGGCGGTTCCAATATCCAGTTCGGCGTCAATCCCAGCAACGGCCGCCTGGTGGTCATCGAGATGAACCCCCGGGTCTCGCGCAGCTCGGCCCTGGCCTCCAAGGCTACCGGCTTCCCGATCGCCAAGATCGCCGCAAAGCTTGCCGTGGGCTACTACCTGGACGAGATCCGCAACGACATCACCAGGGAGACACCGGCCTGCTTCGAACCGACCATCGACTACGTGGTCACCAAGGTGCCGCGCTTCACCTTCGAGAAATTCCCGGCCGCCGATGCTACCCTCACCACCCAGATGAAGTCCGTGGGCGAGGTCATGGCCATCGGCCGCACCTTCAAGGAGTCCCTGCAGAAGGCGCTCCGCTCCCTGGAGATCGGATCCTGCGGTTTCGAATCCCGGCTGTTCGACCTTACCGATGAAACGCGGCGCGCCCTGACGTACAAGGAGCAGTCGCTCCTCCGGGAAAAGCTCCGCATCCCCGGCTGGGAGCGGCTCTGGTTCCTGGGAGACGCATTCCGCTACGGAATGCGGGAGCAGGAGCTGTACGAAATCACCGCCATCGACCCCTGGTTCCTGACCAACATCCGGCAGATCATGGAGATGGAGGATGAACTGAAGTCGGCCCGCCACGTGTTCGAAAAAAGACTGCCGGAACTGCGGGAGGTGTTGAAGGATGCCAAGGAATACGGCTTCTCAGACCGGATGATCGCCCGGTTCTGGGGCGCATCCGAGGATGATATCCGCGCCGCGCGGGTTTCCCTGAACATCGTGCCGGTGTTCAAGCGGGTGGACACCTGCGCCGCGGAGTTCGTGGCCTACACCCCCTACCTCTACTCCACCTACGAGGAGGAGTGCGAGGCGGAACCCACCGACCGTAAGAAGATCATGATCCTGGGCGGCGGTCCCAACCGAATCGGACAGGGGATCGAGTTCGACTACTGCTGCGTCCACGGCGTCTTCGCCCTGGCCGAAGACGGCTTTGAGACCATCATGGTCAACTGCAACCCGGAGACGGTCTCCACCGACTACGACACCTCGGATCGCCTCTACTTCGAACCGCTCACCTACGAGGACGTGCTCAACATCGTGGAAAAGGAGAAGCCGGACGGAGTCATCGTGCAGTTCGGCGGCCAGACCCCCCTCAAGCTGGCCGTGGCCCTGGAAAAGGCGGGAGTCCCCATTATCGGCACATCACCCGACTCCATCGACAAGGCGGAGGACCGGGAGCGCTTCCAGGTGATGCTCCACAAGCTCCACCTGCGCCAGCCCGAGAACGGCACGGCCCGTTCCTTCGAGGAGGCTGAAAAGATCGCCGACCGCATCGGCTACCCGGTGGTGGTGAGGCCGTCGTACGTCCTGGGCGGACGGGCCATGGAAATAGTCTACGATGTGGATGAGCTGCGGCGCTACATGCACACGGCGGTCCAAGCTTCCCCGGAGCACCCCATCCTGGTGGACAAGTTCCTGAACTCGGCCATCGAAATCGACGTGGACGCCCTGTGCGACGGCCGCGACGTCATCATCGGAGGCGTCATGGAGCACATCGAGGAGGCGGGGATACACTCGGGCGATTCGGCCTGCTCCATCCCTCCCTACTCCATTTCCCGGGAGACCATGGAGGAGATCAAGCGGCAGACGCGGCTCATGGCGCTGGAACTGGGGGTCAGGGGACTGATGAACGTCCAGTTCGCGGTCAAGGACGGAGATATTTATATCCTGGAGGTCAATCCCAGGGCCTCCCGCACCGTCCCATTCGTGTCCAAGGCCACCGGCAGACCCCTGGCGAAGCTGGCGGCCCGCGTCATGGCGGGCAAAACACTGAAGGACCTGGGGGTAGACTCGGAGATTGAGCCGAAACACGTAGCGGTCAAGGAAGCGGTATTCCCCTTCGTGAAGTTCCCCGGCGTGGACACCATCCTCGGTCCGGAGATGAAGTCCACCGGCGAGGTGATGGGTATCGACTTCGACTTTGCCCGGGCCTTTGCCAAGGCGCAGCTGGGGGCGGGCGTTAGGCTCCCGCTGTCCGGAACGGTCTTCATCAGCGTGCGCGACAGTGACAAGAAACTTATTGTCTCTCCGGCCAAAAAACTGTATGATAACGGCTTTGAACTGGTTGCCACCCGCGGGACCGCGGCCTTCCTGAAGGAGAAGGGCATCCCGGTCCGGGTGGTGAACAAGGTTACCGAAGGTCGTCCCCACATCGTCGACGCCATCAAGAACAACGAGATCAGCATGGTGTTCAACACGACCCACGGGGCGCAGGCGGTGGCGGACTCCTTCTCCATCCGGAGAAACACCCTGATTGGCAACATCGCCTATTTCACCACCACGGCCGGCGCCAAGGCGGCCGTTGACGGCATTCTCGCCATGCTTCGCGCCGAATTGGAGGTAAAACCTCTCCAGGAGTATCTGTAGAACGTCCGCGAATCATGTAATCTCGACGGACATCATTATAATGAAAAAAGGAAAGGGGCGGCCGATTCGGCTGCCCCTCACGTTTTAGGAGGATTGCACCACAATGTCGCACTCAGTACCCATGACCAAGGAAAGCCACGACAACCTTCAGGAAGAACTGAAACGCCTCATCAGGGAGGAGCGGCCGAAGGTCATCCAGGATATCGCCGAAGCCCGTTCCCACGGAGACCTTTCCGAAAACGCGGAATATGACGCCGCAAAACACCGACAGGGCTTTATCGAAGGAAAGATCCAGGAGCTCAAGGACAAACTTGCCCGCGCCTATGTCGTGGACCTCTCCAACATGACCCCGGACAAGGTGGTGTTCGGAGCCACCGTAACCCTGTATGATACCGCGCTGGATGAAGAGGTCACCTACCGCATTGTGGGCGAAGACGAGGCGGACATAAAACTGGGCAAGATGTCCTGCTCGTCGCCTGTGGGTAAGGCGCTCATCGGTCACCGGCTCGACGACACGGTGCGCGTGAAGGTGCCTTCCGGGCTGAAGGAATACGAGATAATCGACATCAGCTACGCATCGTAGGAACGGACACGACCGGCGGACACCGGGCAGGAAAAACGCCTGCCCCCTACCTTCCCGGACGATTCACGGTTTCAACCGTAATCAGCACCTCAACAACGCCGTTCTCCCCTGCCGGGAGCGGCGTTGTTTTTCTTACTTCCCCGATTTTCCCAACCCGCTCAAGGAATTCACCCAGCCGCTCACGCTCGACTCGCACGATACAGACCCCGCCTTCGTCGCGGGCGCTCCGCCGGACGATCGTTCCTCCGGACAGGCCGGCAATCCTGTCGATTTCCCTGAAAGCAGTGTCCGTATCATTGACACCGAGAACAACTCGCATATCCCTCATCGCGGTCGGAGCAACCGCTTTCGCGCGCATGGCCGGGGAAGAGGCGCTTTTCTCCTCCTTTCGCCGATTTTCCGCATCCCGGGGCAGGGCCATGTCGCCCTGTTCCCCGAGGACCCGCTGTGCCCCTCCCTTGGTTTCGGGCATCGGCGCGGGAGCGGCCGCCGGCGGCTGTGCGAACTGGGAAGCTGCTTCTTCCCGCGCCGATTCGGACGGAAGCGCCGCGGCGGGCGCCTCCCCGGAGGACCGGGGGACGGCGCGTCCCTTTGCGGAGGCGATATCCTGTTTTTTCTCTTCCGTCGGGCGTTTTTCCGGAACAGCCGGCTTCTGCTCCGTTTCAGAGCCGGGAGTAATGGCCGGCGGGGCCTGGGGAGTCCCCTCCCTCTGAATCTCCGCAACCGGAGGAACGGCTATTTTCACCTCCGGAGAAACACCGCGGTATACCATGTAGACGGTTACGGAGAGAAAGACCAGGGCAGCCGCTTGCAAGGGAAGCTTCCAGCGCAACGGTGGAAAGAATCGACGCCGGAAAGCTTTCTCTTGAGCGGCCTCCTCCCGGATGCGCGCCATGATGCGCTGCGTCAGCCATGGCGGAGGCTCCTCCTCGCCCATGGTTCGCAGGCGTTCCACCGTCCGCCGCAGGTCACGCAGAGCGGTCTCGCACTCGGGACAGGTCTTCAGGTGCTCCTCAATGAGAGCCTTTTCCCGCGGAGTAACAGCCCCGTCCAGATATGCCGACAGCTTGTCCCGTATCCCGGCATGGTCCATCATATCTCTCCCAGCACCCGTTTCAGGCACCCCCGGATCGCCTCGCGCGCCCGGGAAATCCTCGATTTGACCGTCCCTTCGGCAAGACCGAGCATGCCGCCGATCTCCCCGTAGGAATACTCCTCCACGTCCCTCAGCACCAGCACCTCACGGAACCCGGGCTCCAGTCCGTTGATGCATCCCTGCACCCGTATCCGGATCTCTTCCCGCTCCAGCATCTCCTGGGCGGACGGGCCGTCCGACCTCGGATCCGAATGCCGACACTTTTCGCAGCCGGGGATCGGCTCATCCAGGGAGTACGCTTCCCGGGACGACCGGGTCCGCGTCTGCTGGAGCCGGTTGCGCGACAGGTTGACGGCTATTCTGGTCAGCCATGTGGAAAACAGCGCTTCGCCACGGAATTTTCCCAGCGCGCGCCAGGCGGCCACGAACACGTCCTGGGTCACCTCGGCCGCGTCATCGTAATCGCCGAGGATGCGATAGACGAGGGTAAACATCCTGTTCCGGTATTTTTCCACCAGCGTCTCGAAGGCCCGCAGGTCTCCCGTGCGGCAGGATTTCACCAGCTCGGCGTCGGCATCGATTGTCGCGCGGTTTTTCTCCCGTATCATACCAGACAGTCACCGGGAGGGATTTGTTCCATCATTCCGTTTTCCCCTCCATTTCGGCCCTTTTCTCCGCATAGTATTCCCGGTACGCTTCGTAGTCCCGCAGGGAATACAGGACAAAGAGCACCTTTTCCGGCACATCGTGTGACTCAAGGAAGCGCACGGTCGTATCTAGCGCAATCCTGCACGCCTCCCCGACCGGATACCCGTAAGCGCCGCAGCTGATTGCCGGGAAGGAGATCGTTCGTACCCCGCTGCCGGCGGCGAGGGCGAGGCTGCTTTCGTAACAAGATGCCAGAAGCCGGGGGGAATCCTCCCCGTCGATCCCGTATACGGGGCCCACGGTATGAATCACGCGGCGCGCCGGAAGATTGTAGGCTCCGGTAATCCTCGCCTCGCCCGTCGGGCACCAGCCGATGGCACGGCACTCTTCCAGGAGGCCCGAGCCCGCTGCCCAGTGGATCATGCCGTCCACCCCTCCTCCACCGAGAAGGGTGCTGTTGGCGGCGTTCACCACGGCATCCGTCTCCACCTGGGTAATGTCGCCCATCCTGATGACAATCCTGTCAAGGATATCCCGGTTCATTCTCTTCTCACGCCCCAATCAAACCTCAGACCTGCCGGATTCCAGCCCTGCCGGATTTCGCAAACCCGGCAGGGCTTCTGCCATTCTCTTCCTAAAAACGTGACGAGATTGCCAGCGCCAGGAAGGGCGCGGGATGGTAATCGTCCGACGTGAGCCTGGCGCCGTTCCTGTCGTCCATGCTCACCTTGCCGCTGCACATGACCCCTCCGTACACGTCGAGGTTGAATCTCTTTACGGCGCTCCACGACAGACGTCCCCAGACTGGAATCGAGCTGAACTCCCCGATTCCGTCGGCAAAAAGGCCGGAATCCTTGAGGCGGAATCGTTCGGACCGGTACGCTGCGCCGGCCGCCACATCCCAGCCTCCTCCGATGCGGTAGGAAAGTTCCATGCCCGCGGGACCGGCGGGCCCCGGCCGGAAGGGGTTGGTCAGGAGGAGACGTTCGGTTATCCGCCAGTTCACCACCAGCACCGGGAATACCGTTACCTCTTCCAGTTCGCTGAACGCCGCCACGCCGAGACCGAGTGTCAGATTGGGGCCGAAATCCCGGGTAACGGAAACGACGCCGCCGTATTGCACCGCGTTCCCCCACCCGGCGCCGTCTTCACGGGAAAACTGGACCGTGGGAGCGACATAGACACTCCATTCGGGAGTCAGATCATACCCCACATTCCCTCCGAATTCCAGGTTATGCACCGTGTCCCATGGCTTCGCGCCGGCGAACGCGGCGGGACCCGAAAAATTGAAGTCCGCGTACGTATAACCGAAATGAAGCCCCACGCCGAACGTCTCGCTGAGGGGGATGCTTCCGTCCGCGGCAAACATGACACGAAACACGCTGACGCTTCCCCCCTTGTCCAGATTCGCGTCAAACTGGTAGACAGGGATTGCCGCAAGCGTAAGCGAAGCATTGGCATCCTGTTGTGCGGCATCGGAAGTTTCCGAGCGTGCCGGAGCCGCCGGCAGGAAAAAGAGGAGGGCCAGGAAGAAAGAGAGTATCGTGGAAAAACGGGAAAAGCCTGCAATAGCGATCATGGACGATCTCCTTGACATGGGGTACGTGCTTGTGCGGCAGAAAAGCGCGCCGGAAGTCCCCCCCGGCGGCGCGACTTTCTTTTCAGCCTTCCTGAATGGTCCGCGTCGAGACGCGGACCGTCCGGGCATACCAGAGAACTCCGACGCAGATAACCAGCGGAAGAGAAGCCACGATGCCTGCCGTGCTCAGCACCCCCAGGCGCCACATTTCCGCCACGCCGACGGCCTGCACACCGATGGCGTTGCCGAGCTGCATGCCCATCAGGTAGACCATGGAACGGGGGAGAAACATCCGAGGGTCCGACGCCGTCACGATGCAGGCGTAGATGCTCACGCTGGCCAGCCCCATGCACAGACCGGACGCGAAGATGGGTATCCCGGCAAGCAGAAACGATCCGGAGTGAAGACAGAAGACGAGCGCGCATAGAGACGCCAGGAGGCCCGCGGCGGAAAGGGAGGGGAGCCGTTCCAGACTCCGTTCCAGACGGGCCGCCCAGAGGCTGCCCAGAACGGCGCCCGCCGAAGCGAGTACCGTCATTCCCCCGACGAACAGGGGGCTCTTGCCCGCCTTTGCCTGGAGGTAATCGGAAAAGAGGTACTCGGAGCCCACGATGAGGATGGAAACCGCCACCTGCCAGGCCGTCATCACCCGCGTGGTTCTCCGGCCGACCGCGTCTTCTTCCCCTGTCTCGGCGTTATCCTGCCTCACCGCTCGCCGCCGCCACAGGCCGAGGGCTGCGAAAATGAGCGTCGCCAGGCCAAGGCCGGCATTCAGCAGAAAAAAATCCCTCCACCCGTCCGGTGAATGCTGGGCGAAGAGCGCGCCCACAAGAGGACCGACCACCACGCCGAGGGCGGCGCCGGCCTCCCCCCAGACAAGGGTGCGGGTGAGCCGCAAGCGGTGAAAGACGCTGAGCGTCCACAGTTGCCCGGCAAAGGAAACCGCGCCGCCAATGCCCATGACGATGCGCCCGGCAAAAAAGAACGCCGGGGACGGGGCGGAAAAACAGACAAGGTTCCCCACCGAGAACAGGGCGAGACCGCCGAGAAAAAAATAGAGCGGATTGCAGACGCGGCCTATCAAGCGGGAAAGGAGAAGGATCAGCAGCATCACCGCGAACAGAGGGTAGAGATAGCTGTTGAGGATATAGCTGGACAGTTCCTCGCGCAGTCCCAGGCTCGCGGTGATGCGGGCGTTGGCGACGATAACCGCGGTGACTTCCAGGGCGGCGAATGCCTCGACAAGGAAAAACCCCGCATCGTAGAGCCTATCGGTATGGGGCGCGCGGAGGTGCGGAATACCAGTGGTATCGCGGGCGGGACGAGTCATTATTCCTCCACCACGCGATGGAGAGCTACCACGTAATCAAGCATCATGCCGGGCGTCCAGACCATCTCCCGGGCCTTCCAGCGAATGAAATGGGCCACCCACAGATCCTTGTTCGTCAACAGCCAGAACAGGGTCCGGATTCGATGACGGGTAGTGAGGCTCCCCATGAGGGCCGCTTCCAATGCCAGGGCAACTGCGACGGAGCAGTTCCGGTTCGTGAAGTTATAGGCGGTGACGCTCCGGTACAGGGTCCAGAAGGTACGCAGCTGCCCGGCGCTGAAATTCCGGAACCGGATGGTGGCGGAAGGCGGCACGTAGGTCTTGATTTCCTCTTCGAAGGAAGGGAGAAAGACTCCCGGCACATCCTTGCTGCGAAGTGTTTCCCATACCTCGTCACTGTTCTCGAAAGCGGTGGGGTCTCCGTCGCAGTGGCTGATATAGAGTTCAGGGTTCATCTCCAGGGCCGTATGACCGACGGTGAACTTGCCCTCGGCGTCCCGGGCCGCCACGTAGCGGCTGATCAGGTTGGGGGCCGCGTCCACCTTCGCGACGGTGGTGGGCGTCCAGATATGCACCAGCAGGTCGCCGTGGTCGCCGTTGCAGTCCGGGAGAGTCGCCGGTTCCTCCGGAATATACTGCTTGCGGAAGCGCCCGGGAACATGGAAATCCAGGAAATAGCGCACCGCCATCCTGGTGTCGTCACTTTCCGCGCTGCGCAGGTACCGGCCCAGCCGAAGGGCGGTACGGAGCATGGTAAGCCCCATCAGGAGAAAACCCGCGCCCAGGAACATCGGCACCACCCAGGTAACCGCCTTCTTCCATTCAAGGAACAGCAGGCCGCCCAGCAGGAGATGACCGGCGCCGCTGGCCAGAAACCAGCCCCAGTTTGGATAGCGGATGATAAGAGAAGATATGGACTGGTACAGTCCATTGAACAGCAGGGCCAGCCCGAAGAGCCACGGCACCGCGTTTTCCGACTGCTGGGGGAAATCGGCGACGGCAATGCCCAGCACCACCAGCACCAATCCCTGAAAACCGAAGAAAGAAGGCATGCCCCCACCGCAGGCGAGGATGGAGAACGCCATCTTCGCGAGCCCCATCACCACCATGACCCAGCCGAATGCCTCAAGTGCGATCAAGGTTACGGTATCCGAGGCGTCAATGATGATGAAAAGCCCGGTCATGAACAGCGCTGCTCCCAGTGCGGTTACGTACCACCGGTTGTGATGCAGGTTTCCCGGTCCGAGCAGCAGCATGGCAAGATTCATGGGCTGTCCTCCGTGACGTGTGGAGACGGTGCGCGATCTTTCTCCAGGGCCGCCCCGAGAGCGTTGAGGGCATCTTCCAGTTCCTTAAGCTCGAGGGCCTCATTGCGTGACACGGGGTTTCTGGCGAAATCCCCCTCCGCATACCCGCGGGCCTGCCGGGCAAGCCGGCGCAGGGGCCGCGTGATGGTATCGTCAAAGGTCCGGTTGAGGAACCAGAGAGCCGCGCCGCCCATGAAAAGATACAGCACCAGCATGCGTCGTCCCAGCGTGGAGAGCGGCGCCATCCGTTCGTCGAGAGGCCAGCTCACGATGAGAGACCAGTCGCCTCCTCCCCGGGCCGTCGACAGGGAAGGGATCGGATACTCCACCACCCACGACATGCGCCTGCTCACCGGATCGACCATGTTCATCGTATCCACGCCACGTCGTTTCATGAGCGTTCCCAACTGGCCCAGCGTCCGCCCCCCTTCCCGGCCGACCATGGCCTTCAGGTCCGGATGCGCCAGGATATGTCCCGCCGGGTTGACCAGATAGGCCGTACCGTTTCCGCCCGGCCTGAGAAACTGAAGACGCTTCAGCAGGCTTGCCAGGTCCAGGTCGACCTCCGCCACCCCGACAATGCGGCCGCCCCGCCTGACAGGCGTCGCATAGGTGACCATGTCGGTTCCCCCGTCCCGGTCGTAATAGGGTTTGCTCCAACTCCCGCGACCGAGCTGCAGAGGACGCCGGTACCAATCGGACACGGTATAGTCATAGGAGATACTGCTCTCCGTTTCGACACCGCCACGCCTGCAGACATACGGGGCGAAGCGCCCCAAGGACGTCATTCCGGGATCAAAGGCGATGGCTGCCCCGTAAATCTCGGGACTGTCGTGAAGCGTCCGGCGCAGCAACTCCCGGAGACTGTCGTCCCGGAGTTCGGGGACCGTCTCCACGGCGCGGGCCAGGCCTTCGGCTATGATGCGGGGAGGGTCGAAGGTCAGATCCATTTCCGCTGTCTCAAGCTTCGCTACCTTGAGCGCCTCCTGCTTCATTTCCGTCATCAGGGTATGCCGGCCGGTCTGGTAGCTTTCGTAGAGCAGCAGCAGGAGCGGCATTCCCACCAGAAAGACAAGCAGAATACGGATTCTCGCGCGAAGATTCATGGCTTCTGTTCCTTGGAAAACGGCACTCCGTGCCGAGAGGGTGTCTGCGGATCCCGCGGCGCCTTGCCTCGGTCAATCGTAGCGGGACTCGGTTGGATTATACCTACACTGGTGGAATCGGGCAACCTCCGGCAAAGAAACAGGGCCGGGTTCCAAACGGAAACCGGCCCTTTCCACGGCTGCACAGGTACGGGATAACTTCATGCTGCCTGTTCTGCTTTCGGTTGTATCGGGTGATTCAGAGGTCATGCATAGGTGGAAAAACCGCCCGGTTGAGGGTTTTCGGAAGGCGGAACAACGGACGCATTCCTGCTGAGCATGTCCGCCATCTGCTTCTGTGTCTCAGCGGCCTGCTTGACTGCGGCAAGGCCCAACTGGGAGTGCGTCATCTGCTCTTTCACCGCCAGAGCCTGGCTTGCTACGGTACTTATCTCCATACGGCACCTCCCCCGTACAGCCCGTGTATATCGTATCGGCGGCAACAGGTTTTTCTTGAATGTTTTTCACCGGCCATGTGCGCCCGGTTCAGAAAGCTCGGTAACAGCTGACCTTCTGCTTGAGGGCATCCGCGGCAAGGAAGATGCCTCCCGCCGCACCTTCCACGTCGGAGGCATTGATGACCTTGACCGCTTCAGCCCATCGTTCCTCTTCCGGCACGTAGTCCAGCAAGCGGTTGGGCGTTTCCCGGAAGAATTCCTCCCGCAGGAAATTGCCCCCCTTGCGGGGAAACAGCGCCAGGTAGAGCATGTCCATCTCGATGAGCTCGTTGAGAAAATGGGTACCCAGAGACACATCCGGCACCAGATTTTCCCGCATGGCCACAATCTCGCACACAACGGAAACATGGCTGATGTCGGAGAAGGAAACGGGAATGCCCAGGGAAGCGCAGCTTGTGCCCCACCTGCCCGGCCCCATCAGCAGAACGGTCTCCGGTTGCCGTACTGAAATAGTCTGGTTCAGACGCCCAATCAGCCGCGCGATCTCGTGCCGTTCCTGCATGGTCAGGTTTCCGTAGATCTCGGGTACCACATAGATGATCCTGTCGACGGAAATGTGGCGGCTATGGCCGATAACGGCTCCGCAGGCCGAGATGATGCGGCTTTCCTCCGGAGCGTCGAGCGGCACCGGCGCGGTTGTATCTATCCCCTTTACCGGCAGGGGACGGCACTGGACCACGTGGATTCGATAGTCGTGATCGTCCAGGAAATTGAGCGTGAACTCCACGTCCACCGGATAGTCGTAGGCCTGGTGCAGGACGCGCAGCATCTCCCTCAGGTCGTCGACAAAGGCGGTCGTGCCGAGCAGCTTGTCAAAGGTGAGAACCCAGGTCGGACGGGTGGCATGCTCCATGCCCCAGTTGGAACCGCCGTCGGTGGAGGCGAAGAGCCGTGCCGGTACATCGGGGCTCGCGGCGATGACATCGAGGAAGTGGCCCGAAACGAGCCGGTTCGCGTCCAGGTCGAGAAAATCGACCCGCCGCTGCGCGTATTGCCGCACCTCTTCGAAATTTGTCTCCGGCCTGCGGTCCGGCGCATTCAGTGCCACCACGCGGGTGTAGTCGTCGTCGGAACGATCCACGGCGCGGGTACCGAGACCGAACACCAGCCGCATCACGCCTGCCATGGGATCGATGTTTTCATTCCACACATAGGGATTATAGGAAAAACCGACGCCTGCGGCGTGGGGATAAAAATAGCGGCCGTGAACAGCCCCTGACACCCTCATCACCAGCAGGGCCATCTGTTCGTCCTGCTCCAGGAGGCCCTTCTGCTCACGGTACCGCAGCGCCCTCTCGCTCATGCTGCTGGCGTAAATGGTGCGCATCGCGGATATGAAATCCTCCAGCCTGCGCTCGCGCGGTCCCTGGTTGGGGCAGAAGACGCTCTCGTACTTGCCCGCGAAGGGATTGCCGAAATTGTCCTCCAGCAGCGAACTGGAGCGCACGATGATGGGCGCCTGGCCGAAATAGTCCAGCATCTGCTCGAACTGCTTTATCATGTAATCGGGAAACGTGCCGGTGAGAATCCGCTGGCGCGCCAGTTCGGACCCCTCCAGGAAGGTACGCGGATTTCTCTGCTTCTCCCTGACCCACCATGCGCCGTTGCGCACGAGAAAGGTGAAGAATACGTCCGATCCGATGTAGAACGAATCGTGAGCCTCCAGGAGCATGGCGAAACGCTCGGAGTGCTTCTGCAGGATGCGCCGGGCAAGCAGCATGCCCACCGTTTTCCCGCCCACGAGGCCGGAGCCGATCATCCTGCGCCGGATCTCCAGCACATCCTCCAGCCCCATGTACCGGTACAACAGCTTGAGCATGCCCGGATCGCGCGACACCATCATACGGGAAAGGCGCCGGAACATCTCTTCTTCCCTCTCGGGAGAGCACCGCCCCCTCTTCACTTCATCAAGGACATCCTCACCTTCGGCAAAGGCCCGTTCCCAGATGCCCGGCCGGATATCCGAATCGAGCCCCGACCAATTGACCGAGGTGAGAATCGAGCTGATGAGGGCGCTTGCGGTCACGGGCCGGAATTCCTCTCCTTTCCACTCGTGGAGCATGTTCATGGTGGGAGAGTACCGCAGATGCACTTTCATGGGGTAGATATAGCGGGTTTCCCGGTAGCGGTAGACGTCGAGAAACAGCTGGGTGGTCTCGAAGATGGGTTGCAGGGCGCGGGAGGAGTGGTAATTGCGGAACAGTGCGAAATATGCGACCGTTTCCAGATCAAAGAGATAGGGGCAGGTGAGCATGAAAAAGTTTCCCAGCATCTGGTCCGAATACCAGTCCGCGGCCAGTTCGGAAAGGCAGTCGAAGACATAGAGCGCCCCTCTACCCACCCGCTCGATGGTCTGGTGAATCAGGGCGATAAAGGTCTCGAACCCGGCGTTGGGATCAAGTTCGACCTTCGTGACCGATCCCTCATCAGGAATCAACGGCTGATGGCTGGCGAAGCGGAAGTAGACCATCCTCCGGCCCGATGCGACCCCCGCCTGCACGAACGGAGAAACGAGAGCCTGGTAATCGTCGATGGCGTCCACCTGCCATACGATGTTGTCGCCGGGCAATATCCCCTTCAGTGCCTTGTCCAGTCCGGGCAACCCGGTTGAAAATGTCGTCTCGTACGCGTACATGCGCCGTCCCCCTTTACGTGGTTCCATTCGTCAGCAGTATACTGTTTCACGAGCGAAACGTAAGCAAAAAAAAGAGGCGCTGAAAGTGATTCAGCGCCTCACGTGCTGCATCTCAACCATAGTGCGCGGTACGGATTCGCTTACACGATTCCCTGGTCGATCATGGCGTTAGCCACTTTCAGGAAGCCGGCGATATTGGCGCCCACCACGTAGTTGCCCGGGCAGTCGTATTCGGCGGCCGTGGTGAAGGCATTGTGGTGGATGTTTTTCATGATGTTCTTCAGTTTCGCGTCAACTTCTTCGCGCGACCAGCTCATGAACTGGGCATTCTGGGACATTTCCAGGCCGGAGGTGGCGACACCGCCCGCGTTGGCAGCCTTGCCCGGGCCGTAGAAGATCTTGTTGTCGAGGAAGACCTTGACGGCATCCAGATCGCTCGGCATGTTGGCGCCCTCGCTGACAAGCGTGCAGCCGTTCTTGATCAGTTCGGCGGCGTCCGCGCCGTTGATTTCGTTCTGCGTTGCGCTCGGGAAGGCGCAGTCGCACGGAATCGACCAGGGGCGCTTGCCTTCGAGATACTTGGCTGAAGGATATTTTTTCACATACTCGGAGATGCGGCCGCGGCGCACGTTCTTCAGTTCCAGCACGAACTGGAGTTTTTCCTGCGAGATTCCGTCCGGATCGTAGATGGAACCGTTGGAATCGGACAGGGAAACCGGCTTGGCGCCCAGCTGATTCAGTTTTTCCACGGTGTACTGGGCAACGTTTCCGGAACCGGACACGAGACAGACCTTGCCTTCCATGGACTGGCCCTTGGTGGCGAGCATTTCCTGGGCGAAGTAGACGGCGCCGTAGCCGGTCGCTTCCGGACGAATCAGCGAACCGCCCCAATTGAGAGCCTTGCCGGTCAGCACGCCGGTGAATTCATTCTTCAGACGCTTGTACTGGCCGAACAGGTAGCCGATTTCGCGACCGCCCACGCCGATGTCACCGGCCGGGACGTCGGTGACCGGTCCGATGTGGCGGAACAGCTCGGTCATGAAAGACTGGCAGAAACGCATCACTTCGTTGTCGGACTTGCCCTTGGGATCGAAGTCGGAACCGCCCTTGCCGCCGCCCATGGGAAGGGTGGTCAGGGAGTTCTTGAATACCTGTTCGAAGCCCAGGAACTTCAGAACGCCGAGGTTCACCGACGGATGGAAGCGGAGGCCGCCCTTGTAAGCGCCGATGGCGCTGTTGAATTCGATGCGGTAGCCCTTGTTCACCTGGATGCCGCCCTTGTCGTCAACCCAAGGCACCCGGAACATGATTACGCGCTCCGGTTCGGTGATGCGCTCCAGGATACGCTGCTCCTCGAATTTAGCGTGGCGCTTGAATACCGGGGCCAGGGATTCGAGGACCTCTTTCACCGCCTGATGGAACTCAGGCTCATTGGGGTTTCTTGTTACAACGGAATTCAGTACTGACTCGACGTAGGACATGGTGCCTCCTCTGTGTAATAGAATCGTAGCGGAAGATTCCGACGGTTGCTACGTTATGGCTTTATTGGTATGTTTCGCAGGTGGAACGTATGTGTTATTTTGTTGCCGCTTCCGGCCACTTTCCGTCATTGAGGTAGTCGTGGATGGCGCGGGCGGCCTTCTTGC
>CALABV010000216.1 GCA_937886325.1 uncultured Geobacter sp.
CCGGTGCGGCCCCGATTTCCGGCGCCACCGGCGGCGTTATCGAGGCGGCTCTCAGAACCGCCTATGAACTGGCGACCGGCCAGACCCTGGAGAACGTGAACTTCGAAGCGGTCCGCGGCATGGAAGGCATCAAGTCGGCCAAGGTTCAGGTCGGTCCCCATACCCTGAACATCGGTATCGCCCATGAACTCGGCAATGCCCGCAAGCTTCTCGAAGACGTCCGCGCAGGCAAATCCGAATACCACGCCATCGAAATCATGTCCTGCCCCGGCGGCTGCATCGGCGGCGGCGGTCAGCCCTATCACCACGGCGATGTGGAAATCCTCAAGAAGAGGACCAAGGTTCTCTACGATGAGGACGCTGGCAAGAAGATTCGCAAGTCCCACGAGAACCCTTACATCATCGAGCTGTATGAGAAGTTCCTCGGCAAGCCGCTGAGCGACAAGGCTCATCACCTGCTTCACACCCACTACTTCAAGCGCTCCAAGCTTGGGGGGTAATGCGGGACTCGAACGTTCCATGCTTTCACTGAGAACATCAGTCTGAAAGCGGATCGTAGATACAAAAAAAAACGGCCGGATGACGATCATCCGGCCGTTTTTTTTTGAAACCTGCCAGGTTTTCGAAACCTGGCAGGTCTGCTTTTTTATCTGCCCGCCTCCAAAAGACGCCAAATTTGACCCAGGTCAAAGAATTCTCGATTGTTACGTGAGATTGTCATACACGCCAAAGAGCACCGCGGTCTCCAAGCATCTCCATTTGGGGAAAAATCATAAAACCGGAGTATGGATGAAAAAGGAAGAGATTCTTTCCTGGCTGAAGACAGAGGATGAAAGCCGGCTTGAAGAGTTGTGGCGGCGGGCGGACTCCGTGCGCCGGGAGAATGTGGGCGACGAGGTCCATCTGCGCGGGCTCGTGGAGCTTTCCAATATCTGCGCCCGTGATTGCGGCTACTGCGGGATCCGCGCGGGAAACACCGGGGTGCGCAGGTACCGCATGGAGGCGGATGAGATACTGGAGTGTGCCCGTCTCGCCGTCCGGTTCGGCTACGGCACTCTGGTGCTGCAGTCGGGCGAGGATTACGGCATCACAACGGGCTGGCTTTCCCATGTGATAACACGGGTCAAGCGGGAAACCGGGCTTGCCGTGACCCTCAGCCTCGGAGAGAGGGAAGACCGTGAACTGGTCGAATGGCGCCGGGCAGGCGCGGACCGTTACCTGCTCAGATTCGAGACTTCGAATCGGGAGCTGTACGACCGTATCCACCCGCCGCTGCCGGGACGCCGCTCGGACCGGTTTCAGATCCTGCGAAGGCTGCGCGAGATTGGGTACGAGGTGGGAAGCGGGATCATGGTCGGTATCCCCGGCCAGACCTGGGAAGACCTGGTGAACGATATCCTGCTGTTCCGGGAGTACGATATCGACATGATCGGCATCGGACCCTACATACCCCACCCGGAGACCCCGCTCGGCCGGAACGGTTCACGGTTCCGGGCCGCGCCGGACGAGCAGGTCCCGTCCACGGAGCTGATGACCTGCAAGGTGGTGGCGCTGGCACGGATCACCTGCCCCCTGATCAATATTCCGAGCACGACGGCACTGGCAACGATCAACCGCACGGAGGGACGCGCGCACGGACTGGCACGCGGGGCAAATATCTGTATGCCCAACCTGACGCCGCGCAAATACCGGGAGCTGTACGAGATCTACCCGGCCAAGTCCAGTTGCGACGAGAACGCGGATGAGAGCAATGCCCGCATCCAGGCCGGAATCCGTGCCATGGGCAGAACCATCGGAACGGGGCGGGGTGATTCCCTGAACAAGACAAAGGCGGCATAATGGAGGACGGAAGACTGAAGACGGAATGCTAACATAACGGCGGGGCGCCCGGGCTTTCCAGCCTGAATTCCTGACAACCGCCGGAGGATTACAACAAAGAGAGGTGCAGTATGAGCGGAATGCCGGCAGTAAAGTTGAGCGAGTGTGCGGTCGATTTTATTAATGAAGATTACATCAACGGGCTTCTGGCCGGGAATCGGCCCGACGCGGGCCGGGTGCGCGAGATAATCGCCAAGAGCCTGGCAAAACAGGCCCTGAGCGTTGAAGAGACGGCAACCCTGCTTCTCGCCGATACACCGGAACTGAACGAGGAGATCTTCGAAACCGCGCGGCAGCTGAAGAAGAACGTGTACGGCAACCGCATCGTGCTGTTCGCGCCGCTCTATATCGGCAACAAGTGCGTCAATGACTGCTCCTACTGCGCCTTCAAGCGGAGCAACACCCTGGCCATCCGCCGCACCCTGAACGAGGACGAGATCCGCCAGCAGGTGGAAGCGCTGGAGAACAAGGGGCACAAGCGGCTCATCCTGGTCTTCGGCGAGCACCAGGCGTACGATCCGGAATTCATCGCCAGGTCGGTCCGCACCGTGTACCAGACCAAGGTCGGCCACGGCGAGATACGGCGTGTGAACATCAATGCCGCTCCCCTGGACCACGAGGGGTACGCGACCGTTAAGGCGGCGGGCATCGGCACCTATCAGATCTTCCATGAGACCTACCACCACGAGACGTATGCCCGCTTCCATCCCGCGGACACCCGCAAGGGGAACTACCTCTACCGGCTGGACGGCCTGAGTCGGGCCTTCGAGGCCGGGTGCGACGACGTGGGCCTCGGTGTCCTGTTCGGCCTCTACGACTGGAAATTCGAGGTCCTGAGCCTGGTCACCCATGCCCTCCACCTGCAGGAGCGCTACAACGTGGGACCCCACACCATTAGCTTCCCGCGCATCAGGCCCGCGGCCGGCGTCTCCCTGGACGAGAAGTACCAGGTGGACGACGAGTCGTTCAAGAAACTGATTGCGGTGCTCCGCCTCGCGGTCCCCTATACCGGCCTGATCCTGACCGCCCGCGAAAACGCCCAGGTTCGCCGCGAGTGCATGTCCTTCGGCGTCTCGCAGATCGACGCCGGGAGCCGGATCGAGCTGGGCGGCTACACCGAGGCGGGCGATGCCCAGGTCATGGAACGGGAACAGTTCCAGCTCGGCGACATCCGCTCGCTGGACGAGGTGATGCGCGAGCTCATGACCGACGGCTACGTGCCGAGCTTCTGCACCTCCTGCTACCGCGTCGGCCGGACCGGCGAGCACTTCATGGAGTTCAGCGTCCCCGGATTCATCAAGGAGTACTGTACCCCCAACGCGCTGCTGACATTGGAAGAGTACCTGGTCGATTACGCCACGCCCGAAACCAGGCAGGTGGGCGAACGCCTTATCGCCGAGGAGATTGCCGGACTGCCCGAGGGTGACACCAAGGACATGGTGGTGAAACGCCTGCAGGGTATCCGCGAACGCGGCGAGCACGACCTGTATTTCTGAAATCGAGATACCTGTGGTGTAACGGATGACGTGTAGGGGCGGCCCCCTGTGGCCGCCCTTACTTCAATGACAAAAGCAGGGCGGCCACTGGGGGCCGCCCCTACGGATCCCATGACCGAATACCGGATAGAAAAAGACCTTCTCGGCAAGCGGGAAGTGCCGGCGGATGCCTTGTACGGCATCCACACCGTCCGGGGGATGGAGAACTTTCCCCTTTCGCGACGCACCGTCAACCCCGCCCTCATCCGCGCCTTCGGCGCGGTCAAGCTGGCCTGCGCACGGACCAACCACGAGCTCGGTTGGTGGGACGACGCCACCTTCTCCGCCATAGAGACGGCCTGCGCCGAAATGATGGACGGGAAGCTGGACTGCCACATCGTGGTGGACGCTCTCCAGGGCGGGGCGGGCACCTCCACCAACATGAACGTGAACGAGGTGCTGGCAAACCGGGCGCTGGTCCTGCTGGGACGTTCTCCGGGGGAGTACGATGCCGTAAGCCCCCTGGAGGACATCAATCTCCACCAGTCCACCAACGATACCTATCCCACGGCCCTCAAGGTGGCGGCCATTCAGCTGCTCCGGGACCTGGAGCGCGAGGTGGTGGCCCTGCTGGAGGAGTTTCAGAACAAGGAAAAGGCCTTCGCCCACATCGTCAAGGTAGGCCGCACCCAGTTGCAGGACGCGGTGCTCATTACTCTGGGACGGGAGATGTCGGCCTATGCCGAGGCCTTCGGCAGGGATCGCTGGCGCATCTACAAGTGCGAGGAGCGGTTGCGGGTGCTCAATCTGGGCGGGACCGCGGTGGGGACCGGACTGGCTGCGCCCCGGCAGTATATTTTCAGGGTCACCGAGCAGCTGCGGAGCATTACCGGCCTGGGGCTGGCCAGGGGTGAAAACCTCGTCGAAACGACCCAGAACAACGACGTCTTCGTGGAGGTGAGCGGCATCCTCAAGGCGTGCGCCGGCAATCTGCTCAAGGTGGCCGGGGATCTGCGGCTGCTTTCGTCCGGTCCGGACGCCGGCATCGGCGAGCTGCGCCTCCCGCCGCGGCAGGCAGGCTCCTCCATCATGCCGGGCAAGGTCAATCCGGTCATTCCCGAGGCGGTGTCCCAGGCCGCCATGGCGGTCATGGCCCATGACCAGGCCATCACCTTTGCCGCATCCCTCGGCAACCTGGAGCTCAACGCCTTCCTCCCCCTCATCGCCGATGCGCTCCTGGGGAGCCTTGACCTGCTCACCAACGCCTGTTCGATCTTCCGTCGCTTCTGCGTGGCAGGCCTGGAAGCGGACGAGGAAAGGTGCAAGCGGCACGTGGACGGCGCCACCGCCACGTTGACTGCCCTGGTTGACCGCATCGGCTACTCCGCGGCCCAGGAGATTGCTGCCGATGCCAAGGCAACGGGAAGCGGCGTGCGCGCTGTTGTTCTGGAACGCGGGCTGCTGAGCGCGGAGGATTTCGACGACATGATATCCGCGGAGAGCGTGACTCGGCTCGGCTCCCCGCTCAGGAAGGAGAAACAGCATTCATGAGGAGCGCGCCAAAGGGACTCAGACTTCATATCGGCCTGTTCGGCAGGAGAAACGTGGGCAAATCCTCACTCCTGAACGCCCTGACCCGGCAGACCGTTTCCATCGTTTCCGACATTGCGGGCACAACCACCGACCCGGTGGAAAAGCCCATGGAGCTGCTTCCCATCGGGCCGGTCCTGTTCATCGACACCGCCGGCATAGACGACGTGGGCGCACTGGGCGAAATGCGCGTACAGAAGACGCGCCAGGTATTCGACCGCACCGACGTGGGGATCATCGTGTCCGTGGCGGGCGACTGGGGGGAGTTCGAAGAAGCGATTCTCGCCGAGCTCCGCGAGCGCAGGATTCCGGTCATCGTGGTCTTCAACAAGACCGATGTTGCCGGGGTCGATGCCGCTCAGGAGTCCAGGTTGAAGGATTCGCAGATCCCGTGCATCGAGACATCGGCTGCCCGGGGCGAAGGGATCCTCGACCTGCGGGAGGCGCTCATCAAATCGGCGCCCGAAGAATTCATCAATACCCCGGCCATCATCGGCGACCTGGTGCCGGCCGGCGAAATGGCGGTGCTGGTGATCCCCATCGACCTGGAGGCCCCCAAGGGACGGCTCATACTGCCCCAGGTCCAGTCCATCCGCGACATTCTCGACAACGACGCCTACTGCATGGTGGTGAAGGAGCGGGAGCTGCGCGACGCCCTGGAGCGTCTGAAAAGGCCGCCGGCCCTGGTGGTGACGGATTCCCAGGCGTTTCTCAAGGTGGCGGGCGATACGCCTGATGATGTGCTGATGACCTCCTTCTCCATCCTGTTCGCCCGCTTCAAGGGCGACCTGGTGGAGTTCGTCAAGGGCGCGCTGGCCATAGAAAACCTTGTGCCCGGCGACAGGGTGCTCATCTGCGAGTCGTGCTCCCACCACCCCATCGGCGAAGACATCGGCCGGGTGAAGCTCCCGCGCTGGCTGCGCCAGTACGTGGGTGGAAAGCTTGAGTTTACCCACGTGCAGGGACACGACTTTCCCGACGACCTTGCATCCTACAAGCTTGCAATCCACTGTGGGGCCTGCATGTGGAACCGCCGCGAGGTCCTGTCCCGCATCATCCGCTGCCAGCAGGCTGGCGTGCCCATCACCAACTACGGGCTTGCCATCGCCTATTCGCTCGGCATCTTCGAGCGGGCGCTCAAACCGTTCCCCGCTGCCCTTGAGACATACCGCGCTCATGTCTCCTGACAGGCGCTCCTTCATCATCTCATGAAAAATGCAGCCGGGTATTTTTTCTTCAATTGAAGCCGCCCGGCTGCACGCTTTCCTCGAATGCCACTCTATTCCATTCCTACAGCGTAGTCCTTGATTTTTCCTGAAGTCACCCTATAACATTCCGTTTCCGCTTAGGAAATATTCTTGTTTTTTACTGTCGCTAAAAATATGGCCGCCAAACTTCTTGATTAAGTATGCTGTATCGTGTTATATGATAAACAAATATCAAATCCCCCCCTAAAAGACTTTTTTGCCTGAATGAGCCCAAAGACGCTGAAAATAGACAAGTTGCCCACCATCAGGCGCCTGCCCGCCTACCTTCAGATCCTGCGTGCGCTCTCGGTGAAGGGAGAGGAGTTCGTCTCATCCGCGTATCTTGCGGATCAGATGCAAATCGAAGCGATACTTGTACGTAAAGACCTGGAATTGACCGGCATCAGCGGCACTCCCCGAGTGGGGTTCCGAGTACAGGATCTCATAGCGGCCATTGAGAAATTCCTCGGCTGGGGGCGGGTCCTGGATACCTGTCTGGTCGGGGCCGGACAACTGGGCGCCGCGCTTCTCGGCCACCGTGAGCTGAACCAGTTCGGCATCAGGATCGTTGCCGCGTTCGACACCGACCCGGTGAAAATCGGTTCCTCCCTTCACGGTGTTACGGTTTTTCCCTTGTCCCGGCTCAGCGAGTTGCTGAAAAGGCTTACCATTCTCCTCGCAATAGTGTGCGTGCCCCCGGACGTCGCGCAAATGGTCGTCGATCAGCTCGTTGAGGGCGGCATCCAGGCCGTCTGGATTTTTACCTCAGCGAATATCACCGTTCCGGAACACGTTATCTTCCAGAGAGAAGATCTCCTGTCGGGTCTTGCCGTTCTTTCCGCGCGACTGACACGGATCGGCCCGAACGGATCTTCCACCTAGGAGGCTTTCCATGAAACCGAGGATAAAGATATGCATGGGAAGCTCCTGCTTCCGCAGAGGCAACAGAAAGAATCTCGAGTATATCGAGAGATACCTTGAGGATAACGATTGTACCGCCGATGTGGAGCTGGTGGGGAGCAGGTGCGAGGAACAGTGCCGCAAGGGGCCGAACCTTCAGATTAACGGCCAGATGTTCCACGAGGTGAACCTGGACATTCTTGTTAACCTTCTGGAGCTCTACGTTGGAAAGAAACCGGGTGCATAGCATGGATTCGAGAAAACCCGTCTACACGGAAAAGACAGAGTGTCAGGACTGTTTCAAGTGCGTCCGCAAATGTCCTGTCAAGGCAATCGAAATAGAGGAGGGGCGTGCTTCCATCGCCTCCGACCTGTGCATATTCTGCGGACACTGCGTCGATGTCTGTTCGACCAAGGCGAAGAAGGTCCGTGACGATCTGTACCGGGCAAAGGAGCTGCTCCGTCAGAAACAGCGCGTCCTGGTTTCAATCTCCCCTTCCTATGTGGGTGAGTTCGCGGGCGTGGAGCCTTCGCACCTGATTTCCGCTTTGAAGAAGCTCGGATTCGCGGCGGTGAGTGAGACATCCCTCGGCGCCCAGCAGGTTTCGGCGCGCGTTGCGGAGCAGCTTCAGCAGAGTGATGCCAAACTGACCATCTCTTCGGCCTGCCCGGCGGCCGTCGATTTCGTGCAGAAATATCTCCCCGACCAGGCGGATTCCATCACGCCCATCCTTTCACCCCTCCTTTCCCACTGCAGGCTGCTCCGCAAGATTTACGGCGATGACATCGGCATCGTATTCATCGGCCCGTGCGCGGCGAAAAAGCGGGAGGCCGACCGCCATCCCGATCTTCTCGATGTTTCCCTGACCTTTCAGGATCTGCATCGCTGGTTTCATGAGGAAGGGATCGACCCCCTGAGCATGCTGCCCGGCGGGGATGACACGTTCGTGCCCGAAGCAGCCAACGAAGGCGCCCTGTATCCGGTGGAAGGGGGCATGAACGAAACCATCAGGCTGTTCGGGGATTTTTCCGATGTCCGATTCATGACCCTGGCCGGTGTCTACTGCATCAACAGGGCCTTGACCGGCCTAAATATCGACGAGCTCAATACGCGTGTCTTCGTTGAGATTCTCGCCTGTCAGGGCAGTTGCGTACATGGGCCCTGTACCAGCAAAAAGAGGCCGTATCTTCTTGACGAGCTCGAGGTTTACAGCCGTGCAAATGTGCCGACGGGGCGCATCGAACGGAACGTCCTTGTGGAGATTGACGGTCTGCATCGGGAGGCGCCGCTGCCGGTACAGCATCATACCGAGGAGCAGATACGCAAGGCACTGCAACAGGTGGGCGCTCTTAATGAGGAAGATGAGCTGAACTGCGGAGGGTGCGGATACGACACCTGCCGAACGCTGGCCCGCGCGCTGCTGACGGGAAGGGCGGAGCCAACCATGTGCCTGTCCCATCTCCGCAAGCTGGCACAAAAAAAGGCGAATGCCCTGCTCCGCTGCATTCCCATGAGCGTTGTCATAGTCGGCGCCGACATGAAGGTCATCGAGTGCAATGAGAACTTCATCCAGATGTTCGACGAGGAATCGCTCTTTACCAACCAGGTGCACCCGGGTCTCGAAGGCGCCTGCCTGGAAAAGCTCGTGCCGTTCTCGGATCTGTTCCATGCCGTGCTGCTTACGGGGCAGGATATCCACCGGGATGCGCTGCACATCAATAACAAGATCTACAACGTCACCATCTTCACTATCGAAACAAACCAGGTTGTCGGCGGGGTTATCCTGGATGTTACCGGAACTGAGATGCACCGCGAGCAGATCGCGCAACGGGCCAAACAGGTAATCCGCAAGAACCTGGAAACGGTTCAGGAGATCGCCTTCAGGCTTGGAGAGAACATGGCGGACACGGAAATCCTTCTCAGGTCCCTTGCCTACGGATTCACGACCAAGGATATCAACCTTCTTGAGCAGACGGAGGATGATGCGAATGCTTCCTAGGAGACGCCATATTCCCGAGGATCAGGAAGTCAAGGAAGACAACCTTCCCGATGACCTGTTCATAGAGATAGAGTCGTGCCAGCGGAACAAGCACGGCCAGGATATCTGCGGCGACTCCTTCATGACCCATAAGCTCCCCGAAGAGGACCGAGTGATATCGGTGCTTTCCGACGGTCTCGGTCACGGGCTGAAGGCGAACATCCTGTCGACCATGACGGCGACCATGGCGCTTAAATTCACGGCCAGCGACGTGGATCTCATCTGTTCCGCGGAAACCATCATGAATGCCCTCCCGGTGTGCAGGGTACGCAACATCAGTTACGCCACCTACACCATTGTCGATATCCGGATGCAGACGGACATCAGTATCGTCGAGATGGATAATCCGCCCTTTCTCCTCATCCGGAACGGCGAAGCGATATCGGTACCCTTCAAGGAAGTGGAGTCCCCGTCCCTTGATGAAAGAAAGATGAAGACATACAGCCTGAAAGCACTCCCCGAGGACCGCCTGGTAATAATGTCGGACGGCATTTCCCAGTCGGGCATCGGCACGGAACAACTGAAGCTGGGCTGGCGTGTCGAAGGGTGCAAACGGTTCGTCCTTGACCAGGTGTGCCGTGATCCCCAAATCTCGGCCCGAACTCTTGCCGGCAGGATACTGGCTGAGGCGCTGGACAATGAAGTGGGCAACAAGGCGTATGACGACATGACGGTCGCGGTGTTCTACTTCAGGCAGCCTCGACGGCTGCTGGTGCTTACCGGTCCCCCGTTTCACGAGAACCGTGACGCCCATTTCGCGAACATATTCGATACCTTCAAGGGACGGAAGGTCATCTGCGGCGGGACCACGGCGAATATTGTTGCCAGGGAACTCAATCGCGAAGTGGTGGATCACCTGGAGACGACCGACGGGGACATCCCTCCCATCGCCACCTTTGAAGGCGCCGACCTGGTTACCGAGGGGCTCCTGACCCTTGCCAAGGTGGCGCAGTTCCTTGAAAAAGGCGAGACCACGACGCGGAGGAACGCCGCCAGCATGCTTCTCGAGCGCCTCCTGGAGAGCGACAGCATCATCTTCCTCGTCGGCACGAAGATCAACGAAGCACATCAGGACCCGACCCACCCCATGGACCTTGAAATACGGCGCAATCTCATCAAGAGAATTGCCAAGATCCTTGAACGGAAATACCTGAAAGATACTTTTGTTCGTTTCATCTGATCCGGTAACGGGCTTTCCTCTGCAGTAACCGGATGGAGCGTAGGTATCGCGATTGCGGTACCTACCGTATGTCGATTAACGCTCTACTTTTTTTATCATAGCGATAGCAATAATGAAAAATACTTATTATTTGTTGATTTTTCATGAGTAACAAGGCTCGCGGCCGGGGAAGACCTGGAATTCGCAAGGAGCCTATTTTATAAACCACAGGAGAGGAGAGCATCATGGCAGTGTGCAAGTGCACGGGCGAGCATGTG
>CALABV010000217.1 GCA_937886325.1 uncultured Geobacter sp.
CCACCGAGATCTACACTCTTTCCCTACACGACGCTCTTCCGATCTTCCTTGAGCTGCTCGCCGAACATCTCCGTCTTGATGCGCTCCGTTTCATCGGCCAGCTGTTGCTGGAACTCGGGAGAGCGGTAGACGGCGTCAAGCTTCTTCGCTTCCTTGAGCATGGCTTTCTCATGTTTGTTCTCGGGCACCTTCAACGTCCGTACGAGTTCCTGCGCCTTCTTCAATGGCGCCTCGATGTCGGGAATGGACAGGGGGGTCAGTTCCGCTTCCCGCCAGAAAGCGCCGTCGATGTAGACCCGCACCGTGCCGGAGGCCTCGACGTATGCCCTCCCCGCCCTGCCCTCGCACTTGCCCGCGGCCTTCAGGTACACGTCGTAACCCTTCATCTTCTCTAAGACGTAGCACTCGTCGGGGGTGTCGATGTAAGCGGTGGCGGCAAATCCAGCCGATGCGCAAAATGCGGCGATTGCCACAAATAGAACTAAAGGAAGTTGTATCCGACGCAACATTTTCGTTTCCTTGCCATGACCCAGAGAAAGTTATCTGGCGAATTCGAACCTGCGCCTCGCGGCGGGTTCTTGGCACTGCCCCACACAAACGACGATTGACCAATGGGAAGGCACTGGCTGCCCCGTACCGGTCGAGCTATCTGCAGGCGATAGTGGCTCTTGACCATGATGGGCGAAATGACTCCCGCCGAACATTGGTCGATGGCCGTGTCCCAAAGGGCCATTTCCCGGCCCAGCTTGAAGATCATCCGTGAGGCAAGGTTGGCATTGACGCTCAGGGAATTGCTGTCGGCCACGCTACCAGACAGCGGGTAGGCGGATCCCCATGAGCCGAAACACCAGAACAGAGGATCGAGCGGTTTGCCAAGAGTCGCAGAAACCGAGTCGGCAATGCACGACAGTTGGGTGACCGGATTGCCGAACAGCAGCGCTTCCGGGTTTATCAGGAACGACAGGGAGTCGTCGTTCCACATGGGATCGACCTCCGTCATGTAGGCGAGGTCGAATCCGCCGTCGTCCACGCAGGGGAAGTCCATGAAAAGCTGGAGCAGCTGCCAGACCGGGAATGTGTAGTAATGCACCTGCTGGAACGAGTGCTCCGTGTCGCCGCCGGAACTCGCTCCCTTTCCGTCCCCAGCGAGAAGTCCCTGCGTGGGATTAGACATCCCGGTGCCGAGGGTCGGGAAGCAGTACGGGTCCTTGACCGTTTCAATCAGACGGGCATGCTCCCAGAAGGATACGTGCAGCCCAATAACGACGCTGGATCCACTGACACAGGCACAGACAGGGGCTTCGACTTTGCCGTATGACCCGGGGTCGTCCGCGTTCCCATAGGACACGCCGCCTACCGACATGGGAAACATGCACTTCCAGCAGACGTCCGTGATCGGGTTGATGAAGCTCCCCGTGCAGACTGCTGAAGCATATCCCGACCAGAGGACGGTCAAGGCTAACGCTATGGCTGATGCGGTTCGTCGCAAGCTATCCTCCATTGGCACTGCGTTTGAGTGAAACAACTATCTCCTCCACTTCCATATTCGTACCCTTTGCCCGGATAACGGAAGGGACAGCGGAAAGCCGGAAGCGATTGACGATTGGTTCCGTGGCATAAAACACCGGTCTGCGAACGCGTCTCTGGACGTCCCCGGACGCTCCATCCGTCAGGAGCAGCATGACTGCCGGGTCCGACTTGTACCGGGAACCGGCAAACCATTCGACCTGCTGCCGGTCGCTCCCGTCGATGACTACCAGGGTTTTCCGAAACGGCATGTAGCTGAGTGGGTTGAAGGTGTATCCCCGCGGGTAGAGTATCCCCCCCTTGCCGTCCGGTATGTCCTCTTGGACGGTGTACGACATGTCGACCAGATAACTCCTCGACTTGCTTGCCCGGGGCAGGTTTTTCAGATTGCCCGGCCGGTACTTCTCGGGCCTGACCTTCACGAGCATCTTCTTCGTGTCGATGCGCCGGGCCCTGTCCTCCATCTCGGTCAAGGCGTCTGCTTCTGCGATCGGGTATGTCTTGCCAACGGTTCCCAAATCCTTTGCAAATGCCTGGAGGGAGAGCAGGAGCAGGGCTGGCGTTATCAATAAATCAGTTTTTCGCATTCGATGGCTGGGTATCCTTTTGATCAACAGGAGTATTAACAGGCTCTTGGGCACCCCCGTTTTTGTCAGAATCACCGGCAGTTTTACGTGTTGCCCATTCTTCTGCGAGCATAGCTTCAGCAGGTTCTCTGTTTGTCGATACAATAACGATATCTGTATCTTTTGGACCGTGATATTCGGCAATAACAATTGTTCCCTCTTCCCATGCTTTGAGATTTCTTTGTCGCATTTCTTCGGTGTCGCCAAATTGTTTATCCACGAATTGACTTACAGCTATCATGTAGGCTTCGCTATAATCCATTGCACGTTGTGAGGCGTTTTCTTTTGTAATCACTCTGCCATCTTTAAGTTTTCGTGATGCCCAACCTCCCTTCAACTTTCCATTCTCATTGATGAGGTTGCAGGTAGGCGATTCATTTAGATATTTTATTATCTTTGGTGAAGCCTTTCCGATTGTAGGGTGACCAAACCCGGAGAATATTTCGATTGCACTTGCTGCAAGTCCCACTATTCCAGCACCAGGCACCCCGCCAAGGGCATTGATTGTCGCACCCGTTGCCACATTGCCGGCAACCGTGTTGCTTCCAGGGCCTGCGCACCCGAACGAACATGCAACCGTAACAACCAAGAAGATTCCGCATAGCTTTTTCACTGATCTGTCTCCTTAAAAATGGAATTAGATACTTCGTCTCAGGGCGATGGCGACATCTGGTTCACACGATTCTGGATTGACGAGTTAATTTTCTGTGTTGCGTTGTCTATCTTTGTATTTAAGCCATCCTGAATCTCCGTATAGTACTCAGAAAGGTCTATCTTCGCGAAATCCAGTGCCTCAAATTCTTCAGGCGTAAAGCCCCTGCATTCAGGTTTATCGGGGGTTCCCCACCCTCCATTTGCTCCGAAAGCGGTTAACTGTGGCCTTCCCTGCTCATGGATGATACGGGCCATAATCGAATTGAAACAGCAATACCCTTTCGCTTTTTGCACGCAACCCATCGGCCACTTGGTCTGGCAATATTCCCCGAGGTAATGGCATTGCTTGGACTTAGCCTGCATAGATGTCTGGATGTCGCCCTGATCACAGCCGCTTCCGAACAGAATCTTCATGACCACCATGATCACAACTGCGACAATTATGGTTGCTGGGTTAAGTAGAGCGCTGGCATACGCATATAACCCTGAAGAAACTGCAGCGCCAGTTGCTCCTCCAGCACCGGCCGTAACACTGCCAGCTACACCCGTAGCAACAGAGCCACTCAATGTCGCTGCTGTAGCTCCAGTAGACACAGATGTCACGGCCAATGTGCCAGCTGCAGATACAGCTGACGGGGCTGTCATTGCTCCCGTTGAAATCATGTAGGAGTAATAAGCAACCTGCCCGATTTGGTAGGCCATCTTGATTGCTTGCACGCTGTTTACAATCGCGTTCCCGGTGTCCTCCGTCATCACCGAGTCGCTCTCGCAGCAGTTATTAACCATCCCCACCTTCAACCCGGGCGGGCGACATCGTGATGACTTCCCGGAGAAAACCAGTATCTGCCCGCCGCAGGACCCGTCAGGATTTCTCGCGTCATCCTGCAGCATTGTCTCGTCAAAATTCGTCTCCACCGCACCGGTAACTTCTGACGGATCGAAACACTCGTTTGGCGAGCACTGCGCCGTCCCTTGGTACTCCATGCAGGTATACTGCGTTCCCATGGGACAGGAGTCCCCCTGGTAGCACTTGTCTTTCTCCGGGTTGTACGAACCCGCACCGCAAACCGGGACCGCCTCGCACTTCTTGATCGGTGGACCGTTATAGGATGTCTCGGTGGGACAGTTATGCTCCGCCTGGGATGAGCAGGCGTCCAATGCCTCCGAAAACGCCACCGTAGAATTCAGCGAAAACGCGGGATCGGTCGGGCAGGTTACGCTGTTGATGCACTTGGATGAAACTGCGTCCCAGGAATATGTGCCGCAGTTGCGCGTAATCGTGGCCAGGCATTGATCCAGGGTCGCGTTGTAGGAGCCGAGTGTGCAGACCGGGGGCGAGTAGCAGATGCTTCTGGCGCTATCCAGAATCCAGGGTGAGTTGCATATCATCGACTTCCCCTGGTAGCAGACATCACGGCTGATATCCAACGACCCGTTTGAACAGACCGCAGACTGATAGCAATACTGTATTGCGGCGTCGTAGATCATTCCGGAAGGGCATTCCGGGTTGTATGCGGCGTAACAGAGATGTACCCCGTAATCCATCGTGCCTGACGGACAGTTCGGGAAGATCTGGTTCAGGGTGGTATGGGTACAGGTGGTGCCGGAAAGGGTGTCGCCGGCATTGCACGAATATGTAGTGGTTCCGCCGTAGGTGCCGGCCGCTGGCGCTGCGTATCCCGCAACACCGCAGTCACAACTGTTGCCCCCCCCGCCTGACGCAAGCCCAAGATCAAAAGTGGTGCATTGACACGACCCGCCGACTTGTGTACCCCGCTTATGGATGGGAATTGACCCATCGAAAGAAGTTGACGACAAGTATCCTGCAACGCCGCAGCTGCAGTTACTGCCGCCGGTAGGAGCAAGGCCAATTGCGTCAACGCCGCTGCACAAGCATGAGCCAATCACTTGTCCAATTTTATGGATGGCAACAGATCCGCTGAAAGAGCTTGACGCCATATCTCCAACGACACCACAGCTGCAGTGGCTGCCTCCGCTTACGCCAATCATGCCGCTGCATGTGCACGAACCCACGACCTGACCCAATGAATGAATCGGAACAGAATACTCCGTCCCCCCTGTTGTCGTGGCCGTGGCCGCGTAGGTGCTGTTGGAAGTCCACTCGCACCGGTTCGAAGAAGGGTTGAATGTCCCCTGGCTGCATACAGGCTGGCGTTCGCAGCGATCCCGCGTCGCGTTGTAGGTATACCCTGACGGGCATCCCTTAGTGAAATTGAGGAGGCAGCGGTCGTACGTCCCGTTGTAGGTTCCCTGCGAACAGACCGGCGCTTTCTCGCAGCGGTCCCGCGATGCGTTATAGGTATAGGAGGAATCGGAGCAACCGTTGCCGACAGGGGCTTCACAGCGGTCTCGAGCGGGGACGAAGGAACCCCCGGGACATCCAACCGCTTTCCAGCATACGTCCCGCGCGGAATCGTAGGTGTATGAGGTGGGGCACTGATTGGTGACGAGCTTCTCGCAGCGGTTCTCCTCGGCATTGAAGGTGCCGCCGTCAGGGCAGGCAACGGGAGCGACACAGAGGTCCAGCGTGGTGTCGTAGGTGTAGCCCGCCCCGCACACTCCGACGGGATCCGCCTGGCACATATCCCGCTCCGTGTTCAGGACCGACCCGGCCGGGCAGATTGGTTCCGTGCCGCCGTCCTCACAGGACACGGCCCCGATTGGGCAGAACATGCCCTGCGGCGTTTGGACGCAGGAAGCCGTTTCCCCGGAGTCGATGTCGCCGTTGCCGTTCAGGTCGACGGCGCAGATTTTCGAGGTTGTCGGCGCCGGCGGTGTTTCTGGTTCCGTAACGGGAGTCGGTGTCAGGTCGATTGCGCAGTCCAGTTGCCCATCGAACTCTACAATCTGGGACAGGCGCTGGCCGTTGCTGCCGTTCACCCATGTCCCGTCACTGCCCATCGTGACCGCCTGCGGCTCCGTAATCCCCGCCACGGCCGGCGCCGCACCGCCCGACCAGTTGGTGTAACCGAGGGCGGAACCGTTCATCAGGGTGAACGGCTTCCCCGCACCATAGTCCTTCCACGCGTTGATGTATGTTCCACCCGAACCGAGGTACTTGCCGTAGTTGTTCAGGATGAACTGCAGCAGCGTCTCGTCGGTGACTGTCACGGGAGAGGCGTCACCGTACTTCCCCAGACTCAGCAGAAGCTTCAGGGAAGCCGTATCCTGCCCGGACACGATGTACTCGCGGGTAATGTTGGCGTTGAAAGCGAAGTAGGCGTCCGCCCCGGTCGTCTTGCCACTGGCCGCGGACTTGGAAATGGCGTAGGTCTTGCCGTTGTAGAAAACGAAATGGACCAAGGCGTCCGAATACTTGTAGGCACTTGCGCCCTGGGATATCAGGTCATGGCAGCTGGATGCGGCATAGGCAAGTTCGGTTATCCCGGAGAGACCCAGGAACAGGACCGAGTAAAACAATGTCAGAAACAGGCGAAGAAGCATTAAGTATCCTTGTCAGAGAGGTTTGCGCTGCCCACTCGTGCAAATCAGGTCCTTGCCAGCCATGCGCAGCGACTGGACCGCCAGCGCCGCGTCGTTGAAGTTGGACAGGCACTGGCAATCGTCAATTATCACTTCCCCCGGCTTGCTGAGCGGACAGACGCCATTGACGCAGACCTTGTACATGTAGTCGGTTGCCGCCGATGGATTCAGCCGAATGTTGGAAGCAACGCCGGTTGTTGTTATCTCATTGAGATCGGAAGAGCGTCGTGTAGGGAAAGAGTGTAGATCTCGGTGGTC
>CALABV010000218.1 GCA_937886325.1 uncultured Geobacter sp.
AGGCCGCCAATGGGCAGGACCCGCCCGGAAAGACTGATTTCTCCGGTCATGGCAACGTCACGCCGCGCCGGCCGCCCCGTGAGCAGGGAAACTATGGCGGAGACCATGGTGATCCCCGCGGACGGACCATCTTTGGGGATAGATCCGGCCGGAACATGGATGTGAATGTCCATGTTCCGGAAAGCCTGTTCCGGGACACCCCATTCCGTACAGTTGGCGCGAACGAAGGAAAGCGCGGCCCGGGCCGATTCGCGCATCACCTCGCCGAGGGAACCAGTCAGAATGAGTTCCCTCCGCCCTGCCATCCTGGTTGCCTCGACAAAGATGATATCACCACCGGTTTCAGTCCAGGCAAGCCCGGTGACAACCCCGACACGGTCCTTTTCCGCCGCCACTTCATCAAAGAACTTCCGCGGTCCGAGAAACTCCTCCACGACACGCGGTGTAATCGTTGTGCGCAGCGGCTTGTTCTGCATCATTTCTTTCGCCGTCTTTCGGCAGATGGAGGCAATGGTACGCTGCAGACTCCGGACACCGGCTTCCCGCGTATAATCCCTGATAATGCGGTAGACAGCCTCCACTTCGAATTCCGGTGAAGAGCCCGACAAGCCGTTTTCCTCAATCTCTTTCGGGATCAGGAAGCGGAAAGCGATCTTCTCCTTCTCCTCGTCGGTATACCCCGACAGGTGTATCACCTCCATCCGATCGCGCAGGGGAGGAGGAATCGTATCGATCAGGTTCGCCGTGGTGATGAACATGACGTTGGAAAGGTCGAAAGGCACATCCAGGTAATGGTCGGAAAACGAGAAATTCTGTTCCGGATCCAGAACCTCCAGGAGTGCGCTTGCCGGATCTCCCCGGAAATCGAGACCGATCTTGTCCACCTCGTCGAGCATGAAAACCGGGTTATTGGCGCCGCAACGGTAGATTTCCTGGATGATGCGACCGGGGAGAGCACCGATATACGTGCGCCGGTGACCCCGGATCTCCGCCTCGTCGCGCATCCCGCCGAGGGAAAGGCGGATGAACTTTCTCCCCAGCGAGCGGGCAATGGATTTGCCGAGACTGGTCTTTCCCACACCCGGCGGGCCGACGAAACAGAGGATGGGACCCTTCATCTTTTCCCGGAGGGAGCGGACCGCCAGGTACTCCAGAATCCGCTCCTTGATCTTTTCCAGATCATAGTGGTCCTCATTGAGAACCGTTTCCGCCTGATTGATATCGTTGTTGTCCACCGTCGACGTCTGCCACGGCATACCGACAAGATAGTCGAGATAGGTTCGCGAGACGGTGTATTCGGGAGAAGCCGGGTTGATTCTTTCCAGTCTCTTCAGCTCCTTGTCTGCAATCTTCCGCACCGGCTCGGGCATACCGGCGGCAACTATTTTTTTCCTCAGTTCAGCCAGTTCGGAGTTCCGTGAATCATCCTCTCCCAGCTCTTCCTGGATCTGTTTCATCTGTTCCCGCAGCAGATATTCCTTCTGGGTCTTTCCGACACGCTTCGTCACCTCGGCCTGCACTTCACCGCGAACCTGAAGCCGCTGCACTTCATTGGTCAGGTGAATATAGACCTTTTTCAGTCTCTCGACGGGATCCGTGGTATCGAGGAGGTCCTGCAGCTCGTCCAGGGGAAGCGTGACATAGAGCGCCACCAGATCGGAAAAACGCGCCGGGTTGTCGATATAGTCAATCATCTTGAGGACATCGTCCGGCAACGGTCTTCCATAGGAAAGCGCGATCTTGAGAAGCGCATTGAGGCTTTGCATCAATGCATCGGACACCACCGACCTCTCGGTAAATTCCCGCACCACTTCCAACCGGGCGAGAATATGCGGGGACTCAAGGACAATCCCCTCCAGGCGTACCCGGGCGATCCCTTCAAGACTCAGCTTCGCGCCTCCCTCGGGAAGCTTGACGAACTGGTTGATTTTGCATACGGTACCGGTCTCGAAATACGGGGGGAGAGAAGGATCCCGAGGTTCCCCGCGTTTGCGGAAAAGAGCGATAAGGTTCTGGTAGCGCATCGCCTCCTCAAAGGGCGGAAGCTCCTCTTCGTTCAGGAAAAGGGGAAACATCATATAGGGAAACGCAACCATATCCTGCAGAGGAAACAGCGGCAATACTTCAGGAATCGATGAAAATGCGGTCTCGGACATCGTGATACCTCAATCAAGCTGTAACGGGGCTGCAAATGCCGGCATAAACAATCGGAATGCTAGCATCTTTCTCCCTGCTGTCAAGGCAGGGCGGGTCTTCCTCCACCGCTTCCCTCCATGGAAACAGTAGCGGAGCGTGCGACTCATTCCGGGGGCCCGGCCGCCTGGGCAGACTCCCATTCCTCGTACAGGTTCGCAATCAACTCCGTAAGCCCGGCATGTTCCCTGGCTCCCTCCCGCGCCCTGTCGGCATCACGAAAAAAAACCGGATCTTCCATGTCTTTCTCCAGGTTCGCCAGTTGCTCCTCCGACTCCTCAATCCTGGCTTCAAGCTCGGTCAGTCTTTTCAGCCGCGCCCTCTCCTCGCGCTGCCGGCGTTTCTCCTCCTCGCGCGAGAGATGCCTCTCCTGTTTACGGGAGTCCTTGTCAAGGGCCGTCGAACTTGACGCGCCACACGGTGTTCGTCCTCCTACCTGATTGTGCTCAACGGTTTCAAAAGCGATTTTTTCCAGGAAGTCTTCGTAGTTACCCGGAAATGACCGAATCTTTCCTCCCCCAACTTCTATGGTACGGGTTGCAAGTTCATTGATGAAATAGCGGTCGTGAGAGACGAACACCACCGTGCCGGAGAAGGAGCGGAGCGCGTCCAGCAGCACGTCCTTGCTGAACAGGTCAAGATGATTGGTCGGCTCATCGAGGAGAAGGAGGTTCGATGGCCGAAGAAGCATCTTGGCCAACGCCAGGCGGCTTTTTTCCCCTCCGGACAGCACGGCAACCTGCTTGTGAATATCATCGCCGGTGAAAAGAAAGCTCGCAAGGAGATCCCGCAAGGCAGGAACCCGATCGTAGGGCGCGTCCGCCAGTATTTCTTCGAACACGGTGCGATTTCCATCAAGAGAGGAAGGCTGATCCTGCGCGTAGTAGTCCGGAAAGACATTTGCGCCGATCCTGCGCTCACCCTTCTGAAATTCGTCTCCGGCAAGAACGCGCATCAGCGTGGACTTGCCCGCCCCGTTATGCCCGACAAGACAAATGCGTTCACCCTTTTCAACAACAAGCGAAATACCGTCCAGCACCACCAGGTCGCCGTATGACTTGGTAACGTCTGTTACCTCGAGAACTACCCTTCCACTCCGTGGAGGATCAGGGAAGGCGAACCGGATTTTTTTGCGTTCAGGCGGAAGGACTATCCTTTCTACCTTTTCGAGCTGCTTGATACGGGACTGAACAAGGGCGGCCTTGTCGGCCTTGTAACGGAAACGAGAGATAAAGTCTTCCATCTTCCCGATTGCCTCATCCTGTCTCCTCTTCTCCTCCCGCAACCTTGCAACCCTCTCCTCTCTCTCGACCAGATACCTGCTGTAGATGCATGGATAATCGGTCAGGTTCCTGTTCCAAACCTCGGTGATTCTCCGGCAGACCCGATCCATGAAATAACGATCATGGGAGACAAGAACCACGGCGTGGGGATAGGCGGACAGATACTCCTCCAGCCAGTTTCGCGCTTCAATATCCAGGTGGTTGGTTGGTTCATCCAGCAGGAGCACGTTCGGTTTCCGGAGAAGGAGTTTTGCAAGCGCTATCCGCATCTGCCAACCTCCGGAGAACGTGCCGCATTCCTTTTCCCAGTCTCCGGGATCAAAACCCAGCCCTGTCAGGACATTCCCCACCAGAGCCTCCCGTGCATACCCCCCCTTGGCGCGATATGCCTCCTGAAGCAAGCCGTAGCGCTCCAGCATCTCGTCATCCTGAGGGGAAGTCTCGAGTTTCCGGGTTATGGCCGACATCTCCCGCTCCATTTCCTCCAGTTCCTCAAGAGCCGACTGCACTTCCGCGAACAGGGTTTTCCCTGTGACGGTCACGCCTTGCTGGGGGAGATACCCGACCGTGCATCCCTTAGTCATGCGTATCGTTCCGGAAGACGGTTCAACCTGACCGGCGAGGATTTTGAGGAGGGTCGATTTTCCGGTTCCATTCTCCCCGACCAGTCCGATGCGATCATGTTTCCCCACACGCCAGGTAACGGATGAAAAAATCGGACGTGCGGCGAAATCCTTGCAAAGATTCGTAATTTGGACCATAGTAACGCGACGGCACTCCCTGATTGTCAATTGATGCAGTATTGTACGAAGTTATGTCACTGTTTGTCAATTTTCGCATCCGCAGCAAGAGACGGATGAAATTGTTGCCGTGAGAGCTCCCGCATTTGGTTTTTTTTTGCTACATATATGCAATTTTGCTATAAATAGATTTCGAATTGGAAACCGTTAGTGTCTCATCCGTAGTTTCCGGATGGACGTGAAACAATCTGCCTGCCCATGGTAAGAAAAAGCGAGATTCCGGCGCGCGCCAAGCAACACCCCGCCGAAATCGACTTCTCACTGCTCATACAGGCTGAAAAATTTTCCACATTCCAGCAATGTACTGAAATTTTGGGTCCCGCACGTCCCTTCCGGGAAAGCGCGACTCCTTAGTATGAAAGGATTTTCCCATAATGGCGAAAAAGATGTTGATTAATGTAATGCATCCCGAGGAATCGAGGATTGCCATTGTCGAAGACGGTCACCTCATAGAGCTTGACATCGAAACCGCGGGACGCGAACAGACGCGCGGCAACGTGTACAAAGGGGTTGTGGTGCGCGTCGAACCGGGTCTCCAGGCGGCGTTTGTCGATATCGGCATGAAAAAGCTCGGGTTCCTGCAAATGGGGGAGATCCATCAGGAAAACTGGCAATGGCGCGACGATGTCCCCGAGGAACAGAAGAACCGTCGTCCCCGTATCCAGGAGATCCTCCGCCGCGGTCAGGAGTTGATAGTCCAGGTTGAAAAGGGAGAGCGGGAGGGAAAGGGAGCCGCGCTGACCACGTACATATCGCTGCCCGGACGGTACATGGTGTTGATGCCCGGAAACGACTCCAGCGGCGTCTCCCGCAAGGTGGAAAATGAAACGGAGCGCAAAAAACTCAAGGAAATCGTTGCCGAGCTTGGCATTCCGGAGGGCTGCGGGTACATCATCAGGACCGAGGCCGTGGGCAAGCGCAAGACTGAACTGACGAAGGATCTCCACTACCTGCTGAAGCTGTACGATACGATAAAAGAGCGGGCAACGGAAGTGAAAGCTCCCGCCCTCATTTACCAGGAATCGGACCTGGTAATCCGAACTATCAGGGATTATTTCTCTTCAGAAATCGAAGAAGTGCTTGTGGACAGCACCGATGTCTACAAGCAGGCCAGAGCCTTTTTCAAGGAGCTCATGCCCAAGTACGAAAAAATCGTTAAGCTTCACCAGGAAAAACGCCCCATCTTCGCAAAATACCAGCTTGAGGAGCAAATAGATCTCATTTACGAGAAGAAGGTCCCCCTCAAATCAGGCGGCTCGATTGTCATCGAGCCCACGGAGGCAATGGTAAGCATCGATGTCAACTCGGGAAAGACTACCGGTGAAAAAGGCGTGGAAGACACCGCCTTCAAGACCAACATGGAGGCCGCCGAGGAGGTGGCGCGCCAACTGAGACTCCGAGACCTGGGAGGGCTCATCGTTATAGACTTTATCGACATGAGGGACAGGAAGCATCGCGCCGAAGTTGAAAAAACCCTGAAAAATGCGTTAAAAACAGATAAGGCCCGGGTGAGCGTGGACAAGATATCCCAATTCGGGCTTCTGGAGATGTCCCGCCAGCGTATCAAGCAGACAATCAATGAAGGAAGCTACCTGGAATGCCCTCACTGCGGAGGACACGGCAGGGTTAAATCGGTCGAGGCAATGGCGCTCTCCTTTCTCCGCAAGGTCCATACCGCCGCCGCGCGCGGCACCAATTCCGAGGTCCGAGGCTCTCTGCCGCTCGAGGTCGCGTACTACCTTCTTAACAGAAAGAAGCGTGAACTTGCCCAGATCGAAACCGACTACGACATCGAAGTCACGGTGAAGGGAAAACCATCCTTCACGATGAACCAGTTGGAATTGGAGCAATTGAAGAGGGAAAAGACCGCGGGAACGGCGATTGAACCCGAACAGCCCGGGGAAGCGGCAGCAAAGGCACCTTCCGAGGCGGAACCGGGGGCAATGGCAGCAACAGGGGAACTTGCGGCCACTCCTGGCGAGCGGGAAGAAACGAAGAGCAAGAGGAAACGTCGCAGAGGGAGAAAAAAGGCTCAATCACCCCAGGAAGCTGCGGGCGAAGCTGTCTCAGCCGAAGTCCAGGAGGGTGTCTCAGGCGCCGAATCGGAAATCTCACCAGTACCTGAAGTCGAACCGGCAGCACCGGAGCAGACCGAGGAGACGACCGCGGATGCCGCTGCAGAAGGCGCAAAAAAGAAACGCCGCAGGAGAAGAAAACGGAGCACGAAAGCAGCGTCCGTCTCAGCACCGGGCGAGGAGGCGCCTGAAATTTCCATGGATGCGGTTGTCGAGGCGTCGCATGAACCTCCTCCCGCAATGGAATCGGCCACTCCCGAACCAGCCGTCATCCCGGACGAAAAACCCAAGAGGAAACCGCGCAAACCACGGACACCGAAGGCAGCTCCGGAGGAACAACCAAAGGAGACATCACCTGCGACACCGGACTCGCAGCAGGTGGAATCCGCCCGCATTTCCAGCGAGACAAAAGACGCGGTCCTCCCTGAAACGGATGAAATCGAGCAGACGATTTCAATACAGACTGAAGAAAAACCGAAGAGGAAGCGGGCTCCCAGAAAAAAGAAAGAGCCTGTCACACCTGAACCCGAGTGATCACTTCAACATTTCACCCATTTTCTCTCCTCGGTATCATTATCAATTTTTAACCACACTACACGGGCGGGTCATCACCGCCCGCGTTCCCATCCCCACTCAATCTATATTTTCCTTTCTCAACGGCTCTTCATCAAGGTCTGCCGGCGTATCACCCCAACAACTTTCCGTTGATTCTCAGTATCACAAACGAGCTCTCAAGTTAATTTTTCATTAATATACTTCTCTGGTTCCAATTAAGACTAAAGTTTTTCAAAGACACTCCGATATGGGTATCTAAGGTCATAAGGGGGGATTCCAGAATTGGATACCGAAGCGGAATACAGATTTGACACCTCCTAAAAGGCTGAAAAGAACTTCGCGCATGTCGACAATGGAAATATATATTTTCAGCATCAAAGAAGAATACTTTCTGAATGACATCTGAAGGGAGAATGGTTCCATGGTACAATTTCCAGCGAAACAGAGTATTCGA
>CALABV010000219.1 GCA_937886325.1 uncultured Geobacter sp.
CATTCGGGCTGCGGCAAGACCACCCTTCTCCTGGCCCTGAAGGATCTGCTCCACGAGGGGATCCTGAACGGAAGCGTCACCTTCGGAGACGGAACAACCGGCCGGGGAGAGGTCCTCTCCCTGGTAGGACTGGTCTTCCAGAACGCGGAATCGCAACTGCTCTGCGCCACCGCATTCGACGAGGTCGCCTTCGGGCCGGAGAACCTCCTCCTCCCTTCGGCGGAAATAAACGAGCGTATCGTGGAGGCATTGACCTCCGTTGACCTGCTGGACTTCGGCAACCGCAACGTGGAACACTTCTCAGCCGGCCAGAAGCAGCGCCTCTGCATCGCCGCAGTGCTCTCCATGCGGCCGCGGGTCCTGCTGCTGGACGAACCCACATCCCAACTGGATCGCAAGGGAAGGAGCGACCTGCTGGCCGTGCTGCGACGTCTGAAAAAGCAGGGGATCTCCATCCTCATCGCGGAACACAACATCGCGCCGTTCATGGAGATCATCGACCGTTACTACCTCATGTCCGGCGGATCGATTACCGGGATGGCCGACCAGGCCCCGGAACACTATCCACGCGATATTCCGGCCATTTCAAACCGCCGCCGCTCCGCAGCTTCCGCTCCGGACCCGGTGGTGAAGGCTGAGGCCGTGTCCGTTTCCTATCCGGGAAGCGGGACGATTCTCACCGACGTGACGCTCGACGTGGCGCAGGGAGAGCTCGTCCATCTGTATGGAGAAAACGGCTGCGGAAAATCGACCCTCCTCAAGACCCTTGCCGGCGCCATCCAGCCCGACACGGGAAGCCTCCGTGTGGCGAACAGGAACTATCCCCGCGCCGGCGGTCTGATGGGCACCGTGGCCCTGCTCTTCCAGAACCCGCAACGCCAGCTGTTCGAGGATACCGTGTTCGAGGAGGTAGCCTTTACGCTCAGGCGTCTGGATCTGCATGACGAGGAGATAACCCGCCGCGTGGAATCCGCGATGGCGGCCTGCGAGGCGACCCTTCTCAGGGACAGGCTTCCGCTCACCCTCAGTTTCGGCGAGCAGCACCGGGTCGCTCTCGCCTCGGTGATCGCGCCGGACCCGCGGTTGATCCTTCTTGACGAACCCTTTGCCGGCCTCGACCCGACACAGCGACTTCGTCTCCTGAAAATACTCTCCTCGCTGCGGGAGGAGCGGGGCGCGTCCATTGTCATCGCATCCCACGACCCGCTCCCCGACCCGGAGTGGGCCGACAGGACGGTCGTGATGGAGAACGGAAAAATAGCCGACGGGGAGGCATGTGCGCAATGAATGGGAGGAGGATGCTCAGGAGCGATTACGCATGCCAGTACCGGGCCGTGGACTCCCCGATACACCGGCTGCCGTCGGGCTGGAAAATGCTGATCAGCGCCGCCTTGAGCGTGGGGATCGTGGTTGTGCGGGAACCGGTTCCCCTTATCATCCTGACCGTCCTCTGCTTTTCCTACTATTTCCTCGCTCGGCTCACCCTCGCGGACCTGTGGCGGGACATCCGTTTTTTTCTCATCCAGTTCTGCATCCTCATGTCCCTGTTTCTCTACAAATACGGGTACCCGGCCGGGATCTGGCCGGGCATCCGGACCTCGCTGCAGATTACCCTGTTCTTCATCCCCGGCATCGTCTTCCTGCGCACCACCCAGGTGTCGGCCATGATGAAGGGGCTGCGGCGAATCGTCCCCTACCGCATCCTGTTTCTCCTGTTTACCTCCCTGCGTTTCGTTCCCTTCTTCGCGCGTGAGATGCAGGAGATCATCATGGCCCAGAAGCTGCGGGGCGCGCGCCTGTCACCGCAGGATATCCGTCGTCCCGTGTTCTGGAAGGATCTCTTTTCCTGCATCATCATCCCCATGCTGGTCCGGGCATTCAGGACGGCCGACGAAGCGGCGCTCTCGGCCCAGGCGCGGGGGATGGGCGCACACGCCGACAGGAGCTACTACGATGTGCGGGAACTGGAAAAGTATATTGCGGGAAGGAATCGGACGGCTGCCGCCGGTGCCGAAGCGGAGGTTGAACGAATGAAGGAAATGATTGAATAAGTTTCTTGCAAAAGTCGATTATTGCCCTTCGACAAGCTCAGGTCCAACGGATATTTCACCATTACCTGTTACTATTCCGTTCATGGTGAGCTTGTCGAACAATGGACGGAATATTTTTGCATGAGGCTCTGAATGATACTACGCTACGGAAGGAGACTGGAAGAACATGAAAAAAGAAGTGACGTTTCTCTGGAACCGATTTTCCCTGCGGGAGGCGCTGCTGCTCGGCTTCTGCGCCACCTTCATCGTCATCACCAAGGCGACGCTGCGCATGAAGCTGGGGATATCCGGCCACTCCATGTTCTTTCTCATGTTTTTCCTGATGCTCTCCCGCGGCTTCGTGCGGAAAACCGGCGCGGCGACGCTCGTCGGACTGCTGGCGGGCGGCATCAGCATCGCCCTCGGTCTGGCGCACAAGGGCCCCATTATCATGCTGAATTTTCTCCTGCCCGCCCTGGTGATCGATTTTGCCGGCATCTTCCTTCCCCGGCTCACCTCCTGGTATCCAGCATGCCTGCTGGTTGCAGGGCTTGCGGCATCAACCAAGGGCGCTTCCGCGGCCGTGGTCGAATTGATGGCCGGCGCGCCGGGAGACATCATCTTCCAGAAAGCGGTCATCGAAGGACTGGCGGGCGTCGCCTTCGGCATGCTCGGCTCCCTGCCGGTGCCGCCCATCATCCGCAAGCTCCAGACCAACCGGCTCATCCCCTCTCCCTGACGGCGCACAGGGAAGTGAAGGCTCGCCGACGGTTACCGGTCAGAAGACACCGATCTTGTTCAGCAGAACCAGCGCGACAAGGATAGGTGAAACATACCTGATCAGAAAATGCCAGACAGGATAGAGGTGGAAACGGACCGCCCCCTTTTCGATCTCGGCCCTGGCAAGACGGGTGGTCAGAACCCAACCCGTGAAAACGGCGATCAGCAGGCCGCCCAATGGAAGGATATAATTTGTCGCCAGCAGGTCGATGGAATCGAGAAAATTACGGCCGCCGATGAAGTGAATGTCCTTCAGGAGATTGTTCGACAGGGCCGACGGCACGCCGAGCAGAAAGATAAGCAATCCCACGACCAGGGTAGCCTTCTTCCGATCCCACTTCTTCTCGTCGCAGTAGTATGCTACCACCACCTCCAGCAGGGAAATGCTCGATGTGAGAGCGGCGAAGACCAGCAGCAGGAAAAAGAGGAAAGCGATGATCCCTCCTCCCGGCATCATGCCGAATGTGATGGGGAGCGTCTTGAAGACCAGCCCCGGCCCGGCGGCGGGTTGCATTCCGTACGTAAAGACTATGGGGAAGATGGCCATGCCGGACAGAAGCGCAACGCAGGTGTCCATGACCGATACGGTGATGGCCACGGTCGGTATGTTGGTCTGTTCGTCCGCATAGCTGCCGTAGGTGAGCATGGCGCCCATGCCGAGGCTCAGGCTGAAGAAGGCGTGGCCGAGGGCCTCCAGCATGGAAGGGGGATCGAGTTTCGACCAGTCGGCGGAAAAGAGAAAGTCGAGCGCCTTCGGACCGCCGGGTGAGAGAAGTCCCATTACCGCAAGGATGACGAGAATCAGGAAGAGGATCGGCATCATCACCTTGTTGGCCCGCTCCAGCCCCTTGCTTACCCCTCCAAGGACAATGAACACCGTCAGTCCCATGAAAACCGCCTGCCAGAAAAGCTGACCCAGGTCGCTTGCCAGGAGACCCGCGAAAAGCTCCGGCGCCGTGGCGGCATGGGCGGAACTGAAGGCGCCGGTGATGGAGAGCCAGAGGTAATTAACAGCCCAGCCCGCCACGACGCAGTAGTAGGAGAGGATTACAAAACCGGCGATGACGCCGAGCCACCCGACAATGGTCCAGGCGCCCCCCTTTATGGCCCTGAAGGCCCCCACCGGGTCTTTGTGGGTATGCCGGCCGATGACCATCTCGGCAATCATGATGGGAATCCCCACCGTAAGAATACAGAAGATGAAGAACAGCACGAATGCGCCGCCGCCATGCATGCCGGTGATATAGGGAAACTTCCATATATTGCCCAGGCCGACGGCCGACCCGGCCGATGCCATGATGAAACCGAGGCGGCTCGACCAGAGACCGCGCTTCCGGCCGACGGCATGATGGTGTTCGGACATGAAAACTCCTTCGGGGACGGGAAAAGTGTCTCCTGCGGAAAATCGCGGCAACAATCTAGCAGAGGCGGTTGTTTTCGAAAAGGGAAAAGTAGTGTCGGTGCTCGGGTAGGCGATTTGATAGAATCTGAATTCGTGATGCCTTCACGCCTTCGCCTTCGCGGAACGCCTCGGTTTCCTGCATTCGCGTGGGTTGAGCCGGCCCGACGAAGTTCAGACGGCGTAACCTGCGTGAAAAAGTTCAAACCACGGCATTCCGCTCGCCTCGGCATTCAGGCATCACGGATCCAGGATACAAAGATAGAACTGTATCGGGCAGGAAGAGGGGCCGGGTCTAGGAGATTGCTCCCTGCTCGATACAGCGGGCAAAAGCGGTGAGAATGCCGGGATCGAACTGAATCCGGGCAAACTGTTCCATGATCTTCAGCACTGTATCCGGCTGCATGCCTTTCCGGTAGGGCCTGTCGGTGGTCATGGCGTCAAAGGCGTCCGCAACCGTGATGACACGGGCTTCCAACGGTATTTCCTCCGCTGCTATCCGGTCGGGATAGCCGTTCCCGTCGTACCATTCATGGTGATGCCGGATCCAGGTGACGATCTCTCCCAGTTCGACAATCGTGGACAGTATCTCGGCGCCCTTCCCCGGATGTTCCTTTATCTTTTCATATTCTTGCGGTCGCAGACTCCCCGGTTTCTGGAGAATGCGCTCCGGCGTCCCTATCTTGCCGATATCATGAAGAAACGAAGCGAGTTCGACGGCCCGGACACGTTCCTTCGTCAACCCCAGTTCCGTGCAGATGGCGACGGCAACCCGCGCCACCCTCCGGGAGTGGCCGTAGGTATACGGGTCCTTGGCGTCGATGGCCGTAGCAAGGGCCTCCACCGTACTGAGGAAGAGCTTGTTGATCACCTCGTAGAGATACGCCTTCCGCAGGGAGGACGCAACCTCGGACGCGAAGATGCCCATCAGCTTCAGCTCCGGGGACCAGAACTCCTCCCCGGAGAGCTTGTCGGTGGCGACAAGCATTCCCAGGGGTTTGGCATCGGCGATCAGCGGCACGCACAGAATGGATTTCGCCGGCCAAGGCAGGGAAATCCGGCCGTCGGCGGTGATGTCGCATATCGTTACCGGCTCCCCCTGCTGGAAGACATGGCCGGTCAGCCCCGAAGAGACAGTTGCCCGGAAATCGCCGGCGGCGTCCCGATCCCGTCCCATGCTGAATCGTGTTGCCAGATCCTGTTTCTCCGTATCAAGAAGCATGATGAAGATGGTGCCGGCCTCCAGGATCCGGTCGGCTTCTTCCACGACAAGACGGCAGACGGTATCCACATCCATCTCGCAGCCAAGTTTGGTGGAGATGGCGGAAATGAGCGAAAGCTCTTCATACCCGCGCACTATTTCGGACGAAAGGTCCTCAATCTCCTCTTCGAGCCTGAGCATGTTTTCCAGGCACCGAGCTATTCCGGGAGCGATTTGTCCGACGGTTTCGGGGGACGAGCATACCACGAGACCGCCGACGCACTCTCCCATGAAATAGACGGATTCACTGCCGATTGACCGGCCGGCGCGGCATTCCGAGCCGTTCAGGCACTCCATGGCCGAGCAGGTGGTTCCCCGGAGCACCAGCGGGTTCCCCCCGGCATCAACGAGCGCAAGAGACACCCCGAACCCCGTGGAAAGCTGTGCGAGCACTTCCTCAATCTTTCTGCGGGAAAACCTTTTCAGAATCTCCTTCATGCGTCCATTCCCCCTGACCGGCGGCACTATCCGATACTCTTCGCATATTCCGTCTCAATCTCTCCGACAAGCTTGTACAGACCTTCATCCCCGGTCGTCCCGCTCGAACCTTCGAGGGTAACGGTCGTGACATACCTGTCCACGGGCGCCCCGAGAATCATGAAAACGGGTATCTTCCGTGTCCGCGGGTCACCCTTGAATCCCGACAGAATTTCCTCAAGCCGGTCTCTGGGGTATAAGCCGACAATAATGGCAAGGGGATGGGATTTTTCCGACTCCTGCAGCGCCTGTCGCGGATCGCCGTACACGGCCGACCTGTACCCGGCCGCACCGAGCAGGACCTGGAGCGTTCTCGTCTCCTCACTGTCCGACGACAGAAGCAGGACCGTCCCGGCACGTACGCGGCATTTTTCAAAAAGCGAGACAATCACGTACTTGTCGAACGGTTTCGTCAGATAGCCGTGCACCGCCAGTCGCGGCTCATCCCCGTGCAGAACGAGCAGTGACGTGAGAAGGATACGCACCCCTCCGTTCCGCGCGCATCCGACAAGCTCCCCGAACCCGGCCCAGTCGCCGGGGACATCGGAGACGATGAGCCCCGGACGCATGCTTTTCACCACATCGGACGCTCTCCGAGGGGTATCGGCGCCGAGCGTCATATATCCCAGGTCTTCCAGCTTCTTTCTGAGAGAACGCCGGGATACGGTATCCGAAGACACAACGAGTATGGGTTTGTACAGACCGATATGCTCTTTCAGCGGCATGGAGACCATCGGCTCCGCATCCGTCATTCCGGACACGGCAACGGGTATGGTGAAGAAAAACGTGCTCCCCTTCCCTATTTCGCTGTCAACCCATATCTTTCCGCCATGGAACTCAACGATGCTCTTCGAGATGCTCAACCCCAGACCTGAACCTTTCGGTCGCCCCGGCGCATGTTCGGCGATTCGGCAGAAGGGCTTGAATATCAGCTCCGTTTCCTCGGGGAAAATACCCTCGCCGGTATCCGACACGAAAAACTCCACGAATCCTCCGCTCAAACGCGCGCCCAGTGATACCCGGCCTTCGTGGGTGAACTTCACCGCATTGTTCAGCAGGTTCACCAGCACCTGAATCAACTGGTTCCGGTCGCCCCGCACATCCGGGACACCGTTCGCGTCGCGCAGCTCCAGCGACAGACCTTTTTCCAACGCCATGGGACGCACTATCGCGGCGCTTTCCCTGAGCACTTCCCCCGGTTGTACCGGGCACGGCGAAAAACCTGTGTTTCCCGTCTCGATCCTCACCAGATCGAGCATTCCGGTGACATAGCCGGAAAGCTTTTCGCTCTCGGTGTTTATGATAGAGAGAAACTCTTTCTGGGTTTCCGGTTCGATATCATCATAATTCATCAGTATTTCAGAGTAGGACTGGATAGAGGAAAGCGGGGTGCGCAATTCATGGGAGACGTTCGAGAGAAAATCGGTCTTGTTCCTGTCGAACTCCTGGAGTTTCCGGTGGGCATCCGACAGTGCGTCCAGGGCGGTCTGCAGGTTCATGTTCTTATGGGTGAGTTCATTGCCGAGGCTTTCAAAGGTCGCGATGGCGTTCTCGTAGCGGAACCGCTCCCGCCGGATCCGCTGCGCGCAATACCCGGCGACCAGCACTGCCAGGAAGAAGGCCGCGATCTCTGCGATAAGAGCCGGTGGATTCACCGTAACGGGCGGGACCGGGATACAGAGCAGAGGGAAAAAAATGGTAAAGGCCAGCCCCGCACCCAGGAGAACCCGCTTCGACAAATAGAGGGAAAGGAGTCCGATGAGCGGATAGTACAGGAACCTGGCGGGACTCTGGATGCCGCCGGTAAACAGGCAGACGGGAAGAAGGAAAGGGATAAGGGAGCCGAGAAGGATGGAATGGATATCTCTCTTCATGGAGACGGCTTCCCGAGGACCGCCCGCACCCTGGCGACGACCTCTTTCGGGCTGAACGGCTTGGTTATGAAACCGTCCGCACCGCTGGCGAGGCTTTGATCCCGATCCAGTTCCTGTCCCTTGCAGGTGAGAATGATCACATGGATATCCCTGAGCGCCTCATCGCGCTTGATAATTCCACATATCTCATTTCCCGTTCTCTTCGGCATGATGAGGTCGAGAAAAATCAGTCTCGGCATCATCTCCCGGATCTTCTCCAGCGCCTCGTCACCGTTGGAGGCGGTCTCTACGCTGTACCCCTCCTTCACGAAAACAAAGCTCAGAGCTCGGACGATATGCGGCTCGTCATCTGCGATGAAAATGTCTAGATCGGCCATAATTCACCAGGGACGGGGGATGGAAGCAATCTTCGTGTGAAAGTATACATCAAATCGTTTTATTGTCTTACCTGAATTTGGTTCGCCGCTGAAATCCGTTAC
>CALABV010000220.1 GCA_937886325.1 uncultured Geobacter sp.
AAGTGAAGAAAAAGCAGAGCCGCACCCTGAGCGGAGCCGAAGGGAGCGGAGCCGAAGGGACCAGAGCCGAAGGGACCAGAGCCGAAGGGACCAGAGCCAAAGGGACCAGAGCCGAAGGGACCAGAGCCGCACCCTGAGCGGAGCCGAAGGGAGCGCTCCATCACTCCCGTTACAATCCCCGTACGACGATGGTGAGCAGGACGGTGAGTACCAGGACCGAGCAAATCCGTGCCTGAAGCCGTCCGCCGGCAATGGAAGTCTTGAGAGCGAGGAACACCACCAGTCCCTTGGCCACCGTTTCCGGAAGATCGGCCGCGCCGAAGAGGGAGGGCGAAGCCACCATGAACAGCAGGGAGACGCCGATAAACAGGTAGTCGATACTGGTCAGGAACGACTCTCGTGGGTCGTGGAAGGTGAAGCGGAGCAGCACCAGGCTTCCGAGGGAGATGAGGATGAACGCCTCCAGGTGTTCGAGGGGCAGTCCCAGGAGGCTCTGTATTCCGTCACTGCGGTTCAGGACAAAGGTTATCAGCAGCACCGCTACCGCCAGCATGGCCTGCACGAAGTGGTTGCGCGCGTCCCTGGTCATGAACAGCAGCGCCACCGAACCACCCAGCAGCAGCAGTCCGGCCTGCATGGTCATGCCGTCGAGCTCCGAGGAAAACAGGGCCGCCAACAGCAGATAGGCGAGTGTGAGAAGGATGATCAGCGGGGCGGTGCGAACCGCAAACCGGGAAATTGTCAGGTAGGCGGCGCTGGAACGGATGCTCACCGAGGAGTCCCGCTTCATGAAGGGGATCCGGTCACGGTTCTTCCTGAGGACATGTATGGCCAGGTAGAAGGCGAAGGTCCCCGCCCCGTACCAGGCAAGGAGCTGCGGTTCTCCCCACCCGGAGCAGAGGATGGCGGCCGCGGCCCAGAACAGGGAAACGCCGTAGATGATGATCACGGTGAAACGGTGCTGGAACCCCAGATCCAGGAAGCGGTGGTGCACGTGGGTCCGGTCCGGGGAGAAGGGGCTTTTCCGCTGCAGGAGGCGGCGCCCCATCACGCGGAAGGTGTCGGCGATGGGGAGGCCCAGGATAATGACCGGAAGCAGGGGTGGGATGGCCATTGCCCGCGTCTGGGTGAGCACTATGGCGAGAAAGGCGATGATGAACCCCACCGTGAGGCTGCCGGTGTCTCCCATGAAGATGCGGGCAGGGTAGAGGTTGTACTTGAGAAAACCGAGGACGCCGCCCAGCAGGGCCGCGCACAGGGTCACCAGCAGCTGGTTGCCGGTCATCAGGCCGAGGATGAGAAAGGCGGACAGGGCGATGGTCGAGATGCCCCCGGCCAGGCCGTCCAGGCCGTCCATGAGGTTGAAAGCGTTGATCACGCCGACCACGGCGATAACGGTGAAGGGGATGGCGAGCCAGTCGGGCAGCGTCAGCACACCCGCGCCGAACAGGTCTCCGAGGCTCCTGATGTAGATCCTGCCCACGGAAATGGTCACCAGGGCGGCGGTGATCTGGCCCAGGAATTTCCGTTTCGGCGACAGGCCGTAGAGATCGTCCACCAGGCCGATGCAGAACACCACCAGGGAGCCGGCGAGGATGCCGCGCATCTCCCGGCCCATGTCCACGTACGCCAGGAGAGAAAACAGCCAGGCCAGGACAATGGCCACGCCGCCGATGCGGGGCACCGCCCGGGCGTGCCTCTTGCGTTCGTCCGGGAGGTCGAGCGCTCCGGTATCGACAGCCCACCGCTGCAGAAACGGCACCAGAATCAGCGAGGTGAACAGAGCAAGCATGAATATGTAAAGACAGTGCATGGGAACCATTGTTCAATCCTTACCCGTGACACCATGGGACCGTTCGGGCTCCTGCGCCGACTGCGACTGCATGTCCAATCGGCGGCGCGGTTTTTTATGTACGATAAAAAGTTTAAAAATATTAAACATGTATTCTTTAATAATCAACATAGAAAATATTCATGTGATAATGGGGTGCGACACGGGATTCTTCGCCTGCCCCATGCCCCCCGGAATTTGCAAAGAGGTTGCCAAAAAGCCTTTTATGGCCCGAAAGCAGCCGAAGACCGAAAGGCAGCGGCATAACAGCGCCCATGCTGAAAAATCTGATACTTGTTTGTCATTTCCTTAGGCAGGAACTGTCAACATTTTGAAAGGAAACATCAGGGGGATTTTGACACGGATAAAATATTCGGCGGGACAGCCTCCGTTCATGATTAGCCAAAAATCATTACGCCCAATGCGTTTTAACAAAATCTAACCGATTCCTCCTCCCTTGATCGAGCCGCGAAGCTCACCACGTCAGATTGTTTTCATCCGGAAACGCCGCATCCCGAAATGGTTTTACCTCGCGGGCAATGCGTTCGGCCAGGTTGATCTCGGCGGTTTCCAGGTCGTATTCCGCCTGGAGACTCATCCAGCTCTGAGCATCGGTACCGAAGAACCGTGCCAGGCGCAAGGCGGTATCGGCGGTTATCGCCCTCTTGCCGGCGCAGATTTCGTCGATGCGGCGCTGAGGCACTCCGATGGATTTTGCCAGCCGGTAGCGGCTGATGTTCAGGGGCTTCAGGAAATCCTCCAGAAGAATCTCGCCGGGATGTACCGGTGGAAGATCGCGTGCTGTCATAATTGGACCTCCATTAGTGGTAATCTACGATCTCAACATCCGTTACCGCTCCATCCATCCAACAGAAACAGACGCGCCACTGGTCATTGATGCGGATGCTCCACCGGCCGTCGCGATCTCCGGTGAGCTGTTCCAGGCGGTTGCCGGGCGGCACGCGGAGGAAATCGAGGGTTGCCGCGGCGTTCAGCTGCTTCAGCTTGCGTTGCGCAGTGCGCTGCACGTCCTGCGGAAGCTTTCCGGAAAAACGCCCGTGAAACAGCTTCTCGGTTTCCTTGCAGGCGAATGTCTTGATCATGGAGGAATAGTATCGACACGCGGTAGTATTGTCAAGCGGTAGTAAGGAAAAATACTTCTTTGAACAGTATGTTTCAGACCCCGCACGGTTTGCCCCTTGCCGTGAAAAGGTGTCGGCCTCTTTCCGTTATCCCCTGTATCCCCTTCATCCCTGTTGCAAATAGTCCTTGCTTTCTGTCCCTCATGAAAAGGTGTCTGTCCCCTTTATGATCCCCGGCACGCCCCCTCATGGTTCCCATTTCCATGTTGCCATCGAGCTTGTGATGGTGTATTGTACCATCATGTCGCCCGCTAAACTTCTGTATCGTGCGAAAAGAACAACCCGTGAAGGTCTCATAGTGGAAATGGTTGTCTGGCAGTTGCCGGAACCGACCGCTGAACGGCCCCACCGACTCAAGTACCGCCTCTATTGCGGACGGCTTGACGGCACGCTGGTCGTACGATACGACAATGAAACAGGCAAAGGCGACCATCGGCATTACGGCGACAGTGAATCCTCGTATCACTTTATCGATATTGATACGCTAATGTCTGATTTTCTCGCCGATGTCGCACAGGCGACGAAGGAGGCTGAATGAGAGATTTCCGAATCGAAATAAAGACCCTGGAGGAGATGGGGAAAGAATTTGTGAGCGTGTGGAAGAACGCGGAAGCGGGCGAAGTGCCGGAAAAACCCATTGAAAGGGTGTACTTCGAGGATATCTACGCCGTGACCAGGATACTTACTCCGAAACGGCTCACTGCCCTGAAGACGCTTCATGACAATGGCCCTGTGTCCATCAGGGCGCTGGCAAAGCTATTGAAGCGCGACTACAAAAACGTGCATCAAGATATAGCCGTCCTTTCCGGCATAGGACTCGTTGACAAAAACGAGGAAGGACTCTATACGGCGCCATTTGACAGAATCCATTTGGAAATACCCTTGGCCGCATGATAGTTGCCTTACCCTCCATGGTCGATTATTTTGGTTCTCCCTCGTTCCTTTATCCTTTATCCTCGTTCCTTTATCCTTTATCCTCGCACCTCGA
>CALABV010000221.1 GCA_937886325.1 uncultured Geobacter sp.
GGCCGATAGAGACATCGGGCACAGGGCGGGAAGCACGGGGAAAGCGCGTTGATATGTATCGGGCGCGCTTTCCCCGAATTCTGTTGCTGGATATGAGAGGCTTAGCTGCTGAGATCCGCGTGGTACTCCTGGAGGCTGCGTACGCCGCTCCGGCCGGCGCGGCACGCCTCTATCCCGACGGCCGCCGCCAGCGCTCCGGCAACGGTGGTGATGTAGGGGACCCGGTGCCTGATTGCCGCCTTGCGGATGTACGAGTCGTCATAGGCGCTCTTCTTCCCGGCCGGGGTGTTGACCACCAGGTGGATCTCGCCGTTGGTGAGCGCGTCAACCAGATTGGGCCGGCCTTCATGCATCTTCTTCACGGTCAGGGCGGACACGCCGTTTCCGGTAAGAAAGGCGCGGGTGCCTTCCGTGGCCAGGATGGTGAAACCGAGAGCCGAGAAGCGGCGCGCAGCTTCCAGGGCACTCTCCTTGTCATGGTCCGCGATTGTGAAGAGAACCGTTCCCTCCAGCGGCAGCGGCGACAGGGCCGCCTCCTGCGCCTTGAAGAAGGCGAGCCCGTAACTGTCGGCCATTCCCAGCACCTCGCCCGTGGAGCGCATCTCCGGTCCGAGTACCGGGTCCACCTCAGGGAACATGTAGAAGGGAAACACCGCTTCCTTCACCCCGAAGTGGGGCAGAGGCTTTTTCTCCAGGCCCATGTCGGCGATCTTCGTGCCGAGCATTGCCTGGGTGGCGAGGCGCGCCATGGAAATGTCGCACACCTTGCTCACCAGCGGCACCGTGCGGCTGGCGCGGGGATTGGCCTCCAGGATGTAGACCGTGTCGTCCGCGATGGCGTACTGGACATTGAGCAGCCCCACCACCTTCATGGAGACGGCTATTTTGCGGGTGTATTCCTCGATGGTGGCCACGTGCCGCGCGGGAATGGTGACCGGCGGTATCACGCAGGCCGAATCCCCCGAGTGGACCCCGGCCAGCTCGATGTGCTCCATCACCGCGGGCACAAAGGCGTCCGTGCCGTCGGCAATGGCGTCCGCCTCGGCCTCGATGGCGTTCCGCAGGTAGCGGTCGATGAGGACCGGACGCTCCGGGGAGACGTCCACCGCCTTGCGCAGGTATTCCCGAAGCATCTCCTCGTCATGGACGATCTCCATGGCACGCCCGCCTAGAACATAGGAAGGACGGACCATGAGCGGGTAGCCAATCCGTTCCGCCACCGCCAGGGCCTCGTCCAGGGTGCTCGCCATCCCGGATTCGGGCTGGGGGATACCCAACTTCCGCATCAGGGCAGCAAAGCGCTGCCGGTCTTCGGCCAGATCGATGGTCTCCGGCGATGTGCCGAGGATCCTGACCCCGGCCGCCTCCAGCTGCGCGGCGATGTTGAGCGGGGTCTGGCCCCCGAACTGGACCACCACCCCTTCCGGTTTCTCTTTTTCATAGATGGAGAGCACGTCCTCCACGGTTAGAGGCTCGAAGTAGAGCTTGTTGGAGGTATCGTAATCAGTGGAGACCGTCTCCGGGTTGCAGTTGACCATGATGGACTCATATCCCGCGTCGCGCAGGGCAAACGCGGTATGCACGCAGCAGTAGTCGAACTCGATCCCCTGGCCGATGCGGTTCGGTCCGCCGCCCAGCACCAGGATCTTCCTGCCGCTGCTCACCGGGACGCGGTCCGGCGCGTTGTACGTGGAATAGTAGTATGCGGCATCCTCCACCCCGCTCACCGGAACCGGTTCCCATGCTTCCATCACGCCGAGGGCGATTCTCCGCTGGCGGACCGCAGTTTCCGTAACCCCCAGGAGCGCGGCCAGGTATTTGTCGGCGAAGCCGTCCTTCTTGGCCCGCGCCAACAGGTCGTCCGGTGGAAGCTGCCCACGGTGTTCGAGGATCTGCTCTTCCAGATCCACCAGTTCCTTCATCTGGTTCAGGAACCAGGGCTTGATGTGGGTGAGGCGATACAGCGCCTCGATGTCCGCGCCCTTGCGCAGGGCTTCGTAAAGGATGAACTGGCGCTCGCTGGTGGGCTCGGCCATCATCTCCAGCAGTTCGGGGAGGGGGCGGGCATGGAAGTCGCGGGCGAAGCCCAGCCCGCTGCGGCCAATCTCCAGGGAGCGGATCGCCTTCTGCAGGGCCTCCTTGTAGTTCTTTCCGATGCTCATCACCTCGCCCACGGCCCGCATCTGGGTGCCGAGACGGTCCTCCACCCCCTTGAATTTCTCGAATGCCCAGCGGGCGAACTTCACCACCACATAGTCGCCGGATGGGGTGTACTTTTCCAGAGTTCCGTCCCGCCAGTAGGGGATCTCGTCCAGGGTCTGACCCGCGGCCAACATGGACGACACCAGCGCGATGGGAAAGCCGGTCGCCTTGGAGGCCAGGGCCGAGGAGCGGGAGGTGCGGGGGTTGATCTCGATGACCACCACCCGGCCGGTTTTCGGGTCATGGGCGAACTGGACGTTGGTGCCGCCGATCACCTCGATGGCGTCCACGATGGCATAGGAATACCGCTGCAGGCGATCCTGGAGTTCCGGGGAAATGGTCAGCATGGGCGCGGTGCAGTACGAGTCGCCGGTGTGGACCCCCATGGCGTCCACATTCTCGATGAAGCAGACGGTGATCTTCCGCCCCTTTGCGTCCCGCACCACCTCCAGTTCCAGTTCCTCCCAACCGAGCACCGACTCTTCCACCAGCACCTGCCCCACCATGCTCGCGGAAAGGCCTCGGCTCACCAGGGCCTCGAATTCATCCATGTTGTACGCAAAACCGCCGCCGGTGCCGCCCATGGTATAGGCCGGCCGTATCACCACCGGGAACCCGATCTCGCGGATCTCCCTACGGGCCTCTTCCAGGCTGTTGGCAATGGCGCTGCGGGGCGTCTCGATGCCGAGGCGGGTCATGGTGTCCTTGAAGGTCTGGCGGTCTTCCCCCCGCTCGATGGCGTCCAGATTGACGCCGATGACACGCACCCCGTACTCGTCCAGCACTCCCGCCTTGGCCAGAGCAGTGGAGAGGTTGAGCCCGGTCTGCCCCCCCAGGTTGGGGAGAAGGGCATCGGGGCGCTCTTTCCTGATGATCTCTGTCAGGGCCTCCACGGTGAGCGGTTCGATGTAGGTGGTGTCCGCCATACCCGGATCGGTCATGATGGTGGCCGGATTGGAGTTGACCAGCAGGATTTCGTAGCCGAGCTTGCGCAGCGCCTTGCAGGCCTGGGTGCCGGAATAGTCGAACTCGCAGGCCTGGCCGATGACAATCGGCCCGGAGCCGATAATCAGAACCTTCTTCAGATCGTCTCGTCTGGGCATATAGAACTCCTTACGGGGGGATAGAGATTCCTGCATAAAAAGCGGCCACACTATCGCAGAAAAAGGATTGGTCTGCAACAAATAAAGGCAAAAAATTCTTTGCCTGCCCATTTGCCGGGCGTTGTTCCGGGAAACGGCCTACAACAACGGTTTCCGGACACTGCTTCCTGCCCTGGGAATGGTCACGCAGTGATGTCTTTCCGGTCACTGACGATTTTGATTGACTCCCCTCCCCTTCCACCCGTACCCTGCACCATCAGCAGTCTCCATAAGACTGCAACATTATGCTGGAGAAAAGAGAAAGGTACGAGAATGGCACAGGCACAAAAAGGCGACACGGTCAAAATCAACTACACCGGGATGCTCGAAGACGGAACGGTCTTCGATTCCACCCATGAACAGAATGAATGCGGGTCCGACGAATGCGGCTGCGGGGGAGGCCCCAGAGAGATTACCATCGGAGCGGGAGAGTTCCTGACCCCGCTGGAGGACGCCCTGGTGGGCATGGCGGTGGGAGAAAAGAAAAAGGTAATCATCCCGGCGGAAGACGCGTTCGGGGAATACGACCTGGAAAAGGTATTCTCCGTACCCAGGGGAGATCTTCCCGAGGACCTGAAGCCCCAGGTGGATGACGAAATCGTGCTCGTCAATCAGGATGATGAAGAACTGGCGGTGGTGGTGGTGGAGGTCAACGACGAGGAGATCACCTTTGACGCCAATCACCCCCTGGCAGGCGAGGACGTTACATTCGAGATGGAACTGGTGGAAATTCTGTAGCGTATACCCTCAAAAGGGTGACCACGGCGATCCTGCGTCGCGGTCACCCCTCTTCTCTTACCCCTCCCACTCCTCAGGGGAAAAGATCGCCTCCACCGACTTCCTGCCCGGCGGCACCATGGGGAAGCAGTAGGTATCGGGATCGGTCTCCACATCGATAACGACCGGACCGGGCAGCGACATGGCTTTCTTCAGGGCCTTTGCCAACTCTTCCTTTTTCTGCACGCGTATCGCCTCCACCCCGAACCCTCGCGCCACGGTACAGAAATCCACATGCTTGCCCAGGTCGGTGGATGCGAACCGGTCCTTCATGAAAACCCTCTGGAACTGCCGCACCATCCCCAGCTTGCCGTTGTTCATCACCACCGTCTTCACCGGAATCTTGTAGTACGAGCAGGTCGCCAGCTCCTGTACGTTCATCTGGAAGGCGCCGTCGCCGCACACGGCGAAGACCGTACGCCCCGGATTGCCGATTGCGGCCCCCATGGCCGCGGGAAGAGAGTACCCCATGGTGCCGAGTCCCCCGCTGGTGATATAGCCCCGGGGTGCGGCAAAAGGAAGGTAGTTGGCCGTCCACATCTGGGACAGACCCACGTCCGAAGCGACAATCGGATTCGATCCAGCGGCGTCCCGAATCGCCTCCATGATCTCGTGGGGCGCTAGATGGTCCCGCTCCGGACGGGGAAGGGGAGCCTCCTTTTCCCACTCCCGGATCTTGGACAGCCATCCGCTCCGGTCGCGCGGCTCCACCAGTTCGCATAGCAGGGCCATCGCCTCTTTCGCGTCCCCCACGATGGGAAGTTCCACGTTCACCACCTTGCGGATGCTCGCCGGATCGATATCGATATGGATAATGCGCGCGTTCCTGGCAAAATCGTCCACCTTGCCCGTGACACGGTCGTCAAAGCGCGCGCCGACGGCTATCAGGCAGTCGCAGTCATGCACCGCCCTGTTGCAGTGCCAGGCCCCGTACATGCCGAGCATTCCGAGAGCAAGGGGAGAGGCGGGATCCATCACGCCGATGGCCATCAGGGTGTTGGTCACCGGGATATTCCCCTTTTCCGCGAGGGCGCGGAGTTCGTCTGTCCCGTCGGAGAGCACGACGCCGCCCCCCGCATAGATGAGAGGCATCTTGGCCTTGTTGATGATGTCCGCCGCCTTCTTCAACTGCTTGAGGTTTACGGCAACCTTTTCACGGTAGCCGCGGCGCGTGACGTTCTCCGGGATAGTCGCCCGGATCTTGCTCCCCAGAACGTCGCTCGGCAGGTCAACCAGGACGGGTCCCGGCCGCAGGGTCCCGGCGACGAGAAAGGCCTCCCGCACCGTCCGTGCCAGGTCCTTCGCGTCCGTCACCAGGTAGTTGTGCTTGGTGATGGGCCGGGTGATGCCGATCATGTCCGCCTCCTGAAAGGCGTCGATGCCGATGGCGCCGGTGGTTACCTGGCAGGTCAGGGCGACCAGGGGAATGGAATCCATGTAGGCGGTGGCGATTCCGGTGACCAGGTTGGTGGCGCCGGGGCCCGAGGTGGTGAGGCACACACCCACCTTGCCGGTGGTGCGGGCATAGCCGTCGGCGGCATGGGCCGCGGCCTGCTCGTGGCGCACCAGGATGTGGCGGATATCCGGGTCGTCCAGCAGCGCATCATGGACCAGGAGGCTCCGCGCTCCGGGATAGCCGAAAATCGTATCCACCCCCTCCCGTTTCAGACACTCAAGAAGGATCTGTGCTCCGCTCTTCATGGCATGGCGCTCCTTTCGAAAACCGAGTCACTTTCGGAGAAATAAAGATGGCCGCGGAATTCCGTTCCGCGGCCTCATCATAGTGCATATTCCACCCAATAATCAAGCAGGCCG
>CALABV010000222.1 GCA_937886325.1 uncultured Geobacter sp.
CCGGTTCAAAATCGAATCCCCTGGCGTGAATGCGGATATCCTTGACGACTTCGCCGGTCGTCCGGTCCTTGGCGTTGGTGAAGATAAAGCCTGCCGTGAAGGAGAGGTGGTACACCGGTGTGGTCTTGAGTTCCACTTCAACGCCTTCCCGACGCTGCTTGCCTCCATTTACGGTGGTGAATCTCTCATCCGGCAGAATCTGTGGAGAGAGTGCATCCGAGACCGAGTGGCGGAAATAGGTCGTCTTGAGCCACAGATATTTCAGCGCAGCCGTCTCGAAACCGACAGAGTATGACCAGACCTTTTCCATCTTCAGATCCGGATTGGGAGTCGAGAAAATGCCCGTGGCATACGTGTACCCGAGGGGCGGGATGTTGAATCCCCGGGCCGCGTATCCCCGCAGTACGGTGGAGTCGGCAATTGAGCAGGTCACTCCCAGGCTCGGGCTCCAGAAGTCGCCGTTGGTGCTGGTGTTGTCGTAGCGGAGTCCGGGAGTGATGGAGAACCTTCCGAGTTTGATGGTGTCGTTGAGGTAGAGCGCCCATTTGTCCAGATGCTGGGAGCCGTTCTCTACAATCGCGGAATCAAGTTTTCCGAAATCCACGTCAACACCGAAGATCAGGTTGTGCAGTTCCTGCTGCCAGAGAAGTCTGGCGCTGCCTCCCAGGTTCGTGTCGACCCCGGTGGTATTACCAAGTTCCTCACCGGTGCTCAGCATATCCATCGCGATACCGACATTTCGGCGGGAGCCCCGGAAAGTAAGATCGAAACTCAACTCGTCCGTAAGGGTCTGATTCAGCGTCAGGGTGGAAAACAAATTATCGTAACGATTGTGTATTGATAGGTCAAGCAGGGGTATCCTTGCGAGGCCGCGCGTTCCGGTATCGTATCCCGTGGTCAGGGTGAGGGTGGAACCCTGCCTCGGCCGCCACTCGAATTTTGAGTAAAAGTTTCCGCTCCGAAGGTCCGTTCCCGGTTGAAGGCCGTCCGATATGAGTCCGCCGCCTGAGAGGTAGTAGCCGAATGCGCCGCTTGCGCCGGAAACCTCACCCCTGTAATCGCCTGTGGCGCGCTCTCCGATGGAGAAGGATGCGGCGCCGCCAAACTTTCTCGTGTCGTCGGGGGACTTCGTTATGATGTTTACCACGCCGCCGAGAGAAGAGCCCCAGGAGGACGACGCGGGCCCCTTCACGATTTCGATACGTTCGATGTGCTGCACGCGCATGGAGCTGATATCCGGGTAGCCGTCGCCCAGATTGTTGTGGCTGACGCCGTCAACCATGACCTGCACCTGCCTCCCCTCGGATCCCTGGATGCCGAGGGACGGTGAACCGGCAGGGCCGGTGTAGTTCGCGATCTGAACGCCGGTTACGGTATTCAATACGTCAGCCACGGAGTGGGCGTTCATGGCCTCTATCTCGGCCGCGGTGACGATGGTGATGTTCTCCGCGACCTGTGAAATGGATTTCGCGGTGCGTGTCGGAGTGACGACCAGATCATTTTCATGATAGAAGAGCTGGAGAACCTCCATCTCTTCACCGGGTCGTGCGTGCGCGGGAACCGTTAACGAGGCGACTGCCGCCAAAAGGCAGAAAACAAAGACAACTCTTGTTTTTAAGATATAACCATGCATAATGAGGTCAGGATAATCTTTTCAGATATTTGCCTGTTTTCGAAATAGTATTCCAGATTCGACGTATCCGCCTGTCGTTGCATGCTTCATCGGATGGCTTGGCAGGAGTCATTCATCAAAAAAGGAACCTTGTTTTATTTTGTATCCTTTTACCAGAGCATCCATCGTTTGTCCATACCAACAGAGTTATGGTTAGAATAATTTTCCTAACTTTTCTATCTTTTGTTTCTTTTCTCTGGTGCTCTACGGACGCGCATTCGCAGGAGATTCTCGTTGTCCGGAACCTGAAGATAAAGCCGTACGGTGACGCGTTGTCCGGCTTCAAGTCCGCGCTCGGCGGAAAATTCGGGAATGTCGGCTATACCCTTCAGGACGCTGATGGCGCGATAGCTTACCTGCGAAGAAAGAGACCCGATCTCATCCTGGCAATCGGTATGGACGCACTCCAGTCGGTGAAAAGACATACCGATATCCCCATCGTCTACCTCATGGTCCTTGCTCCGGCTTCGCTGGTTCAGGTTGAAAAGAATGTCACCGGCGTGAGCATGACGGTTTCGCCGGAGAAGCAGCTGGCGGCTCTCCGGAAGGTCCTTCCCGGCGTGCGGAGGGTCGGTGCCCTGTATGACCCCAGAAAAAGCGGTCCTTTCGTCAAACGGGCGCATGGCGCGGCACGGGAGATGCGCATTGAATTTCTGGCAAAGGAAGTGACACACCCGCGGGCGGTTCTCGATGCGCTGAACAGCCTCAAGGGTACCGTCGACGCATTATGGATGATCCCCGATACAACGGTGGTGACGCCTGAGACGACGGAAATGATGATGCTTTTCTCCATGGAAAATCACCTTCCTGTGTCGACCTTCTCCGCGAAGTATCTGGAGATGGGAGCGCTCATGTCTCTGGACATCAATGCCGCCGACATGGGAAGGCAGGCAGCCGAACTGGCGGAGAAGATTCTTTCCGGTATGAATCCCAGGGACGTGGCGCCGGTTGAAGCAGACAATCCAACCCTGGTTATTAACGAGACGGTAGCGCGTAAGTTTCGAATCCCCCTTGGAGATGATATCCGCTCAAGAGCCCGGATAATCAGGTGATATGCACATGAAACTTCGTAAACTGATGCTGCGTCCCGGTGATACCTTTGCCGCCAAGATATTCCTGGTTATCATTTCCCTCATTCTTGTCATGTCCGTTGCTTTCACCGTTTTCTTCGTCCATAACCAGTGGAGAACCCAAACGGATGTCCTGGTCCGTCAGGGGGATGTGCTGGCAAAGCTTGTTGCCTATAATGCCCGACTCGGCGTTTTCGCGGAAAACCCCGAGTTGCTGAAAGATCCCGTTGAAGGGGTCTTGCAGAACAATGAAGTGCTTCAGGTTTCCATCTTCAACCTGAACGGCACGCTCCTTCAAGAACAGCGCAGGAAAGGCTCCGAGCAACAGGGAAGGGATTTCGTCCTGGACGAAAAAAGAAAGCGCGACATCTTGAACAGCCTCCGTAAAAGCAGGGATGTCCTTCATGCCGGTAACGAAGATGATGTTCTGGAATCCTGGGTGGCTGTCACGTCCGGTTCCCGCCCTTCTTCGGAAGAAACGCTGTATTTCAGCGATGCGATTCTGCAGACGGAAGATCGTACCATCGGGTTTGTCAGAGTGGTGCTGGACAGAAAGATACTTGATGCTTCACTGCGGAAACTTCTGTTCAAGAGCGGTCTCATTGCCCTCTTTTTCCTTTCCGTTGCCGTCGGAATCGTGTTTTTTGTCGTAAAAGGGGTGACAAGACCTCTCGACAGACTGACGGAAAGGGTCAGGATGATGGGGATGGGCTCTCCCCTGGAAAAGGTTCCGGTTGAGACCGAAGATGAGATCGGCAAGCTGGCGATCGCGTTTAATTCCATTGCCGAATCCCTTCAGACAAGGGAAAGCGAAAAGGATCATCTCGAACAGCAGTTGAGGCAGGCTCACAAGATGGAGGCAATCGGAACTCTCGCGGGCGGCGTGGCGCATGATTTCAACAATATCCTTTCCACGATTGAAGGGTACGCCGCGCTCCTCAGGGACCGGTTCAAGAAAAAGAGCCCGGTCCGCGACTACGTGGAGCAGATAATCGCGGCGGCTGAAAGGGCTTCGGAACTTACCCGGAGGCTTCTCGCATTCAGTAGAAATCAGGTCATCCATCCGAAACCGGTAAACCTCAACGAGACCATCAACGGCATCAACACAATGCTTGTCCGTCTCGTCGGCGAGGATATCGAGTTCAAGATCACGACAACGCGGGAGGATCTGGTTGTCATGGCGGATGATGTGCAGATAGAACAGATGCTCATCAACCTTGTTACCAACGCCCGTGATGCGATGCCCGGCGGCGGCACGCTCAGCATAGAAACCGAGCTCGCGGAGCTCGCGGAAGGCGGGGGGGACGGCTCGTGGAAACTGCCGCCGGGAAGTTACGCGAAACTGACGGTTTCCGATACCGGCGTCGGTATCGATGCATCGGTCCGGGACAGAATCTTCGACCCGTTCTTTACAACCAAGGAGGTGGGAAAAGGGACCGGACTCGGACTATCGATGGCATACGGGATCGTGAAACAGCATAGAGGCGCCATCGAAGTGGAGAGTGCGAACGGAGGGGGGACGGTTTTTACCATTTACCTGCCTCTCGTGGAATCCATAGTGGAGCGGAAACAGCTGGAGACGCTTCTTTTGCCTACCGGCGCCGGTGAGACGATACTCCTTGCGGAAGACGACCGGTTTGTCCGGATGCTGACGAAGCATATCCTTATCAAGTACGGATATCAGGTCATAGAAGCGTCGGATGGTGACGATGCGCTGGAAAAATTTCGTGAAAACCTCGAAACCGTCCAGCTTCTCCTTCTCGACGTGATTATGCCCAAGAAGACCGGCAGGCAAATCTACGACGAGGCGAGGACGCTCCGCCCGGAAATTAAAGTTATATTCATGAGCGGTCATACCTATGACGTGATTACACGGCAAGGAGTCGTGTCAGACAGGGTTCCCCTCATATCTAAGCCGTTGACTCCTGGTGAGCTTCTGGTCAAGATCCGGGAGGTTTTGGTTTCTCCATCACAGCACGCGATTCAAGGCGAGGCGCCGTTAAAAAGCCTGTCGATAGAGGATGCGCAAAAAAATGAGTGACGAGGAAAAGAAACACCCATGCCCGGATTGCCGGTGCTGTCAGTGGTGCAGCGACAGCAGGTGCGGAGTGTGCCTGCGGAGGAATGCGGGCGCCTGTCGGAAACTGTCGCTCCGGGAGCAGATAGAATTGTATGAATCTCTCAATCGTCGTCCGAAAGACGGGTAGCGTAAGGGGATGGATTTGAATCTATTCATGCGTTATGTCTGGATTTGTTCCGTTAATCGAGCTACAATGCCTCGCGTTGCGCTATCGTTACCATTGTTGACTTCGCGTCGGGAGAGGGAATGACGAAAAGAAAATTACTCGGAGAAATCTTTGTCGAACAGGGTCTCATTACCGAGAAAACTCTGGAGAGAACCTTGGCCCGATCGAAGAGGCTCAAGAAAAGGCTCGGCGGTATCCTGGAAGAGATGGAACTGATAACCGGCGAGGAGTTGGCGGCGGCCCTGGCCATTCAGTACGGCTACCGCGTCATCGAAAATTTCGCGCGTCATACTTTCGCGGCTGATGTGCTTTCGTTGATTCCGTCCGACGTGGCCATGCAGACGATGCTGTTCCCGATGAAAATAGAAAACGGAAAGCTCGCTCTTGCTATGGCGGATCCCACGGAAACAAAGATAGTCTCCAATATCGCGGCGAACCACGGACTGACCGTGGTCCCCTTTATCGCAACACGCAAAGAGATTACGGCCGCCATCTGCAGGCATTACCTGGGGAAAGATCCTTTATTCCAGCAGGAGAAAACCGTCCTGCTGGTGGAGAGTGACAGCCTTTCCGGCACCATGTTGAGCCACCTCCTGGCCAAGGAGGGGTACTTGGTGAAAATCGCCACCGACGGCATGGAGGCGTACAAGACGGCGATATCCGAAATGCCGCAGGTGATCGTGACCGAAAGGGCAGTACCGAAGTTGGACGCCTACGGGCTTTTTGACGCCCTGCGGACCCTTCCGGAGACGCGGCATATCCCGATCATCCTTCTGACGGGCAGTTCTGAAAAGGAAGAAGAAGCCCGGGCATTCGAGAAGGGCTTTTTCGATTTCATCTTCAAGCCGATCAACGAGATCACCCTGAAAACACGCGTAAAAAGGGCCTTCCAGTATCTTGAGCGGGAATTCGGCCTGATTTTCTAGCCTTCCACCTTTCCAGCTACTTTTTCCCCAGTTCCACGGAACGTGCGGTGGCCGCATCAACTGCCGACATTATCGTTCCACGCAATCCCTGCTGTTCGAGGATGTGAAGCCCGACAATGGTGGTGCCGCCGGGAGAGGTCACCTTTTCCCGCAGGAGTGCCGGGTGATCGCCGGTTTCCAGCACCATCCCCGCTGCGCCGAGGACTGTCTGTGCCGCGAGGCGGGTGGCGATGTCCCTGGGAAGGCCGTTTTTTACTCCCGCGTCGGACAATGCCTCGATAAAGGTGTATACGTATGCGGGACCGCTTCCGGAAAGGCCGGTAACGGCATCGAGCAGTTTCTCGTCCAGGGGATGCGCCGTTCCCAGAAGGTTGAAGATATCGAGAGCGACGGCCACATCATCGGCTGTGGCATTGGCGCCGGCCGCTACGGCCGAAGCGGCCTTGAGCACGAGAGCGGGCGTGTTCGGCATAACGCGGACCACCCGTGCTCCCCTAGTCAATGCCGATTCGATCGTCTCCGTCTTGACCCCCGCCATGATGGAGATGAAAAGTTTCCCTAGGGAGACGTCACCGGTCAGTGTGCTCAGGGCTTCCATGCAGACCTGCGGTTTCACCGCCAGCAGGACGATTTCCCCGAAATCCACCGCGTCGCGGTTTTCCCTGACGGTGCGGATACCGTACTTTCCCGACAAATACTCTCTCCGTTGATCGACGGGTTCCGCAATCATGATGTTTGCCGGTTCAACGTTTCCCGCCAGCAACCCCCTCACGATGGCTTCCGCCATGTTGCCGCCGCCGATGCACCCGATATTTTTTTCCGTCACAACGCCGTCCTCCGTCCCGCAGTAGATTGATAATCGTCCGGATCATTGAATCCGGAGCGTGCAGGGTATCATATTTCATAATGCAAGAACAACCTGCTTTACTATAAATTTCCACGCTTCAGGAAAGGCTTGATGACCCTGTGCGCCGTGTGATGACAGCAGTCATGTGCGTAAGATGCTGAGACGTTTCAGGTTCTTTCAATGAGCGACATCGGAGGAGGAGGAAAATAGTTGACAGAGAATTTGATTTATATTATAAACCACTCCCTGTTTTGTGGTATAGTAAACATAAAGTTTAGAATAGCTAAACATGGTTGTTGACAAAAAGTTTACAGATACTAAACCCGGAGGATCCCTTGAAAATCGGTGAGCGGTTGAAGCGTTTCAGGATGATCAACTCGTTGACCCAGGAGGAGCTTGCAAGTCGGGCCGACCTTACCAAGGGGTACATCTCCCAGCTCGAAAACGATGCCACATCGCCATCCATCGCTACCCTGAAAGATATCGTGGATGTGCTGGGCACCACCTTGCAGGAGTTCTTCGCCGAGCAGTCGGCTGGAGAAGACGTGGTGTTCGGGACCGATTCCAGGGTGCAATCCACCAGCGACGAGGATGGGGTCAAGGTCGAGCTTCTCGTTCCGGGGGCACAGAACCGGGAGATGGATCCTGCGCTGGTAACCATACTTCCGGGTGAGGAGATGGATACGCAGGATTACCATGAAGGTGAAGAGTTCGGCTATGTGCTTCTCGGCAGGATCCAGTTGCAACTGGATGATCAGCTTTATACGGTCAGGAAGGGAGAGTGCTTCTATTTCAGCTCCGACAAGAGGCACTCGGTGAAGAATCCGGGCAAGACGGATGCAAAGATACTCTGGGTGGTAACGCCCCCAACGTTCGATTACTAGGAACGATTGAATGGACGAAAAGGAGAGCCGACAATGAGCAAAGTGCTTATCATAGGAGCAGGCGGAGTGGGGCGAGTGGTCGCTCACAAGTGCGCCCAGGCATCCGATGTTTTTACCGAAATTACCCTGGCATCACGCACCGAGTCGAAATGCAAGGCCATCGCCGCGGAGATAGCATTTCCCGTAAAGACCGCCCGGGTGGATGCCGATAACGTTCCGGAACTCGTGGCGCTCCTGAAAAAGGAAAAGCCGAAACTGGTCATCAATGTTGCCCTGCCGTACCAGGACCTGACCATCATGGACGCCTGCCTGGAGGTCGGGGTCGACTATCTGGACACCGCCAACTACGAGCCGCCGGACACTGCCAAGTTCGAGTACAGCTGGCAGTGGGCCTACCAGGATCGCTTCAGGGAGAAGGGGCTCATGGCCCTGCTGGGGAGTGGTTTCGATCCCGGCGTGACGAACGTCTTCACTGCCCTGGCGGCCAAGAAGTACCTGGACGAAATCCACGAGCTGGACATCATTGACGCCAACGCAGGATCCCACGGCCAGCCGTTTGCCACCAACTTCAACCCGGAGATAAACATCCGCGAGGTGACCGCTCCCTGCCGTCACTGGGAAAACGGCGGGTGGGTGGAGACCGGCGCCCTGGCCACCAAGCGGAGCTTCGACTTCCCCGAGGGGATCGGGCCGATGAATATCTTTCGCATGTACCACGAGGAAATGGAATCGCTGGTCAAGCACATCCCCACCATCAAAAAGGCCCAGTTCTGGATGACCTTCTCCGACAACTACCTGAAGCACCTGGAGGTGCTGCAGAACGTGGGAATGACCCGCATCGACGAGGTGGAGTTCAACGGCCAGAAGATAGTGCCGCTCCAGTTCCTCAAGGCGGTGCTTCCGGATCCCGGCAGCCTTGGCGCCCTGACCAAGGGGAAGACCTGCATCGGCGTCATCGCCCGCGGCATCAAGGACGGGAAAAGGAAGCAGGTCTACATCTACAACATCTGCGACCACGAGGAGTGCTTCAGGGAGGTCAACTCCCAGGCCATCAGCTACACCACCGGCGTCCCCGCGGCCGTGGGCGGCATCATGATGCTGACCGGCACGTGGCACAAGCCCGGTGTCTGGAACATGGAGCAGTTCGATCCCGAGCCGTTCCTGGAGCGGTTGTCGGTGATGGGGCTGCCGCATGTGGTTCTTGAAGGGGAGTGGCCGGAGTTGTAACGGCAGACACGAGGTTCGAGGATCGAGGAAGGCCTCGAACCAACAGGTCATGTAGGGGCGCACCGATGTGCGCCCTGCCCGTGTCGCCATATATGTCCCGGGCGCACGTCGGTGCGCTCCTACAGTTGAATGGGTAACTATATCTTGACCGGCATCGACATCGACAAAATCCTTGAACTCTCCCCATCTCCCGCCTACGTGGTGGACCTGGGACGGTTGCGCCGCAACCTGGCCATCCTGGATGATGTCCAGCAGCTGAGCGGAGCCAAGATCCTCATGGCGCTCAAGGCCTTCTCCATGTGGAGCGTGTTTCCCCTCATCCGGGAGACCCTGCACGGCGTCTGCGCCAGCTCTCCGTGGGAGGCGCGGCTCGGCTGCGAGGAGTTCGGCCGGGAGGTGCACAGCTTTGCCGCCGCCTTCAAGCAGAGCGATGTCGAGGAGTTGCTCCGGATCTCCAATCACCTGGTGTTCAACTCGTTCAACCAGCTGGAACATTTCCGTCCCCTGTGGGAGAAGGAGCGCGGCCGGGTGTCCATCGGGCTGAGGGTGAACCCTGAGCATTCCGAGGGGCACACCGCCATCTACGACCCGTGCGCGCCAAAGTCACGCCTCGGCATTCGCCGGGCCGAGTTCGACGGCCGTTCCCTGGAGGGGGTGGACGGTCTTCATTTTCATACCCTGTGCGAGCAGCTGTTCGAGCCCCTGGAGCGGACCGCCGCGGTATTCGAGGAGAAATTCGGAGAATTCCTTCCCCGGATGAAGTGGCTGAATCTCGGCGGCGGCCACCACATCACCCGCGAGGGGTACGACATCGACGCACTGGTGGAGTTAATCCGCCATTTCAAGGGGAAGTACGGGGTAGAGGTCTACCTGGAGCCGGGCGAGGCCATTGCCATCGGCACCGGCATCCTGGTGAGCGAGGTGCTGGACGTGGTCCGGAACGAAATGGATATCGCCATACTGGACGTGTCCGCCACCTGCCACATGCCCGACATCCTGGAGATGCCCTATCGGCCCGGCATCAAGGGGGGCTTCGCTGCCGGGGAGAAGGCCCATGACTATCGCCTGGCCGGTCCCTCCTGCCTGGCAGGGGACGTGATTGGCGACTGGTCCTTCGAGCGGCCGCTGGTCCCTGGAGACCGGCTGGCGTTCCTGGACATGTCCCATTACACAATGGTCAAGACCACCTTTTTCAACGGCATCCGGCACCCGCACATCTGCACCTTCGAGCCTGACACCGGGGAGCTGAGGGTCGTGAGGAGCTTCGGCTACGAGGATTTCAGGAGCAGGCTGTCGTGACCTTTTCCCCCGCAGAAGGGCAGAGGGTAGGGGCGAACCTCGTGTTCGCCCTTTGATGACGGCCTTCGCCACGGGCGAACACGTGGTTCGCCCTTACGGTTTCACATTACTCAACAGAGGTTTGCGAAATGCCCATGGAACGCTGGTCCGTAAACGAGTCCGCCAGGATCTACAACATCGACAACTGGGGCGCCGAACTCTTTTCCATCAACAAGAAGGGGAACATCTGCGTTCATTCCTCCCCTAATTCCAAGCATTCCATCGACCTGCGGGCACTGGTGGACGACCTTATCAAGCGGAAGATCAAGCCGCCGATCCTGCTCAGGTTCATGAACATCCTGGAAGGGCGAATCGCCAGCATCAATCGGGTGTTCCGGAACGCCATCCAGGAGAACAACTATCCGGCCAAATACCAGACCTTCTACCCGGTAAAGGTTAACCAGCAGCGACAGGTGGTGGAGGCCATCACCAAGTTCGGAAAGAAGTACGAGATCGGCCTCGAAGTCGGCTCCAAGCCGGAGCTGGTTGCCGCCATCTCCCTCTCCACCGGCAACGGCCTCCCCATCATCTGCAACGGCTACAAGGACACCGACTTCATCGAGACCATTCTCTACGCCACCAAGATCGGCTATGACATCACCATCGTGGTGGAGAAGCTGTTCGAGCTGGAAAAGATCATCGGGCTGGTGGAGAAGACCGGCATCAAGCCGAAGCTGGGCATCAGGGTCAAGCTTTCCTCCAAGGGGACCGGCAAGTGGGCCACCTCCGGCGGCGAGGACGCCAAGTTCGGGCTCCGGATCTCCGAGCTCATCGCGGCCATCGAAATCCTCAAGGAAAACGAGCTGCTGGACAGCCTGGGGCTGCTCCACTTCCACATCGGTAGCCAGATCACCAAGATCGACAAGATCAAGAATGCCCTCATCGAGGGGACCCGCATCTATGTGGAGATGAAGAAACTGGGGGTCAACCTCCGCTACCTGGACATCGGCGGCGGCCTGGGGGTCGACTACGACGGCTCCAAGTCCAGCTACTTCTCCAGTGTCAACTATTCGATTGATGAATACGCCAACGACGTGGTCTACCAAATAAAGAACATCTGCGACGAGGCCGGCGTGGACTGCCCCAACATCATCTCAGAGTCCGGCCGGGCAACCGTAGCCCACTACTCGGTGCTGGTCACAAACGTGCTGGACACCAACACCCAGCACCTGATCCCGGATTACGAATCCCTCCTCGACCAGCAGGAACAGCTGTCCCCCACGGTCAGGAAGCTGGTGGACATCTACAAGAGCCTGGACCGCCATTCGCTGCGCGAGGACTACCACGACACCATCCAGCTAATCCAGGAGGCGGTCAGCCTGTTCAACCTGGGCTATCTGAACCTGAACGACCGGGCCGTGGCCGAGATGATCTGCTCGAAGATCATCCGGAAGATTAACGGCATCGTGGAGAAGGTGAAGCCCATCCCGGACGAACTGCAGAACTTCCAGCTCAGCCTGCGCCAGACCTATTTCGCCAACTTCTCGCTGTTCCAGTCGGTCCCCGACTCCTGGGCCATCGACCAGCTGTTCCCCATCGTTCCGATCCAGCGCCTGAACCAGAAGCCGGACGTGATCGCCTCCATCGCCGACATCACCTGCGACTCGGACGGCGAGGTCACCAGCTTCGTGGGGGAGAACGGCCGCACCAAGTTCCTTCCCATCCACAAGATCCGGAGCGGCGAGGACTACTACATCGGATTCTTCCTCATCGGCGCCTACCAGGAGATCCTGGGGGACATGCACAACCTGTTCGGCGACACCAACGCCGT
>CALABV010000223.1 GCA_937886325.1 uncultured Geobacter sp.
GGTCGGCAATCTGCTTCCGGATAAGGGCGATGCGCTCGTTGCCTTCGGAGGTTGCAATGTCCAGTGCCCTCTTTTTGTCTTCCTCTCCCAGAAGTCCGCGCTTCACCGAGTACATGAGCTGCAACTGGAAGATGGCCTTCTGCTTTTGCTCTTCCAGGCCGGAAATATCGGCGCCGGTTTCATTGGCCCGCGCTTTTTCGGTGTTGTAATACGTGTGGATGGCCTTCAGCTTGTCCTGGTACTCGGAATCCAGCGCGGCCTTGTCTTTTTGCCGCATATCGCCGATAGCGGAATAATAGTCTTCCGCCGCTTTCAGTTGCTCCTTTTTGTCGTCTATTTCCTCCTTTACCGATTCGTTTCGGATCTTGCGTTCTCTGGCTGCCGTATCGCGGAGGAGTTTTTCCCTGGCCGCGGCATATTTCGAGTAGCTCTTCTGAGTGGCCTCATAATTGCAGTTCGCGGCCTTGTCCTCTTCCTCACGGTCCTTTGCAAGCTGCGCGAGCTTTTCTTCGGTGCGTCGTCGCAGGTCCTGAATCTGCTTGTCCGTGGACGATCCCATTATTTCCACGATACGATCTTCCCTGGACTTGGTGTCGGCCACTGCCTGTCGGGCATCGGCTTCGGCTTTGGCCTGCTCTTCTTTGCGCTTCCGGGCCTGTTCTTCCACCTCCCGATCAACATTTTTCAGGCTCCACACCATGGCGCCTATGGCGATGACGGCCAGCCCTATCGGACCGCCAACCATGGCTAATGCTCCCGACAAGAGAGAGGCTGCCCCTGCGGCGGCTCGTGACGAGAGAGAGGCAGCCGCTGTCGCTTCCGCATAGCGTGCCTGCGCCGCACTGGTGGCATTCGTCGCGATGGCGAGTTCAGCTTCCGCGACCACCAGGGCCTGGTCGGCTTGCGCCTTCAGTATGGTGGCCGCAAAAGCGTCGCGCGTTGCATTCGCTGCAATGACCTCAGCCCGAGCTTTTTCAACGAGAGCGATCGTGTGCGCTTCAACGGATCGGGCGGCCAGTAACTCAGTCTGTGCTTTTGCCTTGCCGACAGACAGGCTGTCCAGCATGACAGCGTTACCGGATACAACAGCCTTTATAAACTGGGCTTGCTGCAATGCCGCTGCCACAGCCGCATTGCCCATGCGGCCGAACAGGACGGCCAGACCGGCCCCGCCGAGGACCTCGGCGGCAATGGTGATTGTTTTGAAGTTTGCAGCGACGGTGTTCAATGCTGTCGATACCGACGGCATGATGAGCTTTCCGAGCTCATTCGTTGACTCCGTGACGGCATTCTTGAATTTATTGATGGACGCCGCCCCGCCTTCAGCCGCCTTTTTTGCCGACTCCCCGTATGTTTCGTGCATCTTGGCGGCGAGCTTCGGCAGCAGGTCGTTTGCCAGCAAGCCGCCCGCCTCCAGTTGCTTCTGAAGTTCAGCGGTCGTCATGCCCATGGATTCGGCAGCTAACTGGAAAGCTCCGGCCAACCGCTCGCCCAGTTGTCCCTTCAATTCTTCAGCCGACACGGTTCCCTTGCTCATCATCTGGGAGAGCGCCAGCAACGCGCCTTCCGTCTCCTCTGATGAGAATCCCATGGCGCGTGAAGCTTCAGCCACGCCGCTGAATATCTTGCGCGCCTGGTCGCCTTGAAGGGCTGTGCCTTTGGCGGCGTTGGCGAATTTGCCGTATGCTTCGGCGGCCGATGTTATCTCTAGCCCGAGCCGCTGCGCCTCTCCGCGCACAAATTCGAGCTCGGATGCCGCACCTCCGGCAGATCCCGTCAGGGTGGTGAATATGGCGTTTATCTTCTCAAATTGCAAGGTGGTGTCGATGATGGGTTTAAGGGCGGCAAGGGCGGTATCCATCGCGGTTTTAACATTGTTGAATGCGAACGTCGCGGCAGTGATATGCGTAGTGAAATCTGAAAATGCTGTCTGAATTATTTTTATTTGATTCGACGCCTGGTCTTGAGCTGATATAATTATTTGTACTTTATTTTCAGCCATGGTATATTTTCCTTACAAAACGTTTAGTTTTGGAGGCTGTCATGGGAACTCTCACAACAATCTTCGCAGCATCACTGGTAGCGGCCATGTTCTGGAATACCTCAACCGGCATATTTCTCCGCAAAACCCTTTCCGTCGGGCTCTTCCTCTGCTTTATCGTCTGGATGGTCTGTTAATCTCATCACACGCCCACAAAAATTCTCTCATGGTGTAATCCCAGGCTCCGGCTCTGTGGCCAGCCGCAACGAGGCGGCAAACAGCTCGGAATAGCTGTTCACGAGGCTCTCCCTTTGCCGCGCGCGGCTTTGCGCCACGAGCGGCTTTTCGAGAAAAGGGTTTGCCTTCCTGAATGCCTCCGTAATGCGGTCCAGGTCGGATGGATGGAGGTCTACCATTTCACCGGGCGGCACGTCCACGGCTGCCAGCACAAGTGCATAATCGATATCCAGGGCCAGATAGAGGGGTATCATGGCCTGCGACTCCGGCGGAGCCATGTCGGCGTCGTAGATTTCGCGGACGGTGAGCTCGCGGACGGTTATTTTTTGGTCTCCAATAGTTACGCTTTCCGTTAGTGCCATAGTGTCTCCTATCGTTTAATTTCTCGTTTGTCACAAGTGCCCATTCTACCAGTTTCTCACTATCACCTCCCGCCTGTTCTTGCCGGATCCGGTGCCGTCGATGGTGTAGTCGACCCACTACCCCGCAAAGCTAACCTGTTCGATAGTGACGCAACCAGCGCCGCCATTACCGCCACTGTTTCCTACTGTGCCGCCGGCGCCGCCAGCCGCAGAAATTGTGTACCCCGAGTATGTCGTCAGGCTCCCTCCGTACGCGATGTTAATACTACCGCCGCCGGAACCGCCGCCGGAACCCGCATAGTTACTCGTCCCCCCGTTGCCGCCGTTCGACCCTTTCGATACAATGGATGCGGTTGGTTGAAGTGTCAGATTGCCCAAAACGATTAATACTATGAGGCCACCGGTCCCGGACTGTCCGGAATAAAGCCCCGATCCGCCCGGATTTCCCGCGCCGCCTCCACCAGCAATTCCAGCTCCACCATTTCCGCCGGCACCTCCGTTGGCGCTACCGGCGGTGGCTGTCGATGGGTTGCCGCCAGATCCCCCGCCACCGGTTCCACCTGAAAACGCCGTACCGTCTCCACCGTTACCACCCAAATGACTACTGTTATAACTACCGCCAGAGCCGCCACCACCGCATTTTCTATTAGTTCCGGCAACTCCGTGATTGTTATATGGGGACACGCTGGCTTGCGCGATCCCGCCCGCCGCTCCTGCCGCAGGCACGGTGCCTATGTTGGTGCTCGCGCTCACGGTGCGACTGACCTCCGGCCTTAGGTCGTCGGGCATGTCGCCAAAGACGCTAATTGGTGTGAAATTGTCCCGCATGTATCTATTTATGGCTTCAAGCGTGGAAGGCATCTTGACCACAAAGCTCGCAACCGCATCCATCGTTATCGGCACATCCTGCCCTGCGATGTTTGCCCCCTTTGCCGTCATAGAGATAGTCCCGGCAATGGTGCAATTACCCAAGCAGATAATACGGAGCCCCTTGCAACGATTTGATACGGTTAGCGTACAACCGGAATTGATTGTGAGATTCCTTGTATATAGCGTCACCATGTCGCCGTCCTGCGTGCTGGGGAGGGCAAGGCTTTGAGAGACAGTCACATCACCAACATCCTGGCCCTGCAAACCGGCAACGAAGCCGACTTCGGTAATTTTGTGACTCGGGAAATCGGGAAACATATCAGTAATCCGATCCGCTGACCGATACCGAAACGGTCTTACCCAATGTGACCGCTGCGCCGGCGGACGCATACAGAACGGTGCCATAAGGCAGCACTAGACCCGATGCCGCATCGGCAAGCTTTATGCCGGTAGTCACATTGGTTTCCGCGCCGGCATTAATGGCAATAGAGCCCAAATAGAGAAACGTGCTCCCAGCATCCTTTGAATAATAGAATTTGAGCGTTACCGAGGCCGTATCATCACTACACGCCGCAACCTTGTTAATCCGGGTGCCGTTTGAGCCGGGCGTGAGCAGGCTTTTTTTCGTGGTTCCATCGGCATTTACAATTTCAACAGCTTCCACTCTTGGGGTGATCGGAAATATTGGGGTTGTGTTTGCTGACATCAGAGTCCTCCTGGTAGTTGGGTGTAATAAAACATATGAACGTAGACATTACTTCCGCCACCGCCATCCTCCTCCCACTCGGTGTCATAATCGGTAGCCGACTTTTTTTTCAACACCTGTCCGGAAGCGCCACCGGTCGGCACACCGGCGCCCGCGGCGCCGGTATCGCCCTGAATGCCTTGCGGCCCCTGGGGACCAGTATCGCCGGTGTCGCCCTTGGGGCCGGCCGCGCCTGTTTCACCTTGTGCGCCCGTTTCCCCTTGTGCGCCCGTAGGCCCTTGCGGTCCTTGAGGCCCGGTATCGCCGGGGTCGCCTTTCGGCCCGGAAGGGCCGGTTTCCCCCTGTATACCCTGCGGACCAGTAGCCCCTTGCACCCCCTGCTCGCCTTGGGGACCTTGTGCGCCTATCGGTCCTTGTGGTCCGGTTGCGCCCTGGATGCCCTGTGGACCCTGGGGGCCTGTATCTCCGGCATCTCCTTTCGGACCCGCGGGGCCCGTTTCACCTTGTGCACCCTGTGCGCCCTGAGGACCGGCGGCGCCGGTATCACCCTTGGTGCCGGCCGGACCGGCTTCGCCTTGCGGGCCCTGTGCTCCCGTCGGTCCTTGCAGGCCGGTTTCCCCCTGTATACCCTGCGGTCCCTGAGGTCCGCTGTCTCCGGTATCGCCTTTCGGCCCGGCAGATCCTGTTTCTCCCTGAGGACCTCTAGGTCCTGTTTCGCCTTGGATGCCTTGCGGACCTGTCTCACCTCGGGGGCCCTGCTCGGACATTTCCGCGACGATGGTTTCATCCGATTCAATCAGGACGAGGATTTCATCCATTGGTCACCCCCGGCAGGATCACTATCTGCCCGCGAGGCCGCTTTTTCACGTCTCCGCTCTGAAACTCGATACGCACGTCGAAAACATGGCGGCCTGCTACGATAACGGCTGACTTCTCGTCGTCGAGGACCATGTCGAATACACCATCAGCCAGGTCAACCGCTTCAATAGTGAATGCTGCCTCGACTTCCGCCGCCGTATAAGTACGCTTGATTTCGGAGGTGATGATCGCATCGGTCAGGTCAATCGGGCTCCCAGTCGCCTTGGAACGCACCCGGACACGGAATCTCTTGGTTTCTCCCTGGACAACGGCAATTACCGGCTCTGTCTGGCTCATCCCTTCCCTCCCTGCGTCTCACGCGTCCCTATTGTTTTATTTCGCGGTTCGAGGGTCTACCGCAACATCCCGTGTTTGACCCGCGATTATGGCGCAGCATTTCCCCGGCGGTCGGCCAGGGGCGCGTTACCGCGGTGGCTTGTTCCTTTTTGAACGGTTCATGCAGTGATTTCGCCTCGAAGATGGGGCGATAGCCGGCCTCCCGAATCCATCCCATTTTTCCTTGATGGCGATAGTACGTTTCCATCTCCCGCTTCGTCAGCGTGACGATTTCGGATTGCCTCTTCCACAGAATCTCGGACAGCAACAGGAACCCTACCCGGTACAGCACGTTCTCCGAAGATCCGCGCAGCGTCTCGCACCGTTCCAGGTACTCCGCCAGTAGCGGGTTTCCCGCTTCCGCGCCGAAGCCGTGTCCGCTGTTGATTCGCAGTTCGTGCCCGGCAAACAGTTGCACCCATCCGTCATTGCGGCACACGAATGGATGCTTCCGCAGCGGTTCCAGGCTGGAGACGGGTTCTGTATCGCAATCCAGGTAGAATCCGCCGTGTTTCAGCACGACCAACCCCCGGAAAACATCGGAGGCGATTGTCGGGTGATAGCCGCACAAATCGTAGCGGTCCATTACCCGAGCATAGTCGGGGAGGTTCGATTCATTCCACAGCCGGACATCCCATCCGGGATGGAGCTCGATGAGCCGTTTGCGCCACGAAGCATATTGTTCCGGCAACGCTCCTCCGAGCCATATCTGGTGGATAGCACGCGGTATCAATAGTAGCCTCCGCCCTCGAATGTGATCGTGACCGGACCGTATGTCTTTCCGGCCACCGTGGCCCATACCTGGAGAGTCCCGGTCGCGGGTTGAAAGCAGAACCTGTCGCTGTTCCATGCAACCGGCCACCCCACCACTCCTATCGGTCCCTCACCGTAAAACACCGGCGCCGACGCGCCTCCCCCCGCGGATTGCCAGCTCGTCGTCCAGTGTGCCGAGGCATCACATAGTGTCCCCAACAGTCGCACGGGAATGAAGGATGCGGGCAACGAAGGGGCAGGCGTCCCGCTTCCCGCGACCACATATTCCTTCGCGGTTTCCGTCCATTCCAGGTCATCATCCTGTAGAAACAGCCCGGTGATATTCGGTATGCATGTTGACGTTTTCCTTACCATGCGAATCCCGAACGCAGTGTTTTCAGCGTCGATGACAATCTTTTTCAGCTTCATACGGTCACATCCAGTTCCTGCGTGACGTAGCCGCTTGCCTCGATTTTCAGGTGATGCGCGCCGCGGGCGGTCTGGAACGATACCTTGCCGAAGGTGTCCGTCGATAGGGTCAGGTCGCCGGCCAGCGTCACCTTTGCTCCTGATATCGGTTTGCCGTCCTCGTCGACAATGGTGAATGTGGCGAAACCGGCCGCGTAGGTGACGCTGATGCCGGCCGGAAGTTGTGTCGCATAGGCTTCCGACAGCTTAGCCAGGGCGATTTCCGGAGCGTCTCCGGCTATCGCCTCCACGGTGATGCGCACTGATGCGGCCGACGGATCCAGTTCGCTGTTCAGCACCAGCATCCGGCCCGAAACGGGGACATGGGGATGCGTGACCGTCGTCCAGACGCCGGGCGGCATCGATGCGGACTCAACGCCGTCCGTGAAGGATATCCCCCAGCGCGGGCGGGACAGATATCCGAGCATCCGTTCGCCCAAGAGATACGCCTGACGAGGAGATTTCAACCATTTCGCTTCGATTGTCTTCGGTATCCTGCCGTAGCGCCCAATCTGGCCGGGAGCCTCCAGCATCAGAGCTTTTTTGTATTCCCCGGTTGCCCAATCATAGGCATATCGGATGCTGAGAGCGGTACAGATATCACCACCAGCGGCGGAAACATCCGGATCACGCATGTTCCGGATGGCAAAATCACCATGCGCAGGCTCCGTCGGCGGCTCCTCTCCGATGACCAGCCCGGCCGCGCTTGCGCAGGCCGGAGCGCTTACCAGCGAGGTGATGGATGTTTCGGGACGGCCGGAAGCGTGGGAGATCCTCTCGGAAGCGAGCGTCTGCGATGATAGGACGAATCCTCCTCGCTGTACGACTATGCCTGTCGACAGGCCTGACACCAGGGCCGACACGGCTGAACCGTCAGTTCCGGAGGCGACCCCGTCGACCGATGCCGCTCCTCCGCCTCCGGTAACCCCGGAGCGTTCCGTTGAGGCGGCCCCCAGCCCCGTTACCAGGCCGGATATTTCGGTCGCCTCGGGCGCGCCGGCCGATGGGGTGAACAGTAGCAGCATGGGGGTACCTTCAGCCCTTTATCATTCGGGGGGAAACGCTCCCCCCGCCACCAATCGCGGTGACGTGTACCGCGATTTCATCCACTCCCTGGACCTCCCACCACTGGACCGGTAACAGCAGATTCCCTTCAGCGTTGACGATATCAATCGTTCCGCGTTCGAACCGCTTGGTCTCCAGCCTGGTAAACAGTGCGCCGTCACTCAGCACCAACGGGGTGATGTCGGCGGAGGTGAACGAGGTAAAATCTGCAAGAATCAGGGATATACCGATACGGCCGCCGCAGTCGCCGAGAGATACCCTGTCCAGATACAAATCTGAAAAGGTCAGGGTGTTTGCCGCGTCTTCGTCGTCGGTCACCACGGTCGCGGCTACCAAGACGTAGCCGCTGATACCGCTATCGTCGACTTCCTCGAGAGTGACGGCGCCGCCGCGGCCGCCGACCGTCCCGGTGGAGATTGCTGATACCCCTCCTCCGCTGGGGTCCTCCGGGTAGATGTTGACTGTCGTCAGGCTGCCGTCATACACCACCCCCCACCATAGCGTCCCCGCCGGGATTGTATCCCTGTCGAGGGCGCCCCACACCCGGAATCCGGACAGATAACCACCTGCGTCTCCGGCTACCACCGGGGTTTGGAAGTCGGGAAGAGTCGCGGAGTCGGCAGCGGTCACGAAATCAGCCCGTGCGACTACAATGTCGTCCGCGGGCCGAGCTACCTGAGACACGAGTTGTATGACCCGGGGAGCCTCGGTCTCTTCGCTCGCCTCGCGCGCATCACGCACGGACACCGCTTTCCCGCCTGACTGATCTGCTATCAAAATCGCCTTTTCCATCGTTACTCCTTATACAACAGGATATATTCTCGCGATACCCGGCATGCCTCCGCTCCATACGCCGCCGCAACTGGCCATCAATTCGTCAATTTGAGCCCTGACAGTAACGGTGTCACTCTCCAACACTCCGTGTAGCTCAATACCAAGTTCCCTGCATTCGGAGCGGAACGCGTCCAGGTCGCCGTATTCCACGGGCAGGCCACACAGGTTCGCCAGCAGGTCCCAGAGGATGTCGGCGGGATTGGTGAGCAGCTCTCCGGTTTCCGCGCGCATCTTGCCGCGCACGGTCACCGCCAGTGTTTCTTTCGTTGTGGCCGGCGTGGCCAGCCGCAATAGAGATACGGCGTGCCCCTCGCCGTCGATGGTGTTCTCCAGGGTGTACTGGGTGTCGGCAACGCCATCGCGGGTGAGCCCATCCACCGCCTGAATCGCGTGGTCCAGCAGGAAATAGACCCGGCCCGTATTGTCGTAGGGAATGGGGGTGATGGTGATGGTCCCGTAGCCGACCGGCAGCGGGGCCGGAGACACGAACTGACCCCAAACCGTGGAGTTCCTGAGCGGAACCGGATCGGACAGGGGGATGACGAGCCCGAAGGTGTCGGGATCTCCGCCGATAACCAGACCGGAAACAGAGGAGTTCACCAGACCGAACGCAACTGCGTCCCGCGATGTTTCCGGCCGGCCCGATACGGCTCCGGGGTATTCCACGGACCTGGCCTGCGCGCCGGAGAACATGGCGGAGATCCCGGCTGCCGCCGTGCCCTGTCCGCTCACTACCACGTCCAGCGCGGCCCCGTTTTTCCCGGAGATATATCCGTCGTTCTCGGTTTCAGCCATTACATCCAGCCCTCTTCAATCAGGCTGCCCCTGCTATCCAGCAGTTCGCTCCACTTTCGGCCGTCCGGCATGAGCGCGACCAGGCGGTATCTGACAACAGCGTCCGACAGCTCACACGGGTCCATGCTCACGTTCGCGGCCGCATCGAACCCGATGGGGACGCATCCCTCCGGCCATCTGCATCCGATGCTGCCGTTTTCCGCGGCCATCCCCACCCGGCGGAACGGCCGCTTCAGTTGAGACGGCCGTTCTCCGAAATGCGTCACGCCGTCGGCGTCGGTGATGATGAGGGGACCGAAGATATTACGAGACATCGAATTCCACCCGGAACTTGATGCCCGCGTTCTGGCCGTAGGTGGTAGGTTTCAGCGAAATACCGAGATAAAAGGCATGTTCCGCCGATGACGCCTGGTCGGCCAGTGACAGGGCATTCGCGTTTCCGCCGATGCCGTAGGCGGCATCCCAGGCCTTTCCGTCCGTGTCGCCGCCGATACGGTTTTTCCGCACGGCAGACGCAGTCCGCTCGAAAGCCGCCACCTTGCACCCGGCAGGAGGCTCCGTGGCGGTGACGCCGTCGTACACGTAAAACTTGCAGTTGGACAGCGCCGTATTCACCGCGTCGTCCTTCCAGTCGATTTTGACCGTGCAGTCGGCCTGTGCCACGTTGGTAGCATCCAACGTGACCGCTGCCGCCTCTTCAAGGGATACCTGTGTCGGGCTCACGTAGCGGCAGTTGCGCGCCGCCGCGATGAACGCGAGCAGAGAATCCAACGCTATGGTTGCCGGGTTCCAGGCGTCGACGCTGATTGATGTCCGGGCGGTCGGGGCCCCCGAAAACGCCAGTTTGTCGGTCGCCCCGAGGGTTGCGTCGAACAGCCCGTCCGCGCCGTATTTCCATGCCGTAACAATTGCCATGCTATGCCTCCAGTTCCAGGGTGATTTCCGGCCCCAGGGTCGCCCTGGTCACCGTTCCGGTAAAGAGCCTCACGGCCGTCCCGGTGGATACGTCTTCTATTACCGCCCGCCGGCGGAATGGCGGGGTAGCAAACAGCGCGGTCAATCGCCCGTCGCCGTTGTCCATAGCGATGGACGTGTTCGCGTTCTCCGAACCGCCTCCCACCTGGAGCGGCCGTCGGATGGTACCCACGTTTGCCAGCCTGCGGTAGGAAACGCCGGCAGAGAACGGCAGCGCGCGGGCATCACGGTAAAACGAGAGAACCGGGTCGGTGTCGATACGAACGATCAGAATCATTGCAGCACCGCCGCCAACGGCAGAGACAGGCTGAGAATCCGCTGTGACGAGTCATTCGGGTGGAACTGCAATTCATCGACGATCTCGATATCATCCGTGTCCACCGTGACCAGCATGGCCTCATCCGGATGCAGGTAGTGGGGAATCACCACCAGGGGGAGGTTGCCGTTTTTCTTACAATATTCAACGGCGGATAAATGCTCGTCGAACTCGGCCTTACTGATAAAGTTAATCCACTCGATGCGACCGGCCGAACCCTTGCCTCCGTAAACCGCCCCATCGCGGGGGCCATGGATCAGGTCGTACTGCTTTCGCAGGGTGATGACATCCGGAGCCAGCTCCGTGGTGAGCGCCCGGCCCGCAAACAGCCAGCCCACAGCACCAGCGGCATCGATGGTGATACGCAGGTATCGGGTGGCGACCGTCTCCGGAGCTATCCAGGCAATGACTGTGGTTGCTGCGGAGAGGGTGCCCAGAGTGGTCCAGGAGAGGCCGTCGTCGCTCGACTCCAGCGTGATGTCTGCTCCGGCCGGCAGGTCGTGGCGGGCCAGGGCGATGCTGTCAATCTCGATAGCCGCCCCGAAATCCATGACCAGGGACGCGGTGGGGGAATCCCACCGCCACTGCTCGGGAGTCGGTGTTGCGATGTTCGCCGGGGAATGGGGCTGGCGGGCCTCGAAGCGGAATAAATCTTCCGTCACGAACGAAGGATATGCGCCCGGCGTGAATACTGCCGTGAGCGCGTCGGAGATAAGCGCGCTTTGCAGGGGCAGTTCTCCGCTCCATGCGCCGCCGTTCTTTCTCCAGGAGAAGGACCCGCCTTCCACGGAGAAGCGGAATGTGTCTCCCAGCGCGAACGGAATGCCGCCGTTTGCCAGGGAGAACGATAGCCCCAGCCCCTCGTAACGGGCCGGTGATTCGGACATGAGCAGCTGTGAAAATGCCGTGACCGAGCCGCGCACGTCCCATGTCAGCGTGTCGTCACCGGAAAACCCTCCGGCCAGATAGCGGGCGCTCCCAGCGATGACCGGAATGGTGATAGTCGCCGACGTGCCGCCGGACGACGTGCCGGACGCCCCTGCGATGGAGATGGTGAGCGTGTCCCCTTCCTTGAGGTGCTCGGTGCATTTGCAGGATATGAGGAAGGCGAATTCCTCCGTGTTTTCGCCATCAAGGGTTGTGCTGTAGTAGACCTCGTCCGTATACGCGGGAGCATACCCGTCGGACAGCTCCCAGTAGTACGCCGCGTCCATGTCGCGCCAACAACCAGCACTCTTGCCGGCGCCGTCAGTTTTTCCCGGCACGATGCCGGCGGCCAGATAGATGAGATCTATCGCGGAGGTGTATCGAGCGAGGAATCCTTCCTGCGATTTGTACAGGTCATCGCGCGTCGAAACGGTCAGGGCATTCAGGTCGGTCAGCACCTCATCTTTGAGGCTGTCCCACATGCCCAGGGCCGTCGGGTAGATGTACACGGTTTCCAGCGCCCTCAGGAGCAGCGCGAAACACCTCTCCATCCAGGCGATGTCCGACGATGCGACCAGATACTGCGCGCCCGCCGAGAGCGGCGCCACGGGTTCGGTCGAGATATCGCTCCAGTTGCGATATTCCGTTGAGACTCCATACGTGACAATGAAATTGTATGCTTGCTCGTATGTCGGTTTATAGAGCGTCATTGGTTCCCATACGGGCGCATGCCCGCCCTCAACTACCTCCAGATGAGACTTCTCGAACGTGACCTTATAACGCACCAGCTGTGACGACCCGCCGGGCGGCGTCGTATTCGCCGTAATGAAATCCCTTCGCCACTGGTACAACGCGTTCAATCGGCTTGAATAGGCCGGGTCCAGGGCCATAACATCACCTCCCTCGTTCAGTCCTAGGCAGTACGAGGAGAAGGTGACCGGCAGTTCTTCCACCTCGCAATTGGAGGACTTCCTGTTTTTTCTGTATGTCGCGGTGATAGACTTCGCGGAGGCGTTCGCCCCCAGTTTGCTCGCCGCGATGATGATCGGCGGCTCGGTTTCTCCGATGTCGTCATCGCGTGTCTGGTAATTGATGGCGGTGATGCGGACCGCGCCGGTCTGTTTTGCCAAACTGGCCGATGTCTGAGTTACCGCCGCCGGGATTGTGAAAGCGATCGGGCTTGACGCATCGCTGTACGGCACCCCCGTCCTGGCGGCTGAAAGGTTGCCGGATACCGAGCCTTTTACACTCCACAGACTTTCTCCCAGGTAGTCGAGGGTCAGGATCTCGGTCGGGGCGGACGGGGCAACGGTCAGGGTATCCGCGAAGTCCTTCAGTTCGTACCAGCCACCACTGACGGCGGGCGGGTTGGCCTTGGCCGCCGTGCGCAGGGGGAGATCCAGCGCCGCCATACCGCCGGGCGTCAGGTTCTTTGAGATCACGCCCTGCACGGTGATGAGTCCTGAGCGGAGTCGAAGGGCGGAAAGCAGGTCGTACAGAGTGACGACACCCGGATAGATTTCGGTTACGGAACCATCGGAAACGGTGACTGTGCGGGTTCCGGTGATGACGGAGATTTTCGCGCCGACGGAGAGTTTGACCGTGGGCGACGGTGTCAGGTGATATACCCAGCCGTCGGAGGTGTACTCCCGATACTGTCGGTAGATCGTCTGGTCCCCCTGGATACGAATGCGTGGGCAATCCTCGGGCAGGGTCCCGGACGGGGAAAGGGTTCGGGTAATGCCGGTCCAATCCCATTCTTCGCCGGTGAAGGTATCCTCGCCCGCCTCGATGTCGGCGAGCAGGGAGAAATTGGAGGTCGAGGCTGTCAGCGCTTCAGAAACGAACAGGTTGACGGCGTTACCCGCCGCGCCCTCGGCTTTCGCCGACAGCTGCACGCCGTAGAAATCGAGATGCGCGGCACGGGACGCCGTTCCCAGGCTCACCAGTTCCACCTCGATGGACTGTGCCGGTACGTCGGCGGCGGTGATGTCGACCATTTTACCGCTGCCTACGCCGGAGAACACCGGCGAGGAGACACGGCCGGTCCCCAGGTCGGAGGCTATCCTGATTTCAAATGTCGCATCCTCATGACCGGTGTAGGAGCCCGCCAGCCGGACGCTGCCGGAGCCCTTGCGGGTCGCTTTGCCTGGGAATACCGCAGCTGCCGGTTTCACGGCGGAGGCGGTCAGGAGTGCGCTTGTCACCGCGTTGCGGTTATTTGAAAGGATGCGTTGGATGGACATGATTACTCCAATGGGACAGGCCCTTTAACGACCTTAGAGGGCCTGTCCCATTACGGCTACAGTTTCCGTATCGTGAAGAACAGGCCGGTTGTGGTCGCCAGCACCGGAGCTTCCATGTCCAGCGTGCCTGTTTCATCGGAGATGAGCGCCAGGGTTTTCAGCGGTGAGAGGCGCACGCGATGGGCGGTGAGCAGAACGGGCTCGTTGGCGTCGGCGGTATTGAGCCCTTCGAAGCGCAGGGCGTATTCTTTCTCGGCCGCTCCGAACGCCTCGATGTTCACCTGGTCGGCCCTGGTATACGAGACTTCCAGGCCGTCGGCTTCGGCGATGCTGTTGGTCGCACCGGCCGCCGTCTGCTCGGCAGCGGTCATGATGTAGAGCGAGCCGGTCTCGGTGTTGCCGATCAGGCTCAGGACCTCGGGACGGGTCCT
>CALABV010000224.1 GCA_937886325.1 uncultured Geobacter sp.
ACGTGCGCTACGAAGTTTGATAACTATGTCCATTTCTTTGGGTTCGAGAGCATACCGAAGCCGGAGATGCTGTACTGATGATTGAGGCCGAAATGACAGAACAGGAACTGATAGCTGAAATCAGGAGCTGGTGCGGGACACCGTGGATGCACATGCAGGCGGTGAAGGGAGTAGGAGCGGATTGCATCCAGCTTGTCGTTGCCGTGGCGAAGCGGGCGGGATGGATGCCCGCCGATTTCAAGACCGTCAAGTATTCCATGGATTACGCGCTGCACAATACCGACAGTGTGCTGATTCGTGAGCTCGCAAGATACACCGGGCAGATCCCGTTCCGGGATATGTCCGTGGGTGATGTCCTGGTCTTCAAGTTTGGGAAATGCGGGTCTCATGCCGGGATTTGTATCGGACCCGGCCGGATGGTCCATTCGCATATCAGGCACGGCGTCATCGAGTCGGACATCGCTCCGATGAGACCGAGGCTGTTGTCGGTCTGGAGGTTCCCGCGTGGGTAATGCCGGCCGCATAGTGTCCATGGTGGTGGGCGCCATCGTCGGGATCATCGTCGGTGTCGTCACACGGAATCCATACGCGGGGTTCGCGGTTTTTTCCGCCATCGCTGGCGTAGGGTCCGCTTTGTTCCCAACGTCAAGCAGCACTGCGCCGCCAAAACCGGGCACGCTGCAGATGCAGACATCGCAATACGGTGGCGTGATTCCCGTGGTCTACGGTTCCGCCAAACTCGCCGGAAACTGCCTCTGGTATGACAATTTCCAATCGAGCGCTCAATACGCGGAGGCCGGGAAAGGTGGCGGCGGCGAACAGGTCACGGGATATACCTATTCTGTTTCCCTCGCCTGGGGAATCTGCCTCAACAGCAATAAGTCAGCAGGGACCAACGTCAGATCAATCTGGAAGGGGAAGGATAAGATTAATCTCGCAAAATGGATAGCTGATGACAAGGTGAGGATCTACGACGGGACACAGACCGAACCGGATAGTCATATGGCGCAGTTCCTCGCCCGCGATCCGGTGTGGACCGGCCTGACGTACGTGGTGTTTCCGTCCCTGGACCTTGGCAACTCGCCGTATGTGCCGAACTTCACGTTCGAGATTGGCGTCCCGCCCGCCCAGATTGCTGACGTATTCATCCACAGGGCGACGGGAGTATATGGCGGTACGGATTCTGACGTACCGTTTTCGGTGTCGGCAATTGAAATTTATTATGGCGGATCGTGGCACGATGTTACAGATGTCGACTATTGGTATTCCTATTACCCTGAATCGTGGAACGGTATAGGATGGGACAGCATCCTTTCGTCCGGAACGGAACAGATATGGAATTACACAAATATGCTGTCACCGGAGGGACTTGAAAAGTTCAAGATTACGTTCAGTGGTGGAGGGGAACTCCGCATCCGTCTACATGATGTCAATTTTTATGATTACGTAACCGGTCTCCCCGGCCATGACGATGGACCCACGTTTTCGAGCGGAGAGGAAATTGTGCTGGCTCCCCCGCCAAGTGATGTCCCCCCTTCCGACGTGACCGAGGACATGCTCAACAACTCTTTCTATGGCATGGGACTGCATGCCGCCTTCCTAGATTCGTCGGGATTCGCCGCGACCCGTGCCTACTGCACGGCAAACGACCTCCTTATTTCCCCGGTGTTCAACTCACAGGTGTCGGTCCTGGATTTCCTGGAGTACATTATCAACCACCACGATGGTTTTATCACGTATTACGACGGGATACTGGCGCATCGCCAGCTGAAGACTGAGACGCCAGCGTTTGCCCTGACTTCCGAGTGCCTCGTCCAGAAAGACGATACGCTGCCGGTGCAAATCAGCCGTTCCGGGGCTCGGGATTATTATAACAAGGTGGGGGTCGAGTACACGAAGCGGGAAAACGAATATGTGCAAGGCACGGTCATCGCCCGAGACGATACGGATATAGATTTGTATGGAACGCTTGATAAAGCGGTGTCCTTGCCCGGATTCATGACGACGGCCAGGGCGGCTAAAATGGCCTACCGGATCCTCCGCCGATCGTTACTGAACCCCCGTGCTATTCAGTTTTCGGTCGGCCCGAAATCGAGCGCCATCAGGGTCGGAGATATCGGCACAATCACTGACCCATTGACGGAGTTGTCCGCGCAGGCTATCAGGATTCATGCCGTCAGGGAAAACGACAACTACGAAATAGAGGTGGAGTCCTTTGAGGAGAGCGATCGTATTTATGAATTCGTCGGCGCGGCGGTTTTCACCCCTACCGGGACGCCGGACCCTGGAGACCCAGGGTCCCCGGCATCTCCCGACCTGAACGAAACAATCACAAACGTTCTGCACCCGACCGCCATCGAGCTTCCGCCGTACTATTCTCCCACCGGGGCAATCGGAATCGTGTTTTCAAAGACTGATGTCGATTATTACGGCGGGGCGGCGCTGCACCGGGCATTTTCCTCCGGCGGCACATACGAGAGTATATCTACAAAGCAGGGTGGGGGGAGAACCGGGACCGTCCAGGCAGTTGGCTCCGACTACATCACAATTGATCTCGACAATAACGACACACTGGTTTCGGCGGTCGACTGGAATGAACTGTGGCTGTCTCCGCTCAAAAACCTGATTGTCATCACAACTGTAGCCAGGGACATCTTTGTAAAGTTTGGCACAGCGGAGTTGCTGTCAGCGCGGCGATGGAAGCTCACAGACCTCATCTTCGACATCACGGAGACGCCTGTTCTTGACCATGTGTCAGGTGTTTCTTACGGGGATTTGGTAGGTTTCTACGGCACCATGGTTTTCAGTTACCCGCTGCTCGATTCCCTGAAATATCGGACGCTCTTTTTCAAGGTCGCTGCCACGACTGCGTCCGGGTATCAGCAATCCCTCGCTGACTGCACGGAAATATCCGAATACGTGGACAACCTGGCCGAAACACCCAGAGATCCGTGCAATATCAAGGTGAATGACGTCGGTATCGGCTCGGCCGGCTCATGCGTTATCGGAACGGGTAATGATGTGGATTTCACATGGATGTCGAGAAACAGATTCGGTACCGGCTGGAACAATTCTGCTCAGACTGATGCTGTGCCGGAAGATCCGGATTTCTCCGGGTTCCTGGTCGAGATATATTCCGGCGCGCTGCTCAAGCGGACGGCGACTGTAACCGATAAATCATGGTCATATACGGTCGCCATGCAGTCTTCTGATTCATTCACGACAGGGACAATTACGGCGAAAATCTACCAGATGAATTCTATTGTAACCAGCCCGGCCGCCACTGTGACGGTCGGAAGGGCATAGAAAGGGCAAACATGGCATACACGGAAAATTTCAACCTGATGGAACTGCCGTCCGGAGCGGTGGACTGGAGTGCAGCGTATAACGACCTGGTGGCCAAGCTGGAGGCAGGGCGGACGATCAAGCTGACAGCGGCGGTTCCGCTGGCAAAGGGTGATCTGGTCTACATCAACAGCAGCGGCAAGGCCGCGAAAGCGGACGGCGACATCGACAGGGCCATTGCCGTATGGCAATCCACCAGCACGGCGGCGGACGCCGAGGGCTATGCACAGGTAGACGGCACCATGACAGTCGGTTCGTGGACTGCCGGGCAATGGATCTATTGTTCAGCGGGCGGCGCGCTTACAGCTACAGCCAACGGCCCAAAGATAGGTATTGCGAAATCCTCCACAGTGATATGTCTGCTCATCCATGCGGGGCTGCCGCAAGAGGCGCATATTGCCGATGCGGTCACCGCCCACGCAATCACCGACCCTGCCGATTCCCCGGCCGACGCCGACGCGCTCCGGGAAGATTTGGTGAACAATACAATACCCAGCATCGAATCGGCTTTGAACGCATTGGGAACCAAAATAAACAGCGTCCTCACTGTGATGGAAAACCTGAAGTTGACCGCGGCAACATAAAGATAAAGGAAGCGGCCGGCCCATGTTGGCGCATGGCCCGGCCGCCCGACGCACAGACCCAACCTGTGAGCCAGGCCGAAGGCTTCCCTGCCACGTACGAGGCACGGAAAGTCTATCAAAATCCATTTGATAAACAAGAGGGCTCACATTATGACTTCCCAACCAATTATTCCATGGATAGGCGGCAAGCGCCGCCTTGCCAAGCACATCCTCCCGTTGTTTCCCGCGCATACCTGTTACGTTGAGCCGTTCGCAGGAGGAGCAGCTCTATTCTTTCTGAAACCACCATCGGAAGTGGAAGTGTTGAACGATTACAACAGCGATCTGGTCGCATTGTATCGTGTCATCCAACACCATCTTGAGGAGTTCATCCGTCAGTTCAAGTGGGCGCTGGTTTCACGCCAGATGTACGGCTGGCTTAACAACACGTCACCAGATACGTTGACGGACATCCAGCGCGCGGCGAGATTCTACTACCTGCAGAAGATGTCATTCGGCGGTAAAGTATCGGGCAGGACGTTCGGAGTCGCTCCGAGCACCCCGCCTCGACTCAATCTGATGCGTATCGAGGAGGATCTGAGCCAGGCACACATGCGTTTAGCACGCTGCTACATAGAACATCTGGACTGGCATCGGTGTATTACGAAGTACGATCGAGCGACGACGTTGTTTTTCTGTGACCCACCGTACTGGGGGACGGAAGGCTACGGCATCGAATTTCCACTCGAACGATATCAGGAACTGGCGGAGGCGATGAGGAGCATAAAGGGGAAAGCGATACTGACCATAAATGACCATCCTGTGATGAAGGAGGCATTCACCGGATTTCGAACGCAGACGGTAGAAATAAACTACACCGTCGGCGGAAGTGGGAAAGGCAAAAACAGGAAGGAAATGATCATCTTGAATTGGTGACGGTCAAATCAAAATTGAACAGGTCAATCAATTCCGCGCGGCGAGTTATGGCAACATCAGCGGCAGAGTTATGGCAGCGCGTTTCA
>CALABV010000225.1 GCA_937886325.1 uncultured Geobacter sp.
ATCGAACAGAACAAGGTAACCGAAAACTACCGGCTCGGGCTGAAAACCCTGGAACTGGGGCAGACCTTCGTGAAACAGATGGGTCTCCTGCGCCAGTCCCGACCGGTGCTGGAAGAGATGGTCCGGGAATGCAACGAGACGTCCTATGTGGCAATCCTCAAGGACTTCTATATCATCTACCTCGATGTGGTGGAAACGGACCTCACCGTGCGCGTCGTTCCACGGGTCGGTTCACGCCTGCCGGCATACTGCACCGCGGCCGGAAAGGTCCAGATTGCCTACCTGAACGAGGAGGAACTCGAACAGTACATCCCGCAAAAGGAACTGAAGGCGTACACCCCGCATACCTTGACCGATCGCGACGAACTGATGCGGAACCTGAAAACGGTGGCGGAAACCGGCTACGCCATTGACGACGAAGAACTGGATGTGGGTGTCAGGTGCGTGAGCGCCCCAATCCGTGACTATACACGGAGGATAGTGGGCGCAGTCAGCATCTCGGGGCCATCCATGCGCCTGTCACTGGAGCGTATCGACAAGGAGCTGATTCCCCTGGTCAAAAAGGCCGCCGAAGAGATTTCCTTCAAACTCGGGTACCACAAATAGGGGTCTTTTTCCGCCTTTCCACTCACGGCAACCTTGCCAGCAGCTTTTTCCATTCCTCCCCGACAGCGCGTTCCGTTTCTTCCGGAGCGCCGCTGTTATCAATCACCACGTCGGCACGGGCGACCTTTTCCTCCATCCGCATCTGGGCAGCAATCTTTCGGAGCGCCTCCTCGCGGTCGCTTCCGTCACGTTTCATGAGCCGGGCAAGCTCCGTTTCTTCATCCACGGACACGACCCATATCTCGTCCATCATCGATTCCAGCCCCGCCTCGAACAGCAGCGGGACAACGTAGAAAACCACCGGCGTCCCCTTGCGCCTCTCTTCGGCGAGGCGCCGGCCGCACAACTCCGCGACAGCCGGGTGAATCATCGCTTCAAGTTCCCGACGGGCAACCCCATCGGAAAACACTATCCTCCCCAAGGCCTTTCTGTCGAGAGAGCCGTCCGGACGCAGAATTCCATCGCCGAATCTTCGAACCACCGCCTGGTAGGCCGGCTCGCCCGGCTCCACGACCCGACGGGCAAGGATATCGGCATCGATAACCACAGCTCCCGACGACGCAAGGATTTCCGCCACGAAACTCTTGCCGGAGGCAATACCTCCCGTGAGTCCGACAACCTTCATGGTTTTCTCTCCTTCCGAAAAAGAAAACCCCCGAATCGCGCGAAACGGGGGTTTTCTTTGGATGCGCCTTCCGATACCAGCCTGATGGGAAAGGACTCAGAGGCCCAACTCCAATTGCCTCCACTCTTCCTTTCTAATCTTTGGACCGGGGTAGTAGCGCGGACAACTGGCAATCACCGCGGCGGGAGACTGCTTGCAGTGCCTGCGGCACGTGAGACAGAGCCTGTTTGCGTCCGGTTGCTGTTTCATGGGCCCTCAGGCGATTTTGCGAAGCCAGCCGAAAGTGTCGGGGATCCTGCCGTACTGGATTCCCGTGAGAGTATCATACAGCTTCCGGGTAAGACTCCCGACTCCTCCATCGCCCACCGTGAGGCTCTCGCCCTTGAAGCCCAGGGTTCCCACGGGAGTGATGACCGCGGCGGTGCCGCTGCCGAATGCTTCCTTCACCGTGCCTTCCTTTATGTCGGCAACCAGCTGGTTGATCTCGATGGGACGCTCCTCCACGCGGAAGCCGAGGGAATCGGCCAGACAGATTACGGAATCCCTCGTCACGCCGTTGAGGATGGACCCGGCAAGGGGCGCGGTCACGACGCAGTCCTCGTAAGCAAAGAACATGTTCATCGCACCCACCTCTTCCACATAGCGGTGATGGACCCCATCCAGCCAGAGGACCTGCGCGAACCCCTTCTTTTTCGCTTCCACGCCCGCTATCAGGGATGATGCGTAGTTGCCGCCGGTCTTTGCCTCCCCGGTCCCGCCGGGAGTCGCCCGCACGTATCGGTCCTCCACGAGGATCTTCACCGGATTGAAGCCGGAGGCGTAGTACGCCCCGACCGGAGAGAGGATGACGAAATAGTAGAAGTGATCCGAAGACTTGACGCCGAGAACCGGTTCAACCGCTATCATCGCGGGACGGATATAGAGCGATGTCCCTTCGGTGGTGGGAATCCAGTCCTTTTCCATCTTTACCAGCCGCATGATGCTTTCGACGAAAAATTCTTCCGGAATGCGCGGCATGCAGAGCCGATCGGCCGAAAGGTTGAAGCGGCGAGCATTCATTTCGGGACGGAACAGTGTAATCGTACCGTCAGCCCACTTGTACGCCTTGAGACCCTCGAAAATCTCCTGGGCGTAGTGGAAAACGAGACTGGACGGGTCGAGCACAAAGGGCTCATAGGGCTTTATCCTGGCGTCGAACCACCCCCTGTCGCTCTTCCATTCCACGAGCAGCATCCGGTCCGTGAAGATTTTTCCGAAACCGAGCGCCGATTCATCGATGTTTCCAGACTTCTTGCTCTCTCCCGGCAAAGGGAGAATCGTGATTTCCATGTCTGAAACCTCCCCTGTGAAGCTCAGTCAACCTTTTTCATTAGATAGTCGTGTAACATAGAACCGACAGCCGGGCAAGATTTTTTCATTCTCTCTTTTCACTGCATAAACACTGTGTAGAAAAAATAACCCATGTATCACGCAAGGTTATCCGAATCAATACCTCGCGCAATCACTTCAATATATTTTAGCCACGTTAAATTTATTGGAGTACAGGCAATCCCTGCCACCCATACACTCTGCTTCGGAATGAATTGAGCAACTCTCATTTTTTGGGTTGAAATGGAAAATATTTCCTGCTATATTTTTAGCACTCACTGGGAGTGAGTGCTAATACGTTGCAACACCGATAGTCTTCGGCGTTTTCCATACAAAGGAGGCAGCAACCATGACAACAGCCCTTCCCGTCGTATCCGACAGCATGAATCTCTATCTTGCCGAAATCCGTCGCTTCCCGGTCCTCACCGCTGAGGAAGAATATCGCCTTGCGGTCAAGTTCTACGAAGAGAAAGACCTTGAAGCAGCCCATACACTGATCACCTCGAACCTGCGCTTTGTGGTCAAGATAGCCGGCGAGTACCGGGCATACGGCATGAAGATGATCGACCTCATCCAGGAAGGCAACGTGGGGCTGATGATGGCGGTGCGCAAGTTCAACCCCTACAAAGGCTTCCGCCTCATATCCTATGCTGTCTGGTGGATTCGGGCCTATATCCAGAACTACATCATCTCGGCATGGAGCCTGTTGAAAATCGGAACGACCCAGGCACAGCGCAAGCTGTTTTTCAAGCTGAATCAGGCAAAAAACGCAATCAGAAACATGATTGGAGATGACGATGTGCCCGCGGCCTCCCATTCCCTGGATGTGAAGGAATCGGAATTCGTGGAAATGGAGCAGCGTCTCCGGGGTGATTATTCACTGGATTCGGAGATTGCATCCGGCGAAGGGTACACCCTGCTGGAAGGGCTGGCGGACGACCGACTGAACCAGGAAGAGGTCCTCGCCGAACACCAGGAAGCAGCCCTCCTGCAGAAGGAGATCTCCCGGGCACTGACCCGCCTGAACGAGAAGGAACGGTACGTCATCGAACACAGGGTTTCCGCCGACGAACCAATGACCCTGCAGGAGATCGCTGTTCACTTTTCCATCTCGCGGGAAAGGGTCCGCCAGATCGAAGAGGGCGCCCTGAAAAAGATGAAGACGATCCTCACCCCGCTCGTATCACCGTCACTTGACCACATCCCCGCGACCGCCTGAGTGAAGGTCGCGGCATTATTTCCGGCCCCGTCGTTTCCATGATGGGGCTTTTTCATGCCCGGAATCGGAGTCGAAACCATGCTCACCCGCGAACAACACGAAAGATATTCCCGCCAGATACTCCTGGAAGAGATAGGCTGCGCCGGGCAGGAAAGGCTCCTCAACGGCAGGGTGCTTATTATCGGGGCAGGCGGCCTCGGTTCTCCCGCCGCCCTCTATCTGGCGGCCGCGGGTGTCGGGACCATCGGTCTGGCCGACGGCGACCTGGTGGAAATCTCCAACCTCCAGCGGCAGATCCTTCACTTCACCCCGGATATCGGCACGGCCAAGGTCTCATCAGCCGGGAAGAAACTTTCAGCATTGAATCCCGAAGTAACGGTCGTCGCCCATCAAGCCGCCGTGACCAGTGAGAACATCGAAGAAATCATCGCAGGATACCATTTCGTGGTGGACGCCACCGACAATTTCCCTGCCCGGTTTCTGATCAACGATAGCTGCGTCCGCCTGGGCATCCCCTATTCCCACGGAGGAGTGCTCCGCTTTCTCGGCCAGAGCATCACCGTCCTGCCGCACACCTCGCCCTGTTATCGTTGCATCTTTCCCGAACCGCCGCCGGCCGAGGTTGCCGCGGCATGCTGCCGTGACGGAATTCTGGGAGTCGTCCCCGGGATCATCGGTTCGATCCAGGCTACCGAGGCGATCAAGTACCTGACAGGCTGCGGGGAACTGCTGACTGGACGGCTCCTCACCTATGATGCGCTGCGGATGAGGTTTCGCGAGATTCCCCTGCAGAAGAATCCCCGCTGCCCCGCCTGCGGCCGGTAATCTGTTCCACCATCCAAGTACCGGATCGGACACCGGTCAGCCATCACACGACTTCATCCCTTCATACTTTTCCCTACCCTCCAACCTGAACCAGAAAGCATTAGACATTATGCAATGGCTCATGATATATTTTTTAACAAGCTCATTCTCGCACGCAATGCGGAAGGTTGGGAATATTCACCATGGGTATTCATTACTCGAAAGGGCCGGGCACCCGCCGGAGTATACCACTCCTGCAGGCCCGGCCTTGCTTTTTCCAGCCTGAAAACTCTTGCCACGAAGGCCGTCCATGCCAACATCGGCGCCAACCGCATCAGCAATACCCGAGAGAAGAGGTCGTCGACCTCACAATCAGTCGTCAGAATCTCCCCAAAGACTCCCCGCTTTTGGGTCGGAGGACGCATCAACACTCAAGGAGGGAACACCATGATCGGATCCATTATCGCGAAGAAGAATGTCAGGGCAGCCATGGAAGCGCTTAACCGGCGGGATGTATCCGCTTTCCTGAAAGATTGGGCGGACGATGCCGTGTGGAACTACCCCGGAGATCTGCCGGTCGGCGGCAGGTTCGTCGGCAAGAAGGCAATCAGGGGCTGGTTCGAGAACCTGACGCAGCAGATGCCCCAGCTGAAGTTCACCGTCCACAGCGTCAGTGTCTCCAATCTGTTCGATCTGGTCGGCAACAATACGGCGGCAGCCCATTGGGAAGTGGACTTCACCAACAGGGACGGATACCGCCTCCAGTACAGCGGCGTGGCCGTCCTTACCATCAAGGGGGGTAAAGTGGTCGAGGGAACGGATTTCCTCTTCGCCATGAATGAACAAGTCGGCCGCCTGTGGGGTGATTCGAAACCTGAGGCGTAACCGGTTGTAGCCAATAGAGCGGGGCAATCACAGGATTTCCCGGACCCCCGATATTTGCATTGACAATCAACCGGGCCTCCCGTATCCTTTTCCCTACAACTGAATAGAAGACCTTCTTATCAAGAGTGGTGGAGGGAGAGGCCCTGCGAAACCACAGCAACCGGTCCTGAAAAGGACGCCAGGTGCTAAATCCTGCCGAAAGGCACAGATGAGAAAGGCGCTTGAAACGGACCAGGAATCCCGAAAGCCCCTTCTCATCCGATGAGAAGGGGCTTTTCCATACTACACGTTACGTCCCGGGTACCCCATGTCGGTCGGCATCGTCGAAACGCAATTCGTTACCTTTGATACGGAACTCCGCCTGGAAAGCGGAAGAATCCTCGGCCCCATCACGCTCGCCTACGAGACCTACGGCGAACTGAACAGCGACCGCTCCAACGCGGTGATGATCACCCATGCCTGGACCGGAAGCGCCCATGTGGCCGGGAAAAACAGTGAAGACGACCAGAAGGTGGGCTGGTGGGACGCCATCGTCGGCCCGGGGAGGCTGCTGGATACCGGCCGCTATTTCGTCATCTGCTCCAATATCATCGGCTCGTGCTACGGCTCAACCGGCCCCACCTCCATCAACCCCAAGACCGGCAAGAGGTACAACCTCTCCTTCCCGGTGATTACCGTCCGCGACATGGTGCACGCCCAGGCGCTGCTGCTGGATCACCTGGGGATCGACAAGCTGCTGACCGTTCTCGGCGGCAGCATGGGCGGGATGCAGGCACTCGACTGGGCAACCTGCTATCCGGACAGGATCGCGTCGGCCATCGTCCTGGCAACGAGCGGCAGGCCTTCTCCCATGGCCATCGCCATGAACGCCGTGGCACGATGGGCAATCTTCAACGACCCGACCTGGAAAAAGGGGGAGTACCGCAAGAACCCGAAGGATGGGCTTGCCCTGGCCCGAGGTATCGGCCATATCACCTTCCTGTCCGACGAGTCCATGTGGAGCAAGTTCGGCCGCCGCTTCTCGGCCCGGGACGGCCTGTTCGACTTCTTCGGCCGATTCGAGGTGGAGCGCTATCTCTCCTACAACGGCTACAACTTCGTGGACCGCTTCGATGCCAACTCATTCCTTTACCTTGCCAAGGCACTTGACCTGTACGACGTGGCCTGGGGCTGCGAATCCCTCCACGAGGCGTTCGCGCCGGTGCAGGCGCCCATGCAGTTCTACGCCTTCACCTCGGACTGGCTCTACCCGCCGGCCCAGACCGAAGAGATGGTCAACGTCCTGAAAGAGCTGGGCAAGCCGGTTGAATACCACCTCATCGAATCATCCTACGGACATGACGCGTTCCTTCTCGAGCACGAAACCTTCGCGCCCTTAGTGAAGGACTTTCTTGAACGCGTCGCAGCCGACCTCTGACAAGAGGTCACTGCGCCCTCCGCCGCCCCTTCCCTCCCGGCGCCTGCCGACGTCCTGTGCGCCCCGCCATATGGAACTCTCTCCGAACAGGTTGGCGCGACTTGCATCCCCCCTTATTGCGTGTACTCTTTTCCCGGTAGAGACATTCCCGGCCATCACTTCGAAGCGAACCCTGAGGAAAGGAGTCGGTAGTATGAAACGGTTCATCACTGTGGTCGCGTGCAGCATGATCCTCGTCCCGGCATCTGTCATGGGAGTCGACTTCGAGTATGCGAGCTATGCTTCCCTCCTGAAGCATCGCGTCACGGACGGCGTCGCCATCAACGGCATCACGGTTGCCGCCGTTGATTACAATGCCCTGTGGAAGGACGCACGACTCCCCTCCTCCGACTACAGCCGGTTGTTGAAGGAACTTGCGGCCTTCGACCCCGGCGCCCTGAACAGCCGGGAGGAACGCATCGCCTTCTGGGTGAATGTTTACAACATCGGAGCCATGAAGACGATTGTCGACCACTACCCGGTGGACAGCATCAGGAGCAGGAAAATCCACTGGCGCGGCAGCCCCTGGGACACAAAGGTGATCCGGGTCGGGACACGGAACTATGCGCTGGACGAGATCGAGCACACCATCCTGCTGGACGGATTCGGGGATCTCCGCATCCATTTCGGCATCAACTGCGCCTCGGTCAGTTGCGCAGACCTGCTGACCGTTCCCTACCGCGCCGCCACTCTGTACCGGCAACTGGAACAGCAGGGCAAGAGGCTCCTGGCAAACCGGGACAAGGGGTTGAGGATTGATCGGGAGAGGAACACCGTCTTCCTGTCGCGGATTTTCAAATTCGACGCCAAACGTTTCGCAGCGTTCGACGGAGGAGTCCTCACCTTTATCAGGCCTTTTGTTGTCGAGGGGGATGGGGAGTTCCTGTACCGGACCCCCCCGAAGATCGGCTACCTGGACTACGATTGGAGCGCCAACGACCTCAAGAACGCTTCACCGCGGAAATAGGCCGGACACGGCGCGACCGGAGAACCGCCCATGGACATCCTGCAGGGTATTGCGCCCAACGATGCGTACAACCGGGCCCTGGTCGGCAACGTTCATCCCGTGGACTGGGTAAACCCGGAACCGGCGGAACGGTACAACCTGGTGGTGATCGGGGCAGGCACCGCCGGACTGGTATGCGCTGCCGGCGCTGCCGGGCTCGGCGCCCGCGTGGCGTTGATCGAGCGGCGCCTCATGGGGGGAGACTGCCTGAATGCGGGATGCGTCCCTTCCAAGGGATTGATCCGCTCCTCGCGTGCCGTGCATGACGCAAAAATAACTCAAGAATTCTGCATCTCGGGCTGCGAAGGGATCACCGTCGATTTCGGCGCGGTCATGGAACGGATGCGGCGTCTGCGAGCCGGCATCAGCGTCCGCGATTCTGCGCGACGCTTCCGCGATGAACTGGGTGTGGACGTTTTTTTCGGCGAAGGTCGTTTTTGCGGCCCCGACAGTATCGAGGTGAACGGGAAGGGGTTGCGCTTCGCCAGAGCCGCTCTGTGCACGGGAGGGAGGGCCGCGGCTCTCCCCATTCCCGGCCTCGCGGATGTGGGTTACCTCACCAACGAGTCGGTTTTTTCCCTCACGGAACGTCCTCCGCGCCTGGCGGTGATCGGAGCCGGTCCCATCGGCTGCGAACTGGCTCAGGCATTTGCCCGCCTCGGCAGCCGGGTGAGCATAGTGGGGCACCGTACCGAACATGTCCTGCCCCGGGAAGACCCCGATGCCGCGGCCCTTCTGGAGGCGGTTTTCACGAGGGAGGGAATCGATCTGTACCTGCCGGCCCGTGACCTCGCGGTTTCCGGGCGCAGCGCGGGAAAAACTCTCCGCTTCACGTCCGGCGGCAGGGAGGTGGAGGTTACCGCGGACGAGATTCTTGTGGGCGTGGGACGGACGCCGAATGTGGAAGGACTCGGTCTGGACGCCGCCGGAATCGAATTCGATCCGAGACAGGGGGTGACGGTGGATGACCGCCTCCGCACCAGCAACCCTCGTGTCTTCGCCGCCGGAGACATCTGCTTCCCGTACAAATTTACCCACACCGCCGACGCATTGGCGCGCATACTGATAGCCAATGCGCTGTTCGGAGGCAGACAGAAAGCGTCGGCACTGACAATCCCCTGGTGCACCTTCACCGACCCGGAAATCGCCCATGTGGGCATGTATGCCCGTGACGCGGAAAAGCGGGGGATCGCCGTGCAGACCCTGACCGTACCGCTGTCCGACGTGGACCGAGCCGTGCTGGACGGGGAAAGCGGGGGATTCGCCCGGGTGCACCTGAGGAAAGGGAGCGACCGGATACTGGGCGCCACGGTTGTCGCCCGCCATGCCGGCGAAATGATCAACGAGCTGTCCCTTGCCATCACCAACGGACTGGGACTCTCGGCCATCGGCCGCACCATCCATCCCTACCCGACCCGGTCCGAGGCAATCAAGAAGCTTGCCGACGCCTATAACCGCACCCGCCTGACACCGTTTATCAGGAGCATGCTGTGGCGGTGGCTGCGCTGGCAGAGGGGATGTCCGTGAACAGGAAGAAGATAGCCATCGCCCTGCTGGCGGCAGGATGCATCATCCTGTTTCTCTGGTTTGACCTGGACAGGTTTCTCACCCTGGAGACATTGAAACGGAACCGCCTCCAGCTGGTTGCCCTGTACCGGGATCATCCATTCGCCGTTGCCGCGGCATTCATAGGCGTCTATATCATCCAGACGGCGCTGGCCCTGCCCGGCGCGGCCATTCTCAGCCTCGCCGCCGGGGCGGTATTCGGCGTTGCGCTCGGCACGGCCTACGCCGTCACCGGCGCCACCATCGGCGCCACTGTTTCTTTCATTGTTGCCAGATACCTGTTCCGTGATACAATCCAGGGCACGTTCGGGCCACGTCTCGTGAAAATCAACAGGGAACTGGCCACGGCCGGATTCAACTATCTGCTGTTTCTGCGACTGGTGCCGCTGTTTCCGTTCTTCCTGGTCAACCTGGCCGCAGGCCTGACCAGGCTGCCGCTGCGAATCTTCTTCTTCGGCACCCTGCTCGGCATCATTCCCGGAGGTTTTGTTTTCTGCAATGCCGGCGCAAGTCTCGCAGCAATCGAACGGATCGGGGACATCCTCTCCGTGCGCGTGCTCGGTTCCTTTGCCCTGCTCGGAGGATTTGCCCTTTCGCCGGTGCTGTACGCGAAATTCAGGAGAACCCCGGCCGGCCGAAGCTGAAACGGATCTGCCGGATACGCACACCACTTTACCCGTGCGGCGGAATGAAAACCGCAAATTAAATGAGGAGAACCATTCCCATGCAATCGTCCTTTGCCCACCGCGTCCGGGCCGTCAAACCGGAGTTCGTCACCTTCGAGTCCCTGAAGACTCTCCAGGTCAACCTGGGAAACCTCTGCAACCTTGCCTGCAGCCACTGCCACGTGGCTGCGTCGCCGACAGGAACAAAAATCATGGGGAGGGAGGTGGCGGCGAAAATCGTCCAGGTCCTCCGGCGCCGTCCCGGAACAATCCTCGACCTGACCGGCGGCTGCCCGGAAATGAATCCCCGCTTCCGCTCCCTGGTGGAAGAAACCGACTCCCTGTCGCCGCGCCGCATCGTCCGCAGCAACCTGGCAATCATCACCGATCCGGATATGGCGTGGCTGGCGGAATTCTTCCAGCGGCGCCGGCTGGTGGTGTTCGGCTCACTGCCCTGTTATTCCGCCGAAAATGTTGACAGGCAGCGGGGAGACGGTGTCTTCGAGCGGAGCATCGCGGCCCTGAAGATCCTCAACTCCCTGGGCTACGGAGATGAGCTGGAACTGAACCTGGTGTACAACCCCGGCGGACCCTTCCTGCCCGGCTCCCAGCGCTGCCTGGAGGACGCCTACCGGAAAGAGCTGATGGAAAGGTTCGGCATCCGTTTCAGCAGTCTCTTTACCATCACCAATGCCCCCATCGGCCGATTCCGGGACTTCCTTGAAAAGAAGGGAGCCTACGATGCGTACCTGAACCTGCTGGCCAATCGCTTCAATCCCGAGGCTGCGGGCGCCATCATGTGCCGCACCCTGATCAGCGTCGACTGGCAGGGGCAGCTCTACAACTGCGATTTCAACCAGGCGCTCGGTCTGCCGATCCGGGGACGTGGCGGCCGGGCACTGACCATCGACGATCTGGACGAGGCGGCCCGTCCCGGCGCCGACCTGGTGCTCGGCGAACACTGTTACTGCTGCACCGCCGGCGAAGGATCCAGCTGCACCGGTTCACTGGCGGCGTAAATCAGCCGATAGAGGTTGGTGACGAGCGGTTGGCCCGGGTCACTGCCGGTTTTTTCCGCCGTCAGCCAACAGCCGGCCGATCCGGCGTTTTCAAGGAGGTATCATGCAGGTAGCAATCGCGGGACTTGGCCGGATGGGAATGAATATGGCGCGGAGGCTTCTCCGCGGCGGCCACGAGGTGGTAGCCTGGAACCGCTCGCCGGGAAAAACCGGGGAGATTGCCGCCGAAGGGGCGCGGCCCGCCTTTTCCCTCCAAGAGATGACCGAGATGCTCGCCCCGCCGCGGACCGTGTGGCTGATGCTCCCGGCCGGGGATGTGGTGGATGGAACCATCGAGCGGCTGTCCTCGCTCCTTGCGACGGGAGACTGCGTCATCGAAGGCGGCAACAGCTTTTACCGGGATGACGTACGGCGCCGCGACAGGCTCGCGCCCCTCGGCATCCGCTACATGGACGTGGGCGTAAGCGGAGGCATCTGGGGACTCACGGAGGGTTACTGCCTCATGGTCGGAGGCGACCGGGAAGAGTACGAAAGACTGGAGCCGCTGTTCCGCACCCTGGCGCCGGAGGAGGGTTACCTCCACTGCGGAGGGACAGGGGCGGGACATTTCGTCAAGATGGTGCACAACGGCATCGAGTACGGCATGATGGCCGCCTACGGAGAGGGGTTCTCCATCCTCAAGGCCTCACCGTACGCGGACAGTCTCGACCTGGCGGAGGTTTCCCATCTCTGGAACCGGGGGAGCGTGGTCCGCTCCTGGCTGCTGGAACTGGCCGAGACGGCTTTCCGCGAGGATCCGGGTCTGGATGCGATCCAGGGGTACGTGGAAGATTCGGGCGAGGGGCGCTGGACCGTGCAGCAGGCCATCGACAGCGGCGTGCCGGCGCCGGTCCTTGCCGCGTCCCTGTTCCAGCGATTCCGATCCCGTCTCGGTGACAGCTTCGGCGACAGGGTGCTGGCGGCGTTGCGCAACCAGTTCGGCGGACATGCGGTTCTGTCCGCGGATTCGGAAATAAAGTCCGACGGAGCGGGCGCGGGCGGAGTGGCGCCGGCAGCCGCGCAGAAGCCGGGCACATAGCCGGAGGGTATTGCATGGACAGTGCCGACGATTATGCCTTCATCCCCACGGAGTCCTGCGGCATAAACATCCCGAAGCCGTGCGGCCTGGTCATCTTCGGCGCATCAGGCGACCTGACCCGGCGCAAACTGATCCCGGCCATCTATCGCCTGTTCCGTCAGAAACTGCTCCCATCAGGGTTCTTCGTATTGGGCGTTGCCCGCACCGAGATGGATTCCGACGGTTTCCGGGAGTTGCTGCGGGAGGCCACTCCCAACGAGTGCGTCGGCGACTGCTGGCAGCGCTTCGCATCGTTGATTCACTACCGGACCATCGACTACGGTGATCCGTCCTCCTACCGAGCCATTCTCTCGGAAACGCTGCCCCCCCTGGAAGAGACCGCGGGCACGGGAGGACACAGGATCTTCTACCTCGCCACCCCTCCCGGTGTCTACGAGGAGGTCATCGGCTCCCTGCATCGTGCCGGTCCTGCATCAGCGACGGATGCACGGGTCAAGATCGTTATCGAAAAACCTTTCGGCAGCGATCTGGAATCTTCCCGGAGGCTCAACGGCATCCTTCTCGACGCCTTCCGGGAGAGCCAGGTGTACCGCATCGACCACTACCTGGCCAAGGAGACGGTGCAGAACATCCTCATGTTCCGCTTTGCCAACTCACTGTTCGAGCCGCTCTGGAACAGGCGCTACATCGACCACGTGCAGATAACCGCTGCCGAGGCAATCGGCATCGAGCGGCGCGCCGGGTACTACGAGCAGGCAGGTGTGCTGCGGGACATGTTCCAGAACCACATGTTCCAGTTGCTCGCCCTGACCGCAATGGAACCCCCTTCCCTCTTTTCAGCCGGCCGGGTGAGGGACGAGAAGGCCAAGGTGCTGCAGTCGATACGGCCGTTTCCCGTGGATCGTCTCGACGAATGCCTGGTCACCGGTCAGTATGCCGGGTCGGTCGATTCAGCGCTCAAAGGATACCGCGAAGAAAGCGGTGTTGCCGCGGACTCCGCCGTGCCGACCTATGCGGCCCTGAAAGTCTGTATTGACAACTGGCGCTGGAACGGCGTTCCGTTCTACCTCCGCTCCGGAAAGCGGCTGAAAAGGCGGACGACCGAGATCGCCATCCGGTTCCGGCCGGTCCCCCACATGATGTTTTCCAGGTCCATGGGCGGCGCCATCGAGGCCAATACCCTGGTGCTCCGGGTGCAGCCCGACGAGGGCATTCAACTGGAGATCCAGGCCAAGCATCCGGGATCCCGCATGTGCCTGATGCCGGTGAACCTGGATTTTTCCTATCGCAGCGATGTCTCGCTCAGCGCCTACGAGCGGGTGCTCCTGGACTGCATGGAAGGGGATCAGATGCTGTTCGTGCGCGAGGACGGGGTTGATCTGAGCTGGTCGCTCCTTTCCCCGGCGATCAGGGCGCTGGAGAGCCGGGAAACGCTTCCGGAATCGTTCCTCTATGCGGCGGGAAGCGAAGGACCGACGGCGGCCGACACGCTGCTTGAAGGCGATGGTCGGAGGTGGAGAGAATTGTGAGTCCGTTGTCCGTGTCCGTGATCCGTTATCCGTGGGTCGTTTATGGATGAGAAACGCGGGATAGAGGTTTGGCCGACAGTGGAACAGGTCGCTGTCCGGGGCGCTGAACTTTTCCTGGAAGGAGCGCGGCGCGCCATCGACGAAAGGGGGCGCTTCACTGTGGCCGTTTCCGGCGGCTCATCCCCTGCCCCCCTTTTCCGGAGAATCGCGGAGCAAACCCCGGCTTCGGGCATCGACTGGGGCGCTGTGCATGTCTTCTGGGCTGACGAACGCTGCGTCCCGCCTGACCATCCGGACAGCAATTTCCGCATGGCATACGAAATTCTCCTGTCCGGGCTGCCGGCGCCGGGTCCGGTCATCCACCGGATTGCGGGCGAACTGCCGCCCCACGAGGCGGCGCTCCGCTACGAGGAGGAACTGTCCCGCACCTTCACTGACGGAGGATTGCCGGTCTTCGATATGATCTTTCTCGGGGTCGGGAGCGACGGCCATACGGCTTCGCTTTTCCCGGAATGCGAGGCGCGGGGATCCGTCGGACGGACCGCAATCGCGGTGTATGTAGAAAAGACGGCAAGCAGGCGGGTCACCCTTACCCTGCCGGTCATCAACAACGCGCGCCGCGTGGTTTTCCTCGTGACCGGCTCCGGCAAGGTTGATATCGTGGCGGAAATCCTGGAAGGGAAAGACAGAGCGCGGTACCCTGCGGCACGGATCGCCCCGACGAAAGGGGTACTCACCTGGCTCTTGGATGCAGACGCTGGAAGAAACCTGAGGCATCATCACAGAGAAATGTAGGGGCGCACCGCTGTGCGCCCAATCAACGGGCGGACACAAGGTTCGCACCTACACAAGAATTTGTTGGAATCATGGAGAAAATGAACATGTGGGAACGATACAAAGAACACCTGACCCGGCACCAGGAAATCGGCATGATGCTGGACATCAGCGGCATGAACTTTCCCGACGACTTCTTTGACGTCATGGAACCTTCCCTGGTTAAGGTCTTCCGGCAGATGGCCGAACTGGAGGACGGCGCCCTCGCCAATCCCGACGAGGGACGGATGGTGGGTCACTACTGGCTGCGCACGCCGTATCTCGCGCCGTCCCGGGAGATCACGGAGCAGATAGAGACAACGATAGCAGAGATCAAGGCATTCGCCGCCAAAGTCCACAGCGGCGAGGTCGCTCCCCCCGCGGGAGGCCGGTTCTCCCGCCTCCTCCTGATCGGCATCGGCGGTTCGGCCCTCGGCCCCCAGTTCCTGGCGGACGCCCTGGGAAACGCAGGCGATCCGGTGAAGCCCTATTTCTTCGACAATACCGACCCGGACGGAATGGACCGGGTACTGGCGGAGATCGGCGCCGGGCTTGCGGAAACGGTGGCCCTGGTCATCTCCAAGAGCGGCGGCACAAAAGAGACGCGCAACGGCATGCTGGAGGCGGCCGCGGCCTACCAACGGGCCGGCATCGATTTCGCCGGGCATGCGGTTGCCGTTACCGGCGCGGGAAGCGAACTGGACAGACTGGCAAAGGAACAGGGGTGGCTGGCCCGCTTCCCCATGTGGGACTGGGTCGGCGGCCGCACCTCGGTGACCTCGGCCGTGGGGCTGCTCCCGGCCGCTCTCCAGGGGATCGACATCGATGCCCTGCTGGAAGGCGCCCGTCTCTGCGACACCCTCACCCGTATGCCGAGCAGCCGCACCAACCCGGCGATCCGGCTCGCCCTCATGTGGCGCCACGCCACCGGCGGCACGGGCGCGAAGGACATGGTGATCCTGCCGTACAAGGACCGCTTGCTCCTCTTCTCCCGCTACCTCCAACAGTTGGTCATGGAATCACTGGGCAAGGAAAAGGACCTGTCGGGCGCCGTTGTCCGCCAGGGAATCGCGGTATACGGCAACAAGGGTTCCACCGACCAACACGCATTCGTCCAGCAACTGCGGGACGGCGTGGACAATTTCTTCGTCACCTTCATCGAAGTGCTCAGGGACCGGGAAGGGAGTTCGCTCGCGGTCGAGCAGGACGTTACCGGCGGCGATTACCTGAGCGGGTTCCTCCAGGGTACCCGGCGGGCACTGGCGGAAAACGGCCGGGAATCGCTCACGATCACCGTCGAACGGCTCGACGCGCGCTCCGTGGGAGCGCTCATCGCTCTCTACGAGCGTGCGGTCGGCTACTACGCCTCGCTCGTGGGGATAAACGCCTACCATCAGCCCGGTGTCGAGGCGGGGAAAAAGGCGGCGGGCACGGTGCTGAAGCTTCAGGGGGAAATCCTGACGTTCCTCCGCGCACAGGCTGGAAAAACCATGGCAACCGAAGAGATCGCCGCGGCCATCGGGGCGTCGGATGCGGAGGAGACCGTATTCCGGATACTCCTCCATGCCGCCGCCAACGAGGACCACGGAATCCGCATGGAGAAAAAGAAACCTTTCACGTCCAGCAGGTTCGGGTCGGTGTAAAAGAACCTTCCACCGGAAATGACCCTGTACCCATACGACGGCAGGTGGAGTCATCCGGAGTGAACGAATGATGACTTCACCTGCCGAATCCGGACTCAGGCAATGGGCGGCCACATCGGGCCGCCCCTACTTGAGGGCGAAACACACCTTCAGAATCACCTGGTACTCGCTGACCAGGCCGTCATCCCCCACATGGCCGTGGATTTCCTCCACCTCGAACCAGGAGACCCGCTCCAACGTTTTGTGGGCCTTGAGAAGAGCCGCCTGAATGGCCTCTTCGATCCCATTCTTGGAGACCCCGATCACTTCGATCTTCTTGTACACTCTGTCTTCTCCGTAGTGCATGGTGTCCTCCTTTCATTCGTTTATGCGCCTTCCTGAATGGTAGCACCCCTCCGCAGGCTGTAAAGCCGATGTTTTCCCTTTTCTTCCCCCGTGAAAAAGGATACAACGAACGACTGAACGGGAGAGAACCCGTGAAGCAGCTGTTCCGGGAGGTGAATGCAGTGACTGCGCGGGAATGCAGGGAAATGGTGCTTCGATTGGTTGCGGAGGGAAGGTTCGAGGAGCATTTTCCGGAGGTGACGGCGCTCCGCGGCGTGGAGCAACCCCCTGAATATCATGGCGAGGGGGACGCCTATGCCCACACCATGCTGGCCATGGAGGCCGTGGACGACAATGCTGATCCGCGTGTTTTCTGGGCCTCGCTCCTCCATGACATCGGCAAGTCGGTGACAACCGTTTTCGAGGGGGGACGATGGCGTTCGGTCGGCCACGCCGAAGCCGGAGCGGAGATGGTTCCGTCAGTCATGGAGCGTATCGGCCTGCCGGAACTGGCAACGGACGTAGCATGGCTGGTGCGGCGTCACCTGTTCCATTTCTCCTGGAACCTGGATCACGAGCTGCGGCTGACGCGCAACCAGCGCAAGGCCATGGAACACCCCCTGTTCCCTCTCCTGCTCAAGGTCTGCATGGCGGACGCCGAAGCATCCCATGGACGGAGCAGCAAAGGGGACAAGATCCGGCTGATTGCGGAGATATACGAGGAGGAATACCGTACGCTTTTCACCTTTCACGGATAACGGCAAAAAACCAGCAGTTCGCCGTGCCTCCCACCGTGTTTATTGACAATAAAACTTATTACTTCCACCCGCCTCATCAGATATTTTATTTAATTAATATTATTTACCATAACTGCAATATCACTCCTAACAGGCAGGCACCATTCACAGTATAATACCATTTAAAGCGCATCTACAGAAGACAGCCCCTTTGTTTTATCATTAAATCTTGACCCCATAAAAATCTAAAACGATATTCTACTTGACACGCGCCATTCCGATATTTTATTGTTACTAAAATTTTTGCAGTCCCAATCAATCTTGGCGGAGGTAGCAATGGCGACAAAACCGGTAGAAGTCGTAGAGGCGTGTGGCAATGCGGGGATGTACAAGGCCAATCTGGGTATTCCCAATTGGCTGGTACGAAGTTTCATGGCGGGCCTTTTTATCGCGGTAGGAGCCGCACTCTGTACCGTCGCCGGCACAGGCCTGGATAAGTTCATGGGCCCCGGGTTCAAGTCCCTTATCGGAGGGGCGGTCTTCCCTATAGGCCTCATTGCCATCGTACTTACGGGCATGTCACTCTTCACCGGCGACACGATGCTGATTCCCATGGCTGTCTGGCAGAAAAAAACCACCTGGAGCAAAGTCTGGAGTGCCTGGTTCTGGGTCTATGTCGGAAACTTCGCCGGCTCCCTTTTCTGGGCATATATAATGGTCTACGGTCCGTTCGTCAAAGGCGGCGGCTATGAACTGACGGTTTTCGGACAGAGCGCCATCGCTGTTGCGGAAGCAAAGACGCTCCCGTACATCGCACACGGGGCATGGGGCCTCTGGTCCTGCTTCTTGAAGGCCATAGCCTGTAACCTGCTGGTTAATGTGGCGCTATTGCTCGGCTTCTCATCAAAGGCCATGGTCGGAAAGTTTTTCGGCATCTGGTTTCCCATCATGGCATTCGTCGCCCTGGGTATGGAGCACTGCGTGGCAAACATGTATTTCATTCCCACGGGCATCATGCTGGGAGCCAAGGTTTCCTGGATGCAATTCATTTACTGGAACCTGATCCCTGCGACAATAGGAAACATTGTGGGTGGATTTATCTTTATCGGCGCGGTCTATTACTGGTCCTTCCAGCAAGAATTGTCCACCGCGAGAGCCACCTAGCACATTCCGAAAAAATCCTGGCCCGCGGCATTGCCCGCCGCGGGCCGGGTCGGCAAATTCCCCTGAGCGCCCCCAATACTCCCCCCTAAAGTGGGGGGCGCTCAGAGGAATTCTGCTTCTCCATGCTTGCGGATGTATGCCTCTTCTCCTCACTCCTTACTCATCACTCTTCACTCATCACAAGCTTTCACAACAACGCCTTCACCGCCGCAAGCACGGCGTCATAATCCGGTTCGGTGGTGATCTCGGGTACGACCTGGATATAGCGGATCGTATCCGCCGCGTCGACCACGAAGATGGCCCTGGCAAGCAGCTTCAGTTCCCCGATCAGGACGCCGTAGGCCGCTGCAAAGGAACGATCCTGGTAATCGGACAGTGTCGTAACCCGGTCGATCCCGGCGGCCCCGCACCAGCGGGCCTGGGCAAAGGGGAGATCCATACTGATGGTGAGCACCGCAACGGTGTCCGGCAGAGCGGCGGCCTCCTTGTTGAACCTGCGCGTCTCCACATCGCACACGGGCGTGTCAAGCGACGGCACCGCGCTCAGAACCTTGATCTTCCCTGCATAATCGGCGAGCGTAACCGGCGCAAGACCGTTGTTAACCACCCGAAAATCGGGGGCTTTGTCTCCCACCTTCAACTCCGGACCCACCAGGGTCAGCGGGTTGCCCTGAAATGTGATGATACCTTTTCGTTCGCTCACGGTGTCCTCCTTGGAATCGTAACACTTCAACCGAAATACTGGCTTTCAAGTCTACCACATCCCACGGAAAAGTCCCGCCCGCGAGAAAATATCTCCCGTGACGGGAAGCTTCGTCACCCGCGATCAAGCACATGCCTCAGCCGTTTCAGCAGATCCGAAGGCATGACCGGCTTGGGCATGAAGTCGTACCCGTCGTCAAGAGCACACCTGGCATCAAGGGTATCCGTGGAATACCCGCTCATGAAAAGGACCTTTATGCCCGGCCGAATTTTGATGATTTCTTCATACAACTTCTTCCCGTCCATATTCGGCATGATTACATCGGTGACGAGGATGTCCACGTCCGACCCGCGTTCCTTGAACGTATCAAGGGCTTCCCGCCCGTCCGACGTCTCGATCACGACATACCCCGCCTCTTCGAGGATTGTCCGGTTCAGTTCACGCACCATGTCGTCGTCTTCGGCCAGCAGAACGGTTTCAGTTCCAGCCGGCGCGTGATCGGGTCTCCGCGTCTCGGGAGGATCCTGTTTCTCCCTTTCCGCGATCGGCAGATACACACAGAAGGAGGTTCCCTGCCCCGGCCAACTGTCAACCGTGATGAAGCCGTTATGCTGCTTGACGATCCCGTAGGTTATGGACAGGCCGAGCCCCGTCCCCTTGCCGACCGTTTTCGTGGTAAAGAACGGCTCGAAGATCTTTTCCCGCGTCTCTTCATCCATGCCGCACCCGGTGTCCCGAACCATAATCCTGGCGTACCTGCCGGGTATCCCGAATCCGTTGCGTTTGATAAAACCATCGTCAATACTGGCCGGACCCGACTCCAAGGTCAGCACCCCACCGCCAGGCATGGCGTCACGCGCATTCGTCACCAGGTTCATGAGCACCTGCTCGACCTGCCCCCTGTCCGCCATGACGGTCATGCCCATTGCGGCGGTTTTTACCCTGAAATCCACATCTTCAGGAATAAGCCTGCGCAGCATCTTCTTCACGCCATCGATTATCTCGTGAACATCGAAAGCCTTTGTGTGCAGAACCTGCTTGCGGCTGAAGGCGAGCAGGCCGCGGGTAAGGTCCGCGGCCCGTTCCGCCGCCGCCTGAATCTGTCTGACATGACGCTCAAGGGGATTCCTCTGCTCCATCCGAAGTGCAATGACTTCGGCAAACCCCATGATCGCCGTCAGGATATTGTTGAAATCATGGGCTATTCCGCCGGCCAGTTGCCCGATTGCCTCCATCTTCTGCGCCTGGTGGAGCAGCGCCTCCAGGCTCTTCCGCTCCTCCTCGGCGCGCTTCCGTTCGGTAATGTCCTGGTTGGCGCCGCGCGCTCTGACCACCCGCCCATCCCGGTCGCGTATGACATCGAAACGTACGGATATGTGGCGCTCTTCTCCATCGGCGCGGATGATGCGGTGCTCCATCCCGCCGGTTGATGCTCCGTCACGGCTGAACAAGGAACGCTCAGTCACGGCAATGACGTCCGCCATGTCATCCGGGTGCACGAACCTGCGCACATAGGAGTCGGTGGACATGAGGGTTCCGCCTTCCCGTTCCGCGCTGGTGCCGTACAGGGCATAGAACTGGTCGTCGAAACGTAACATGCCGCTTGCGCCGTCGAACTCCCATGGCGCCACCTTCGCCATATCCATGGCCATCTTGAGCCTGGCTTCGCTCTCCCGCAACGCCTCCTCGGTCCGCTTGAGCTCGGTAATATCGGAGAAAGTAACGAGGATCGAGGGCGTCCCCTCATAGTCCATGGGCACGCTCGCAGCCACCACCCACCTGTCTTCGCCCTTGCTGCCGATAAGTCTGTATTCGTACCTGCTCGAGACCGGATCGCCGCCCATTCGCGCCAGAATCCTTTGCCGGGCCGCGTCACGGAAATCGGCATGCACGAAGTTCCAGAACTCCATGCTCATCAGCTGTTCTCCGGTGAATCCCGAAACCCGTGTCGCCGCGTGATTGGCATACACGATACGATCTCCGCGGATGACTATGATTGCATTGGGAGAGGTCTCGATAAGGAGACGGAACTTCTTCTCGCTCTCCCGCAACGC
>CALABV010000226.1 GCA_937886325.1 uncultured Geobacter sp.
AAACGGAAAAACCCGCACCAATACTGAAGATAACTCAGTATCAATGCGGGTTTCGTTAGGTCCGCCGACGGCGGAGGACGAAATAGGCGCTTGTCTTGTTTTTATTACCTTATTGTTACTTTCCTGTTAATTGGATCGCAGGCCTGTTTTACTGTAATTTAATTTTAAAAATATTCCATCGAGCGTTATTTATCACAATACACAGCGAGCTTGCAAGCGATATTTCAATTAAATTGAAAATTTGTCCTTCAAAACGGATGGCTGCCTTTTGCGCTATTCCTCAATAAATATTTCGAAGGACGTTTTGCTTTCTTATTTATTCATAATATCAAATACTTTAAAAAGTGTACCGCATTACAATCCGATTCTATTTATTGTCACTTTTTTCCAACCCAACACAATATTTTAATTTTACTAAATTTTACATAAAGCGAATTTTTCGGACGAGCATTCCAGCTGAAATCATATTTTTCATAATAATAAATATTTGAAACACTCACTGAACAGGAACATGGGATCAAATCAAAACATTCCATAATGGCAAACGCCGCACATCCGAAACGCGGCAAAGGAATATCTTGACATGACCGGCCCGAACTGCTACGGTCATCCCAACGAAACGAAGCAGCCGGAACACAACATCACTGTAAGCCCCGGAAATCTCCGGGGCTTTTTTTATACCCTCACACAATAGAAGGAGTTTCATGAATTTCCAGACATTCGATTTTCATCCTCACATCGCGGCCGGCGTAGCAGCCGCGGGTTACGTAAACCCAACCGCAATCCAGAGTCAGGCGATTCCGCCGGTCCTCGCAGGACGGGATGTCATGGGACTGGCCCAGACAGGAACCGGCAAGACCGCCGCCTTTGCCCTGCCGATTCTCCATCGGCTCATGAAGGGCGAGCGGGGCAAGGTCCGGGCGCTGGTCGTCGCTCCCACCCGCGAACTGGCGGAGCAGATTCACCAATCCATCGAAAACCTTGGCCGGAAGACCCGTCTCCGGAGCGTGACGGTCTACGGCGGCGTCAAAATCAATCCCCAGGCGGAAAAGATTCGTCGCGGCGCGGAAATTGTCGTGGCATGCCCCGGCAGGCTGCTTGATCACATAAGCCAGGGGACCATCAACCTTTCCAGTCTGGAGGTGCTGGTGCTGGACGAAGCGGACCAGATGTTCGACATGGGATTTCTCCCCGACATCCGCCGCCTGCTGCGCCACGTCCCCGCAAAACGCCAGACCCTTCTGTTTTCCGCCACCATGCCCTCGGACATCCGCGGACTGGCAGGAGAGATCCTCACGGACCCGGTCACGGTGCAGGCAGGCACACCGGGAACCGCGGTCACCGTCAGCCACGCCCTGTATCCGGTCGAACAGCACCTGAAGACCCCGCTGCTCCTGGAACTGCTGCGCCACACCGATACGGAATCAGTGTTGGTCTTCACCCGAACCAAACACCGCGCCAAGCGCGTCGGAGAACAGTTGGAAAAGGCGGGCTACCGGGCCGCATCCCTCCAGGGAAACCTGTCACAGAACCGTCGCCAGGCAGCGTTGGACGGTTTCCGTAACGGAACATTCCAGATACTGGTCGCCACCGATATCGCTGCGCGCGGCATCGATGTTTCACAGGTATCCCATGTCATCAACTACGACATGCCGGACACGGCCGAGGCATACACGCATCGCATCGGCCGAACGGGACGTGCAGCACGGAACGGTGATGCATATACCCTGACGAGCAGTGAGGACGCGGTTATGGTGAGAACTATCGAACGACTGCTGAAAACGCCCCTTGAGCGTCGCACACTTCCGGAATTCGACTACGCCGTGCCCGCCCCCCGCCGCGACACTGAATTCGCCCGTCCACCAAGGGAAGCCCGGCCAAGCCGCAAACAAGAGCCGTCATCGAAACCGGCCGCGCGGGGAACGCAACAGCCAAAGGCGAATCAACGGCACACCGGGAGAGCATCGACCGCAGCCGCGGCCGGACGGCATACCCATCGGTCCACCTGAAACGGAATCGGCGCACGAAGCACACGGTACGCCAAGAATCCTCCGACTCCCGCGCCATAATTCATCGTTGCGGGAGTTTTCTTTCTCGGCCCTGTCAACCTTCTTCACTTTTGTCCGTTTTATCCAGCAAACAACTCGTCATTCGTAACAACAACGCACTGAAAGGAGAACAGAGAGATGACACGAATGAAACTTGCAATTGCCCTGGCGGCAGTTCTTGCCCTGCTGGCAGGCACGGTACACACCTCCCTGGCAGGACATGGCTCGGGCATGGGACCGAAAGGCGGACACGGAAAAAAACATTTCAGATGTGGCGCACAGTGCACTGGGCCGGGCACCCGGCTTGACATGCTGACGGCTCAGCTGAAACTAACCCCGGAACAACGGATTAAACTGCTCCCCATCCTGGACGAGCAGTTCGCCAAGAAGAATGCTCTCAGAAAAGACGGCTCCCTCACTCGGGACCAGCGCAGGGCGAAGATGGAAGAACTCCGCAACGCCTGCCACGAAAAAATTTCCACCGTCCTGACCCCGGAGCAGAAGGTCAAGGCCGACGAGATGAAAGCCGCTGCCGCGAAGCACTGCAAGACTCGACAGGAATGCATGAAGGGACGGCACGGAAAAGGTATGCGCGCCATGGATCCGGCGGCCCACATGGAAAAGATGTCCGCCTGCCTCGGACTGACGGCCGACCAGAAGACGAAGATTTCCCCGATCCTGGCCGAGCAGTCCAAGGAAATGAACGCGGTGCATGACGATGCCAAACTGACCCGCGACCAGAGGATGCAGAAGATTCAGGAACTGCGCGTGAAATACCATGACAAGATCGGCGCGCTTCTCACCCCGGAACAGAAGACGAAGTTCGGCACACGGGGCGCCTGCAACGGTGAAGGCAGAGGAATGGGACGCGGACCGATGATGCACGGGACAAACCCGGCAAGTCCCGCAACGAAATAGGTTGATTCCCACTGCAACAAAAAAAGCCCGCTCAGCGGGCTTTTTTTGTGCCCGAAACCTGTCCGCGAAAGCAGGCGGGTTTCAATATCCCGTCCGGATTGGCAATTATCTTCCGCCGGCCATGCCGGTTGTGCTTCGACAGGCTCAGCACGAACGGCGTATCTGCATGCTGCTTCCGTTCACCCCGAGCGCGTCGACGGGTAAACGCCATAGCGGAAGAATGGACGTCCTTTACCATGAACCTGAAAACGGCAGTTTGAGTCGCACGGAGAACGGCTCCAACCGCCGTTTTACGGTTTCAATGTAGTCGCCTTGCTGAAGATGCTTTCCTGGATATACTTATAATAATTTTTTGTAATGCATTCCGAGTAAAACCACCAGCACAAGGCGCACCCTCGTACTGCGGTGCGGAAAGGAAAGACAAAGCATGGCTATCCGCTGGAAACCCCTCTCGATAATAGTCGCGGCCTTCTCCACGCTGATGCTTTCACTTTTCATTATCTCAAAGGTCGTTCTTCTGGAGAGCTTTCTCATGATTGAAGAGGTGGACTCCCGAAAAAACGTCCAGCGAGTCATGGACGCTCTTTCAGACAACCATGCCGCACTCAGCCGCGTTGCAAGCGATTATGCCGCCTGGGATGATTCCTACGATTTCATCATCACCTCCGATCCTACATTCATCAGCGCCAACCTTATCGACACAACCTTCACCAACCTGAAGCTCAACCTCATCGCGTTCTATGACGGCACCGGCCGGCGAGTTTTTTCCAAAGCCTTTGATCTCATCTCTCTTGCGCCGATGGATGTTCCGGGAGCATTCCCTGCCCGTCTCTCCCCAGCCAGCCCCCTTTTGCGCCAAAGTCCCATGGAAAACAGCGGATCGGGGAGCATTGTCATGCTTCCCGGAGGACCGATGCTCGTCGTCGCAAAGCCTATCCTCACCTCCGAAAAAAAGGGACCCAGTCGCGGCACGCTGATCATGGGCCGCTATCTCGACACAACTGAAATTAACAGGCTTGCGCATACCACCCACCTCTCACTCGAAATGCGAAAGTTCGAGGACACCAGACTGCCCGTTGACTTCCGTGCCGCACGCCGTGCCCTGTTGCAATCGTCCGGCATTCTCGTCAGACCACTTGCCGGGGATTCCATCGCCGGGTACACGGTTGTTCGCGATCTCTACGGAAAACCGGGTCTCCTGGTCAGGGTGGTGACACCGAGAAATATCTATCTCCAGGGACTCGCCACAGTCCGCTATTTCCTTCTGTGGTTTTTGTCGGTCAGCCTTTTGTGCGGGACGGCGGCCTATTACCTTATCGACAAGTTTCTATCAGCGCAGAAAAAAAGGATGGAAGGGGAAAAACGCTACCAGGCCGTCATCGAGCAGGCATCAGAGGGGATCATTCTCATCGACGAGAAAACAGGGAGGATTACGGAAGCCAACAGGGCTTTCCAGCAGATGCTCGGCTATTCCTTCACGGACATTCCCCATATGACCCTGCACGAAATACTCGGCCCGGAACAAGAGGAAATCGAACGGATCGTTGCGATTGTATCACGGGAAAACGGGCAGATCTCAAGGGAAATACGCATGCATCGCCATGACGGCTCTCCGGTCGACGCGGTCATAAGCATGAATCGCATCGTCGTTGAAGGGAGAGGGCTGCTCTGCGGGGTCATCCACGACATAACGGAGCGAAAGAGGACGGAAGAGCGCCTCACGAAACTGAACGAATGCTTTCTGGGATTTTCCGCGGAACCTGATGAAAACATACAGCGGCTTACCGCACTGTGCGGGGAACTGATGGGCGCCGCCTGCGCCCTCTACAACCGACTCAGCGACGACACACTGCTTACCCTGGCGCAATGGCAGGCGCCGCCGGATTTCAATCCCGTGGACCATCCGGACGGACATATCTGCCACGATGTCATCAAGCGCGGCGGTAGCCAGCTTTTCGTCGTGCGGGATCTACCCCGGACACCCTATGCGGAGACGGACCCCAATGTGATCCGGTACAACCTGAAAACATATGTCGGCATTCCGGTCCGATGCAGCGGTAACAGCGTCGGGTCCCTGTGCGTCGTCTACCAACAGGATTTTACACCCACGGAAGAAGATAAAAAGCTGATGGGGATTGTCGCCGTTGCCGTGGAGGCCGCCGAGGAAAGCAAGCAGGCGTCGGAATTCCTCAAGGAGTCGGAACGGTTCGCCCGCTCCACATTGGAAGCCCTTCCCGAGCATGTGGCCATCCTTGAAGAGGACGGAACAATCATCGCGGTAAATCAGCAGTGGCGCAACTTTGCGGCAAACAACCTGTCCGTTCTGCAGAACCCCGTTGAAGGCGATAATTTTTTCGAGGCATGCAACAGCGCCGTCGGAAAAGAAAAGGAATATGCAGCAGCATTCGCTGCAGGTATCCGGTCTGTTCTGCGGGGAAAGAGGGAGAGCTTCTCCCTTGAATACCCCTGCGACTCTCGGGGTGAACAGCGCTGGTTCCTGGGACGGGTAAACCGCTTCTCCGGTGACGGGCCGAGAAGAATCGTCGTGGTTCATGAGAACATCACCGAGTTGAAGCGTGCAGAGCTTAGCATACAGAAACTTGCCTACTACGATACCCTGACCGGACTCCCGAACCGCCTCCTCCTCCAGGATCGTCTCCGGCAGGGCATCAAGCGGGCGGAACGGAATCGTCAGATGCTGGCGCTCCTGTTCATGGACCTGGATCACTTCAAGGTTATTAATGACACACTCGGCCATGCGGCGGGCGACCAGCTTCTCCAGCAAGTGGCAACCCGCCTGAGCCACCACGTACGGGCCTACGACACGGTTGCCAGGATGGGGGGCGACGAGTTTGTCCTGGTGCTCAACCAGGTAACGGCGACCGGACATGTGTCGACCGTGGCGAAGAATATTATCGAAACACTGTCTCCCCCCTTTGAATTGGGGAGCCAGGAGGTATTCGTCACCACCAGTATCGGGATCGCGATGTACCCAACCGACGGCACGGATGGCGAAAAACTGCTGAAAAACGCCGACACGGCCATGTACCAGGCTAAGGAGCGGGGACGAAACGCATACCAGTACTTCTCGGCCGAATTGAACCTCAAGGCCGAGGAACGCCTGGTAATGGAAACGAATCTGCGTCATGCGCTGGAGAAGGGGGAATTGCTCCTCTACTACCAGCCATGGCAGGACCTGGAAAGCGGTCGGATAACCGGCATGGAAGCCCTGCTGCGATGGCGCCACCAGAACTGGGGGATGGTTCCCCCCGGCAGTTTTATCCAACTGGCAGAGGAAACAGGCCTGATCATCCCCATCGGTGAATGGGTATTGCATACCGCCTGTTCACAGCTGCAAACACTGCGACACGCCGGATACCCCTCGCTGCGTATGGCCGTTAACCTGTCCGGACGACAGTTGAAAAACTACCCCCTGGCGGAGATCCTGTCGAACATACTGCAAAAAACCGGGATCGACCCCGCCCTGCTTGAACTGGAACTGACGGAAGGGTCCATGATGGAAAACATGGAAAAATCGATCGCACTGCTCCGTGACGTCAGAAAAAATGGCGTTCGGCTCGCCATTGACGATTTCGGCACCGGCTACGCTTCCCTGAATTACCTGAAAAGCTTTCCGGTCGACAAGCTGAAGATCGACCGTTCATTTATTACGGGCATACCACACGATCCGGACGATTCGACAATCACCCGCACGATTATCGCCATGGCGGAAAGCCTGAAGCTGGAGGTAATCGCCGAAGGAGTGGAAACCGCCGAACAGATGGCCTTCCTCAGGGAGCACAGGTGCCGGGAGATTCAGGGGTACCTTGTCAGCCCGCCCCTCCCCCTCAACGAGTTACTGGATTTTCTTGAGAAAAAGTGCCCGAAAACAGCCGATTAGCCACGCAATGAAAGTGGCGGAGCCTATGCATTACAACCGGACAAAAGAGCCCGTTCAACGGGCTTTTTTATTTTCAGAATTTGCTTGCCCGTGCCCGAAAAAGGGTGTATCCATGTTTCTTTTCGATTTAACACAAGGAGCAAAACCCCGTGGGAATCCTTTCCAATACCGTCAGCATCAGCCATTTCAGGGTGGCGGGCGACATCCCCGTCATGGATCTTTTTGAATGGGTCTCACAGCGCCTGTCGAAGAACGGCTTCACCCCCATCGATCAGGGAATCGAGGAATTGTCCGTCGGCTGGGTCACCCCTGACGACCATCGCTCCAGCGACTTCAGCGTACCGTCGGCATTTTGGCGCGATCACTACCTGTTCTTCACCCTGCGCCAGGACAAACGCACGATTCCCGGCGCGCTGCTGCGTGCCTACCAGAGAGTGGCGGAAGAAGAATACCTCGCCGCCAATCCCGGCTTCCGCCGCGTTCCGAAACAGAAGAAGGAAGAGATGCGCGAATCGGTGCGCACCGCGCTGCTGGCGCGCACCCTGCCGGTACCGTCCACCTGCGACGCCGTGTGGGACACCCGGAGCAAGATCCTGACTCTCGCCTCCATCAGCGCCAAGACGGCCGATCTCTTCGAGACCCTGTTCAAAAAGACCTTCGAGGAATTGCGCCTGATCGCCGTCCACCCCTTTGCGCGGGCCGAACAGGTCGTGCCGGAAAATCTCTCCGAGGCCCTCCAGGCAGCGAACCGGGCCGGATCCGAGGCTGCCCTGGACCTGATCAAGAGCAACCTGTGGCTCGGCAGGGACTTCCTTCTCTGGACAACCTATCGAACCCTGAACGAATCGGCCGAGTATCGCATTTCCCGCCCCGGACCCGCGACGGAACGGGAATCCTTCACGGCCTACGTGAACGACCGCCTGGTCCTGTGCGGCGGGGGTGATGAAGGGACCCAGAAGATCACGGTATCCGGCCCCCAGGACCGCTTCGGCGAGGTGCGCATGGCGCTCCGCACCGGCAAGGGGATCACCGAGGGGACTCTGTACCTGGAAAAGGACGAAAACGAATGGAAGCTGACCCTGAAAGGGGAGATGTTCCACTTCGCCTCCTTCAAGTCGCCCAAGGTGCAGATCGAAAAGGACGACACCGTTGATGCGCAGAGCGAGCGGGAGGCGGTGTTCTTCGAACGGATGAGCCTGCTGGAAACCGGCCTGCAGCTGTTCGACAGTCTGTTTGCCGCGTTCCTGGAAGTTCGCCTCGGAAACGAATGGGAAGATGAAATGACCAGGATTGACGCCTGGCTGACGGAAGAGGCATAAGACATCTATATGCCGGAAGAAGACTTCCCGGTCGACAAAAGGAGCATGACATAGCATGTTCAAAGAAGAACGTAACCACACTAGATTCCAGTGGAAAGACCTGGGTGATATCCAGGCGGGGCGGCCCAACCTCGGCTTGACCGTGCCGGTACTGGCGTATCGTCTGCTCCAGTACACCCTGCGGGATGTGCTGATTTCCGAAGTGGGTGTAGACAGGGCAAATGATATTTTCATCAAGTCCGGCAGGCTCGCCGGGGCTCAATTCTGCCGGAATATCCTGGACCGTGAGCTCGGCTTACATGAGTTTATTGCACAATTGCAGAGAGTGCTCAAAGAGCAGACCATCGGAATCCTCAGGATTGAAGAGTCCGACATGGAGCACATGCGGTTCACTCTGACGGTTGCCGAGGATTTGGACTGCTCGGGACTTCCGTTCACGGATGAGGTTGTTTGCCACTATGACGAGGGGTTCATCGCCGGTATTTTCGAGACGTACACCGGCAAGCCCTTTTCGGTACGAGAGATTGATTGCTGGGCAAGCGGTGAGCGGGTCTGCCGTTTCCAGGCTCATGAGATTACGGTGGATCAATGAACGAAACGGTTTTTGAAAAGCTCGTTTCACTCTTGCAGGGCGGAATTCCCTCGAAGATTGAACTGAAAGCAGATGATGTCGGAGCTGACCGGAAGCTCGGGGAAACAGTTAATCAACTCATCGATTTCATGCAAGAGATACACGCTTTCATCGTACCGTTATCGCGAGGTGAACTGCACGGCGTCAGAATGCAATCACGAAATTTCCTGGCGTCACCTTTCAAGGAATTGCATTCGCGCCTCCTCCATCTCACCTGGCAGGCAACCCGTGTAGCCAAGGGAGATTATGAACAACGTGTCGACTTCATGGGCGATTTCTCCGAAGCCTTCAACTCCATGATCATTTCTCTTGAACAGAATGAGAAAGCTCTCAAGAACAAGATCGTTGAACTTGAGAAAGCGCTTGCTCACATTACGAAATTGGAAGGGATCCTGCCAATCTGTTCAAATTGCAAGAAAATACGACTTGAAGGCGCCGACCCCAAAGCTCAGGAAAGTTGGATTCCCATAGAAAGCTATCTAAGGGCGAGGACAGAGGCCCAGTTTTCTCACGGCATCTGTCCGGAATGCGTGAAAAAGCTCTATTCCGAGTTCATGGACTGACACGAGCGTATATCGGACACAACGAAACAGGGAGGAACCTACTCTATGCAACCCGCATCGATACGTGTCGCCAAAGGTAAAGAAGAACTGCTCCTCTTTCCCCGCATGGCCAACCGCCACGCCTTGATAGCCGGCGCCACCGGAACGGGAAAGACGGTTTCCCTGCGGGTGCTCGCCGAACAGTTCAGCGCCATGGGGGTTCCGGTCTTTCTGGCGGATATCAAGGGAGACCTGTCCGGCGTGGCGAAGCCGGGAGGCGGCAACCCGAAGATAGCGGAACGGGCGGAAAAGCTCGGACTGACGGATTTCAGATACGAAGGCTGCCCCGTCACCTTCTGGGATATCTTCGGCGACCGGGGTCACCCCCTGCGAACCACGGTTTCCGAGATGGGTCCCCTCCTCCTGTCCCGCATACTCTCCCTCAACGACACCCAGAGCGGTGTACTGAACCTGGTGTTCAAGATTGCCGACGACAACGGCCTGCTGCTCCTGGATCTCAAGGATCTTCGGGAGATGACCCGCTTTGTCGGTGATAATGCGGCCGACTTCAAGACCGAGTACGGAAATATCTCCACCGCAAGCATCGGTGCCATCCAGCGGAACCTGCTCGTCCTTGAGGAGCAGGGTGGCGACCGGCTGTTCGGCGAACCGGCGCTGGATATCAATGACCTGCTTCAGACCGACGCAACCGGGAAAGGCATGGTCAACATCCTGTCCGCCGAACGGTTGATGCAGTCTCCGAAGGTCTACGCCACCTTCCTACTCTGGCTCCTGGCCGAGCTTTTCGAACAGCTCCCCGAAGTCGGCGACCCGGACAAGCCGAAGATGGTCTTCTTCTTCGACGAGGCCCACCTCCTGTTCGAGGACGTGCCCCAGGCATTGGAAGAGAAGATCGAGCAGGTGGTGCGGCTGATCCGCTCCAAGGGGGTCGGTGTCTGGTTCGTCACCCAAAACCCCCTCGATATCCCGGACAAGGTTCTCGGTCAACTGGGAAACCGGGTCCAGCACGCCCTGCGGGCCTTCACCCCCCGCGACCAGAAAGCGGTGCGCGCCGCTGCCGAGACCTTCCGCGCCAACCCGGAGCTGGACACCGAAACGGCGATCCTGGAGCTGGGAGTCGGGGAAGCGCTGGTTTCGCTCCTGGATGAGAAAGGAACCCCCGGCATGGTGGAGCGGGCATACGTCATGCCGCCCCGCAGCAGCCTTCCGCCCCTGACGCCCGACGAAATCCGCGAAATCGTCCAGGGTTCGGTCCTGTACGGCGCCTACGAAAAGGTCGTGGACCGGGAGTCTGCCTACGAAAAACTCCGCCGAAAGGCGGAACAGCTTCCGGAAGGCCGGGAGCCGGAACCGGCCGCCAGGGAGGAGAAGGCGGCGCCGTCCGAAGCGGGAAAACTCATCGGAGCGCTGGCCAAGAGCGCTGCCCATGCCATCGGCAGCCAGCTGGGACGGCAGATTATCCGCGGCGTGCTCGGCTCCCTGTTCGGCGGAGGCAGGCGAAGGTAGAACGGAAATCCCTCCCCGGTCCACTTTTCCACGAATCCGCGACGCCTGAACGCCGAAGCGAGCGGAATGCCGGGGTTCATCGTCGCTGACGCCGTTTCATGCCGGTTACGCCTCGTGAACTTCGTCGGTCAGCCTGATTCCACGGGAACGCAAAAAACCGAGGCATTCCGCACGCGAAGGCGATCAGGCGTCGCGGATTCAGCGTCCCACGCCCTTTTGGGGGGCGCTTCATCGGCAAGTACCTTCAAAAACGGCTATCACGATATTTCAACCACGTAGATTGACGTTACTTGGAAGATATCTTTCAGCGAAAGGAACAGTTTGTCGCTCATAGCATTACAGAACATCCACCTTGCCTTCGGCGGCCCGCCGATTCTTGACGGGGCAAGCCTCCAGATTGAGGAGGGGGATCGCCTCTGCCTCCTGGGACGGAACGGCGCGGGCAAGTCCACCCTGTTAAGGCTCCTGGCAGGGGAGAGCTCCCCCGACAACGGCGAGATCATGCGCCGTCAGAATCTGCGGGTAGCCCTGGTTTCCCAGGAATCCCCACCGGACCTTTCCGGGCCGGTGTTCGACGTGGTTGCCGGCGGGATGGGCGACGCGGCGGAACTGCTGGCCGAATACCATCACGTGGGACTCCGCCTGGCGGCTGAAGGGGGTGGTAATCTGCTGAAGCGGCTGGAGGAAATCCACAAGGCCCTGGAGGAAACGGGCGGCTGGCGTCTCCACCAGGAGGTGGAACGCATCCTCAGCCGCCTTACCCTGGATCCGGACGCCGATTTTTCAACACTCTCCGGCGGCACGAAACGGCGGGCGCTCCTGGCCCGCGCGCTCGTTTCAACGCCGGACATCCTCCTTCTGGATGAGCCCACCAACCACCTGGACATCGACACCATCGTCTGGCTGGAGGAATTTCTCCTGCGCGAAGTAAAGACCTTCCTGTTCGTGACCCACGACCGGACCTTTGCCCGACGCGTGGCCAACCGGATCGCCGAACTGGACCGGGGAACGATCTATGCCTTCCCGTGCGGCTACGACTCGTTCATGGAACGACGGGAGGAGTTGCTCGAGGCCGAAATCTCACGCCGGGCACAGTTCGACAAAAAGCTGGCCAGGGAAGAGGCATGGATACGCCAGGGGATTAAGGCACGACGTACCCGCAACGAGGGACGGGTCCGGGCGTTGAAGAAGATGCGCGAGGAACGAAGCCGGCGGCGGGAACGGGTCGGGACGGCAAAGATGCAGCTGCAGCAAGCTGAGCTGTCGGGACGGCTGGTGGCGGAGGCGGAAGACGTCTCCTTCGCCTACGACGACAAACCGGTAATCAGGGACTTCTCCACCATCATCCTGCGGGGGGACCGGGTCGGCATCATCGGCCCCAACGGTTCGGGCAAGAGTACCCTGCTGCGCCTGCTGCTCGGGGAACTGCAACCCCAAAGCGGAGAGATCCGCCTCGGATCGCGGCGCGAGGTGCTCTACTTCGACCAGATGCGCGAGCAGCTCGACCCTGAAAAGACTGTTCAGGAAAACGTGGGAGAGGGAAACGACACCATCGTCATCAACGGCAGGCCGCGCCACGTCATCGGCTACCTGCAGGACTTCCTCTTTTCCCCGGAACGGGCGCGGAGTCCCGTAAGCGTCCTGTCCGGCGGCGAACGCAACCGGTTGCTGCTGGCAAAGCTCTTCACCAAGCCGTCCAACGTGCTGGTCATGGACGAACCCACCAACGACCTGGACTCCGAGACCCTCGACCTGCTGGAGGACCTGCTGCTGGAATGTTCCGGCACTCTGCTCCTGGTGAGCCATGACCGCGACTTCCTCAACAACGTCGTCACCAGTACCCTGTCCATCGACCAGGACGGGCGGGTCCGGGAATACGTGGGCGGATACGACGACTGGCTGCGGCAAGCCGGGGCTTCGACTACCGCTCAGCCCGCCGTGCCTTCTCAGTCACGGGAAAAGCGAAGGCCGCAGACGGAGAAGCCCCGCAAACTGACTTTCAAGGAACAGCGGGAACTGGAGGCTCTTCCGGATACCATCGCGGCAATGGAACAGGAGGTTGAAGAGATTCACGGGAACCTGGCGGACCCGGAATTCTACCGGACCGCCGGGGATGAGGTGGCCCTTCTTGCCGCGCGGCTCAAAGAGCTGGAATTGGAACTGGAAGCGGCGTATCTTCGATGGGAAGAACTGGAGACCTTGAGAGACCAACCATGAACATCCTTCTCCTGCGCCCCCATCCTGGCAATGAGCAATTCGGGCTCGGCCCCTTCTTCCGGGTGGAACCCCTCGGGCTGGAATATGTGGCGGCCGCGCTGCTTCCCCTCGGCCACTCCGTAACCATCGCGGACCTCCGTTTCCGGCCGGGAGCGGCAACATGGGTTCGGCGCACCCGTCCCCGCGTCGTGGGCATATCCTGCCTCCACGCGCTGGAATACGACCGGGTCGTGGAAACGGCGCGGGAGGTGCGGCGGGCCGCGCCGGACGCCTTCATCCTGGTGGGCGGCCATGCGGCAATGGCGTTCAACGCCCCCCTGGAGGACGACTCCATTGACGCCGTTATCATGGACGACGGCGAAGAGACCATGCCGGCACTGGTCCGGGCCCTGGACAAGGGCGTTCCCCTGCGGGAGGTCCCGGCCCTGCGCCTGAAGACTGCCGACGGATGGGTCTCCACCCCGCCCCTCCCGGCCCGCACCGGCCTCGACCTCGTGCCCCTCCCCGCGCGGGACCTGGTGTCCCGGCACCGCTCCGGATACCACTGCCTGCTGTTCAAGCCGGTATGGCTCATCGAGACGGCGCGCGGCTGCCCGTTCCGCTGCTCCTTCTGCTCTATCTGGCAGCTCTATGACCGCACCTACCGGGAGCGGAGCATCGCGGCCGTGGTGGAGGATTTCGCGAACACCGGCGACGCCGTCTTCGTGGCCGACGACCTGTTCTGGAACAACCCTCCCCGCAGCATGGAGCTGGCGCGTGCCTTAAAAAAAAGGGGCGTCTTCAAGCGATGGATCCTGGTGCAGAGCCGCACCGACCTCATCTCCCGCAGCGCGGAACTTCTGGAGGAATGGCGTCCCATTGCCGGGGATTTCGACATCTTCCTGGGGTTCGAATTCGCCACCGACCGGGGTCTGTCGGGTATCACCAAGGACGCCGGGGTCAAGGAAAGCCTGGCCGCGGCGGAGGTCGCCCGCAGTCACCGCTACGGCATCAACGGCAATTTCCTCATTGACCCGGACTGGGATGAAGACGATTTCCGCCACCTGTGGGACTTCGTGGCGGCACACGGCCTGCAGCGCTCCGGCTTCACCCTCCTCACCCCGCTGCCCGGAACCGACCTCTATGAAAGGGACAAGGCACGCCTCAAGGGGCTCCCGTGGGCCGATTTCGATATGCACCATCTTCTCTGGGAGCCGAAACTCGGCGCGGAGCGCTTCTGCGAGTTGTATGCGGAGACGTGGCGGCGCTCCATTCTGAACACCTCGGGAGACAAGAAGCTCACCGACTGGCTGCGCCAGGTGCGCCTTCTCCAGATCCCGTACATGATCAAGGTTATGCGCCGCACCCAGGCGATGATGAAACCGGAGACCTATCTCCGTGACTACAACGCTACGCGCGGGCGCGTGTCGACCGGCGGGGCGGGCGCCGATTCGGCCGGCTGCCCCCCTTGCGGACGGTCCGCATGAGCGTACATGCCGCCCCTCCGCGACTCCTACTCGTCTATCCCGCCACCCACAGCCTGGGCTGGGCGCGGAACTACCAACTGCCGTCCCTCTCCCTGAAGCAGGTCGCCGCCGCCACCCCCCTGTCATGGCATGTGACCCTGGCAGACGAGGTGCACGACACCGTACCCTTTGACGAAAAGTTCACCCTGGTGGGCATCACCGCCATGACCCACCAGGCGGTGCGAGCGTATGAAATTGCCGACGAATTCCGCAGCCGCGGAGTCCCGGTGGTGCTGGGCGGAATTCATCCGACAGTCCTCCCCGAAGAGGCGGCAAAGCATGCGGACGCAGTGGTCGTCGGCGAGGCGGAGCCGGTCTGGGAAACGCTCCTGGACGACCTGCTGTCCGGACGCCTCAAGCCCGTCTACCGCGCTCCCATCCCAACGGGAAACCGTCTTTCCGTCCCCTGGGAACGCCGGGATATCTTCAACGGCAGACGCTACCTCACCACGCAGACCCTCCAGGCCAGCCGGGGATGCCCCTACTCGTGCCCCTTCTGCATCGTCACCAACTACTTCGGCAGCTCCTTCCGCTACCGGGATACCGATGACGTGCTCGCGGAGCTGGCGACCTTCGACCGGAAGCTGACGGTGTTCCTGGATGACAACCTGCTGGGAGACCCGCTCCGGGCGAAGCCCATCCTGGCGGGAATGAAGGGAATGGGACTGAAGTGGGGAGGACAGGCGAACCTTCGTTTCGCCGAGGATCCGGAACTGGTGCGCCTGGTGGCGGAATCGGGCTGCATCGGCATCTTCGTCGGCATCGAATCCGTGACCGGCGCCCACGCCAACCACCCCAAGACCGGGAGCAGATCTTCCCAGGAAGATCTGGTGAAAAGAATCCGCGACGCGGGAATCGTGGTGGAGGCATCCATCATCTTCGGCTTCGACGACCACGACGAGGGCATCTTCGAAGCCACGGCCCGGTTCCTGGAACGATGCTCCCCGAGCCTCACCACCTACCATCTCCTTACCCCGTACCCGGGCACCGCCCTCTTCAACCGCTTCGACGAGGAAGGCCGCCTCCTGCATAAGGACTGGTCCCGCTACAACCATGCGGAAGTGGTCTACCGCCCCCGCCTCATGTCGCCGGAGCGCCTCTACCGCGGGTGGGTCGAGACGCGGCGGGAAGCGTACACCTGGCCCGCCATCTTCTCCCGCGTTGCGAAGAATCCCCACGGCATCATCACGAACCTGGCCTACAACTTCCTGCGCAAAGGCCCGAACTCAAGCCTCACACCCTGACGGGCTCAATCTCCCCGCGCAAAGGAACGGTCGCACTATCTGCGGTGGTAACCGCCGCCCCCGCCGGGAGGACGACCGCCTCCTCCGCCGTGATGGTGGCCCCCGCTTCCGCCCTGGTGATGACCGCCTCCACTCTGATAATGACTTCTTCCGCCATGGTGGCGACTACCGCCTCCCCCATGGTGGCCCCAATAGGACCCGCCGTAATACCGGGGATAGGAATAATAGAGGTTCAGGCTCGTTCCGCCATACCAGTAGGGGTATCTATATCCGAAGTATGAATAGGAGTACGGGTAGGAATAGTAGGATGACGGGTAGACAGGGTCTGCGTAGCCATAGTACCCGTAGTAATCATAGGGATACAGGACACAGCCCGTCACCAGCAGCAGGGCGGGGAAAAAAAGCAGCTTTTTCATGGTCCACCTCCTCGGGTGGTCTCACTATGACCTCCTTTCAAAAGTATAGTCCCGGACGGGCGAAATTCCCAACGGAATGTAGCCCGTCCGGCGTCATTTTCTATCGCACGACAACCACGAACGCGGTTTTGCGCGGCGGTTCGACACCCTTTTCCCACGGCCGTGCATAACGGAGAAATACCACCGTCTTCCCCTTTCCCACGGCACGGAACTTCAGGATATCCGCCCCGCCCGCGCCGACCTGCTTCGTCGACGGCCGACGGTAGTCGGTCCCGACCTGCTTCACGATTTTTTCATCAACAGCCCCTTCGACAGCCCAACCGTACCCGGTGGTCCGGTTCGAATCGAGCGTCAGTGAAAACTCTCCACCCGCTTTCACCGTAACGGCAACTGCGGGATCACTGAACTTTTTCCCGGTCGTATCCGTAACCATCATCAGTCTTGTTCCTTTCAGCTTCCCGTTCCTCGCGAAATCGAAGGCAAAGACGGCCGAACCGATCTCTTCACAGGCATGGCACCCGTTCCGCAGGATATACCCCACATGCAGCCGTTTAGCGCCGCCCGGCAGGGACTCAACCACGGGAAAGTCGGCGGAGTAGCGGTCCCCCGGCCAGAAACTGATCTCGGGAAACCTCTTTGCCAGCCCGGCATACACGGTATCCTTTTCCAGTTCCGCCTTCATCGGAAGGACAAAATCATCCACGTCAATGAGGTCCGGGTCGCCGTTCACCAGCATAACGCCGTTGTTCTCGTTAGCCCGGAAGGGATACGTCACATAGGCGACACCCACCGTGCGCGCGTCGCGAAAGGCGCGCATCCATGCGTCGTTGTTCATCCTCCGGGCAAAGGCGACGGCCTCCGGCGAGGCGCCTGACTCCTTCATCACCTTGCTGAAGCATTCCCCCAGCTCCGGGATCGCCAGGGAAAGACACTTCGCGTGCACCCTTTCGAGAAACGACGGACCCGCCTTCCATACCGCGGTCGGACCGATGCGATCCGCGGGCACGACTGGCTTTTCGGCTGCCTCACCGGCAACCGCATGAATCATCAGCACACCTGACACTACTACGGAAAACAACAATGTCTTCATGGCTCCCCCTGTTCTCATCGTGGAATCTCTTTCAGCCACACCGATATCGTTCACTGCCGAACAAATGGATACCATTTTTCACCGCCGAATCAAGGGTTATTTGCGTTGACACATCAATAAGCACGGGTGTATGAATTTGTAATAATTGTTCCATGATTAGCAAACAAGCATGAATCATCGCGGAGGAATCCATGGGAGAGAAGCTTTACGTGGAACGGTGCGTCTGGTTCGACAACGAAATGCGAAGCGGCCGATTCCCCAGTGCGGCGGCCATGGCAAAGAGATTCGAGATCTCGCACAAGACCGCGCAACGAACCATCGACTACCTGCGGGACAGGCTCCGCGCCCCCATAGAATACCGTCCGGACCGACGTGGATATGCGCTTCTGGTTCCGGATTTTCACCTGCCGTTCATCAGTCTCACCGAAAGCGAACTCACGGCGCTCCTGGCATCGCGCAAGCTCCTCAGCGACGCGGCAAGCGGTCCCATCGGCGAGGAACTGGACAGGATCTCCGGAAAACTCGGAGCGCTTCTGAAAAAAACCCTTCCCGGCGCAATCAGACCGGAGCAGGCGTTTTCCCTCCGCTGGAACGGCTTTACTCCCAGCGACCCCCTCATCTTCCGGCTGCTGGTCAACGCTCTCGCGCACTGTCTCCCCTTCTCCTTCTGCTACTACTCCCCCCTTACCCGCGTCTGCACCATGCGCACCGTCGAACCGCACCACATGGTCAACTACATGGGCGACTGGCACCTGATCGCCTTCTGCAGGCTCCGGGAAGAATGGCGTGATTTTCACATCTCAAGGATAAGCATCTGCAAACTGGAGAACGAACCCTTCACACCGCGCCCCCAGGAGGAATGGCGTCCCTTTCTCGAAAACACCTTCGGCATCTTCCAGAACCGCGAGTGCTTTACCGTGGCTCTCCGCTTCTCTCCGGAACGTTCGCGATGGATACGGAAGCAAGTCTGGCACCCGGACCAGTCGGTGGAAAAGCTGGATGACGGCGGGTTGCGCCTCACCATTCCCGTCTCCCACGAGGCGGAGATCCTGATGGAGATCCTGAAACACGGGTCCCATGTGGAGATTGAGGAGCCGGAATGGCTCAGGGAAAAGGTCAGGGAAGAGATTCATCGCATGAAAAAAATCTACGAGGTAGGTCACGAAATGGGGGAGGTGCGGGGGTAAGGTGTCCGTGAAACGATACAATCCGGAAATCCATCATCGGCGATCCTTCCGCTTGCGGGGGTATGACTATTCATCCGAGGGGATGTATTTCGTCACCGTGTGTACACATGGATACGAGAACCTGTTCGGGGGAATAATGGGTAACCACATGCGCCTCAACGATGCGGGAAGGATGGTGGATACGTTGTGGAACAAAGTACCGAAAAAATATCCACTGGTTGAGATCGATACCCATGTCGTCATGCCGAACCATTTCCATGGAATAATTTGCGTTAATTCAATCGTAGGGGCACCCCCGCGTGGGTGCCCGGATTTTAATATTTTGCGTGGTCGTCAAATATGACCTGTCTTTGCAATAGAGGACACGATAAATTCCCTAAGCAGCCATCTTGA
>CALABV010000227.1 GCA_937886325.1 uncultured Geobacter sp.
GCGGGGTCAAAGGGGACAGGGCTTATCAAGCCCGTCAGGCTCAACCAACGGTGCGTCCGAGTCGGAAAGAGGAGTGCTGGTTTGTTCCCGTGCGTGAAAAGAAGGACAGGCAGTTGAAGCTTTTCAAGGATCCTGTGTGCGGCAAACGCTGGTTTTTCAATACAAGGGTTTACGACGTAAACCGCTATGTCCAGGACCACAGCAGGTTTTTATAATGAAACGCTGTTTCCAAAATTTTAGCGTTTTCGTTCACCCTAAAGGGGTCGTTGGCCGTATGGGGCCTTTGCTCCGGCAGGCACTCCGTTGTGATGCCGGTATTGACGTTGTCTTTTTGGGAGGTTGTTATAAACGCCTTCGTGCGTATGTGTGGGGCACCAGCTGGTGCTGTAGGCACGTGCTTTGGTGTGCGATCAAGGCGTCAATGGGGCACCCCCGCCGTCGGCCGCGCGTATTTCAACTTTGGAGCTTGTTATTGCCATGAAATATTTTCAAGTCTTTATCATTTTCACCGCTCTCTCCGTTGCTTCGGCTCATGAGCGGGTTCTTGTTGCATATGTCGTCGATGGAGATACTATCATTGTAAAACGGGGCGGTCGCACTGAAAAAGTCAGGCTTATCGGTATCGACACTCCGGAGAGCAAGGAAAATTCAAAAGCTTTCCGCGATGCCGAAAGAAAGGGTTCTGATATATCCGTGATTATTTCCCAGGGTAAAAAGGCAACATCCTTCCTCCGGGGACTTATCAAAAAGGGCGATTCCGTTTCTCTTGAGTTCGACGTGGTTGAGCGGGATAAATACGGTCGCTTTCTTGCCTATGTGTACCTCGGCGACGGTCGTTTCTTGAATGAGCTTATTGTTAAATCGGGCTTTGCCTATGTTATGTCCATTCCGCCAAACGTTAAACACAAAAACAAGTTCATCGAAGCCTTTAAATACGCACGCGAAAACAAACTCGGCCTTTGGGCTGGTAAATTTCAGTGAGGTGATATTTATGTTTTCATCAGAAATGGTTCAAGATGTCCAGAAATGCTTTCCCGATTTATATTCTCCCAACGATCCCGATCTTATTTTGATCTCGGATTATTCGATTTTTCGTTCCGGCACATTGGAGTTAATCAACGACTTGTTTGATGAGCTGGGAACTTACGGATTGATATCCGACATCCCCTCGGATGTTCTTTTTGTTTTCCAGAAACGCTTTGAATCCTATTTGAATATCTTCCCCGATTTGCGGGACCGTCTTACTTCCAGTGTTTCTGATATAACCCGGAAGCTTTCAAATGCTCGTGAAGAAGTAGGCTCCGGCTCTTTTATCGAATGGCTTTATTCCAAAAAACGCCGGCGCACGCTTGCAAAGATTTCTTATTATGATTTCATCCGTGATCTTGAAGGGTATGTTCGTCATTTTCTATTTTCAAAGGCAAACTGATGCATAAGGTCCTGACCCTTTCTATACTTCTTTTGCTTTCATGTTATGAAGGCGCTCATTATTTGAATGAATATTCTTCTTGTGATCTTGAAATGATTTTTGTATCTGATGGTTCTCTCGAACCTTCGTTTAATGGCTATACCGAACGATACACGCTTTTCCTTCCTTGCGGCAATGATTCAGTATATATTACTGCCGTTGCTGAAAGTCCGGAGGCCTCCGTTTTTATAGACGGCGTGCTTCAGGTAAGTGGGAGGCCTCCGGAACCCGTCTCCTTTGATGAGTATAAGCTTGTTTCGATTAAGGTCCTTAATAATGCAGGTGATGAAAAGTCATACTTCATCGAGTTTATAGAACTTATCGAGGAGTGCGACACCCCCGCCCTGCATAGGTGAAAAATGCCCGCCCTTTTTCCCGTTCCGTTATCCTCTGTATCATAAAACTTGTCGCATCGGAAGGGACAGACTGCCCGTATGTGAGCAATCGTTGTCTGTAGCGTCCTTTCGCGCGGCAAACCACCGCCACCTTAGCTGATTTTAGTTTGTGCCGGTTCCGCGGGCAACTTCCGATCAACATGGGATTATGTCGCATTGCGGCCTTATTGGTTTAATGAAACTTTCACCCGTTCACATACTTAGAGTATCAGGGTACTTGCTCCATCGAAGCCGCAATGTTCCCTCGCCTACGGACGCCGGCCGCACCCCCTCGGCATCGTGCCTCGGGGGCCGCTCGCTCGTCCTCCGCTCGCTGCGGCCGGCGTCCTCCGGTTCGGCGAACATAATCCATGTTATCGTAAGTTGCTGTGCGCTATTTTCGTTTGTGCTTTTTTGGAGCTTGTCCGGTGGTGGCGGTTTGCCTTGTGCGTTATTTGCGTGTGGGGCAGACTGTCCCCTGGTTGCTGTCATGCGGGCATTTTTTTTCATCACCCGCCCTGGGCCTTTTGCTGTCATGGCGGCCGCCTTTGGCACGCTCCGTGCGAAAGGGCACGAATCGCGCCAATTTGACCCTCCCTTTGTTCGGGACAAACCGGCGGCCTTTCCTTTCTCCCTTTTCCATTACTTTTCTCCGTTATAAAACTCTCTTCCCCGAGCCCCCGCCCACCCTTTATCGGTAAACAAAAAGAGCGACGGAGCGTAAACAGCCACGCACCGTCGCTCTTTTTGTTTTTTATCTCCCCCGGGCTCAAGGCAAAACAATTCAAAAAACCTCTCCGCATCAAACCCCTACGTCAACCCCCCTTTTTGTGAGGGGGTTGTCTCCGGGGTTTATTTGTCCTTTATCAAGTTGGCGCCACTGGTGCGCTTTTCGAGTTTTCGTCCGGATTCCGTGAAAGTGCCTTCTCTGCGCTTCTCAGAAGGCCCTGTGCGGGGTTTTAATCGACCTGGCAAGGGTTCCGGTCGCCGGAATATTTTTAAATTTATGTCTCATTTATGCTTGACATTTGTACATTTGTACATATGTAGTATTTCGATGCTTTTAAGAGTAGATAAACCAAAGGGTTATTCCAATGCTACTAAAACTTGAAATTGATATACCAGAGATACAAGCGGAAGCGGTATCACAGGTATTGAAGCGCATAGGATTTTCTGAAATCAGGGCATTAAGCTATGATGAGGAAGAAGCATATAACGCCCAATATGGTCTTGAAAAGATAAGGGAGTCTCTGGCCGTACAGGGCTTTAATCCGCGGTAAACAATACATCCGGTCACTCGTCGAGGTGTTTTAATGGACAGAGCAATAATCAGCGCGAAGGATGAAAAGGCGCAGAGTTTGGTAAAGGAGGCTAAAAAGAAGGCCATCGATCTCGGCCTAACTTTTTCCGACGCCATGCTCCTTCTCATTGGGAAATGGCTCTCCGGGGACGTTTCAATCGAGGACAAGAAGGGGGTGCGGAAATGAAATCAATCGCGATCGTGAACCAGAAGGGCGGTTGCGGTAAAACGAGTCTTTCCGTGCTTGTTTCCCTTGCCCTGGCTTCCACCGGTAAAAAGGTCCTCGCCGTCGATTGCGATCCACAGGCGGGTCTCACTGCGTTTTTCACCAAATCAACCCTTGAACGCGCGGGGGTTTTCGATTTTTTGACGAGCAGCAACAAAACCGTGGAAGACGTTATGATGCGCATTTCCCGCGACTCCCTGCATGTTGATCTCATCTCCGCGGACTATCGTCTGGACTCCATCGCCTCGAACCTTGATCCCTACATCATGCAGCGGAAGTTCAAGGACATCAACGAATACGACGTTGTGGTCTTCGACACGCCTCCCACAGTTCAGGGTATTTCCCGGTCCGCCGCCATGGCCGCGGACAATGTGCTGATCCCCGCGGACATCTCCGAGGCGACGAAAGGCCCCACCCTTTACACGCTCACTTCCCTGAAAGATATCCAGAAGCAAGGCCAGGTCGTTTTCATCGGCTACAAGGACCCGAAGGAGGACAGCCATTCCTTCAAATCCGAGCTTTCGCGCGAGTTTATGAACGCGGTGAAGAATAATTACTGTGGCACTATTCCGAAGACCGTGGGCATGGAGAAGGCTATCGCCGACATCGGTTACAAATGGACGCCGCAGAGAAAAGAAAGAATTCTTCATCCCATTCTTGAAATGACGGGGTTGAAATGATGGCTCAGAAAATATTCAAACAGAAATCAATCATGCCCTTTTCAATAAACGATCTGGGCATATCCCCGGAGCTTACCGAGGTCCAGGCCCTCATGCCCATCGATCCGAAGGACCGGGATAACCTGAAAAAGGACATCGAGGAGAGCGGAGAAATCCGGGATCCCGTCAAGGTGTACGTCAATGGAAACGGGAGTTACCTCATACTGTGCGGCTATAACCGCTGGCGGATCGCCCAGGAGCTCGGGTGGGAAAACGTTCCCATCGAGGTTTTAAATCTGTCGCCGGCAGAACGCCAGGAGCTCGTCTGGAAGGACAACCTTAACCGCCGGCACCTCACCAGGGAGCAGAAACAGCGGCTCATCGATCATTTTCTCAAAACTGATCCGGTACAGTCAAACCGAGATATAGCCAAAAAGACCGGTTCGGATCATAAAACAGTAGGTGAAAGAAGGACCAAGCTCGAATCAGGTGGGGAAATTCCCCACCTGAAGGCGGTCAAGGGAAGGGATGGGAAAAACTATTCAAAACCGGCGCCAACCAAATCCGCTTCGGTCAAGTCTGAGAAAAACAACCGCAATAAAGGTATTTCGTTGGTAAACTCGATCCTTGCGGCCGCTGGTGATCTCGAACCGTTAGAACTTCGCAAACTCGCTCTCACCACAACGGAAGAATGCCTTAGTCGTTTGAAGGGTACAGAGAGGTTGAAGGTCATCGGAGAATTGAAGAAGGTTATTAAGCGGTACCAGTAGTGAAATGTATTCATCAAGGTGCAATTTGAACTGACACCGCAAGGGAGGTGGCGTTATGGCGGTCGAGTTGAATAATCCTATAACCATCGCTGCAAACAGAGAAATAGCTGAAAACAGCAATGTTGCAGGACTACTATCGTTGATTCGACCGGAATGGCAAGCAAAGAAGCTTGTTCAAAGGGTGGTGAAAATTCTACCGGTGGACCCAAGCAGTGCTTGTCAGCGTCTATTCAATGCAGCGATTCATGATCTAAAGAAGAAGATACAAGTGGCGGGTGTCGATATTGCTAAGGAAGCGGCTGCGGCCAACAGGCTTCCTCAAATTAATAGGGCTGAAGATGTAGAAGAGTACAATGTATCAAAGACAATCGATCTAGCCTACTATATGGGCCTATTGACAAGACCCGAGTGGCGCAGGCTCACCCGGGTGTATGACATCAGGCGCGACCTCGAGCACGAAGATGACGAATATGAAGCAACTATTGAAGATTGCTTTTACATCTTTAAGACTTCGATTGAATCGGTACTGGCCAAGGACCCTGTAGAAGTCTTAAGACTCCTTGACATAAAGCAGATTGTAGAGCAGTCGTCAGTAGTTACCCTTGATCAGACTGTTAGGGAAGAGTACCGAGTCGCTCCCGCCGTTAGGCAGGTGGAGATATATAAGTTCTTGGTCTCAACCGCTCTCGACCCAAACCAACCTGATATCGTTAGGCAGAACTGTTACATAGCACTCGGAACTTTGAATTCTCTAACGAAGGATCAGGTTAAGATCGAAGTATCCCAAATCTACTCGGACAAGGTTAAGCGTAAAGGGCTTGATACCTTGACTGCTCGCGTAGCTTACGGTTCAGGGATTCTCCCCTATTTCAAAAAGAGCGTGGTCAAGACGTTTTATTCAAACTTCCTCGCACACATGAAAGCAGTTGGTCATGACTTCAGATCCCACTCTAGACATGGAGAACTTCTTAGGGATCTCAGGGAGTCTGGTGGGCTGGCATACTGCCCAGATGACATTCTCCCCGAGGTAGTAGAGTGGCTCGCCCTCTGTTATATCGGAGAGCAGAGCTTTGGACAATACTCATCTAGTCGAAATGTCTTTTATTCGAATGTGGGCGCACCTCTTGCCAAGGAGCTACTCCTTGATTCCAAGGCTCGTGTGGGGACTGTTTTGAAACAGATCATCGGATATAGCAAAGACATAAAGGCGGTGTGCAAGTGGCCTTCCTGCGATAGGCGTGCTCAAGACTTGGTCGACGAGTGCACATAACAGATGCATAAGGAATCCAACAACAGCGTCCATATGGGTGCTGGCTGCCGCCCGCGCCGCTGATGCGCATGTTAAAGTAGATTATAAATAGGTATCAGTAATGAGATTACTCAGCAGGTTTGTCAGCTCTTGTAAATTCAAAGTAAACAAGGATCATGGTAGAATGATTCTTGATACTTTTATGAAACTGATGAAGGGCCGTTTTTCACTTGATATGGTTGAATTTTTTGACAATCGTTCAATTAAGGAATTACAGTACCTTCTTCTGAAATGCAAAGAAGATATTAAAGAACCAGATCGCATAATCTCATTTTTAAATACTGAAATCAACAGGCGGATTCAAAGTCGAGTTATCTGCATATCGCTATTTTCAATGGTAATTTCCGTTGTTGCTCTTGTTAAATCTTTTTTAAGATAAGAATTATCATGCAAAAAGAAGCCCAGGCAAGAATAAAGATAAACAAGCTCCTCGAACAATCGGGCTGGCGTTTCTTCGACGACGATAATGGGAAAGCAAACATCCTTCTTGAGAACAACACCAAGGTAACGAAAACCGCTCTCGATGAACTCGGTGATAACTTCGAGAAATTGGCCAACGGTTTTATTGATTTTCTACTACTCGACGATCGCGGTTTTCCCCTGGTAGTCCTAGAGGCCAAGGCCGAGGGTAAAGACCCCCTCATTGGGAAAGAACAGGCCCGCAAATATGCGAAGTCCCAAAACGTCCGCTTCGTGGTCCTTTCTAACGGAGATCTTCACTATCTCTGGGACCTTGAACACGGAAATCCGAATGTCATCACTTCCTTTCCGGCTTTGTATTCCCTTGAATCTGCAAAATCGTTTCAGCCTCGTCCTGAATCGATAATTCGAGAGCAGGTAAACGAAGATTATATCGTCACTACTCAAATGCCTTTGTATCGCGAGGATCCCCGCTGGGACGAATCATCTTCCAGGCTGGACTTCATTAGAGAAAACGACCTTAAATTCCTTCGTGAGTATCAGCTAAAGGCCGTCCATTCCCTGCAAAACGCGATCAAGCAGGGTAAAGAGCGCTTTCTTTTTGAGATGGCTACCGGTACGGGTAAAACCCTTATATCCGCCGCAGTCATAAGACTATTTCTCCGCACCGGCAACGCCAGGCGCGTCCTATTCTTGGTGGATCGTCTCGAGCTCGAAGACCAGGCGAAAAAGAATTTTGTTAAATATCTGAGGAATGACTTTAAGACAGTCGTGTATAAGGAAAACCGGGACGACTGGCGTAAGGCGGAAATCGTCGTCACGACTGTGCAGAGCCTTTCGTTCAACAACAAGTACCAGCGTTTATTTTCTCCCACTGACTTCGATCTCCTCATATCTGATGAGGCACATCGTTCCATCGGCGGGAACAGTAGGGCGGTATTTGAATATTTTATCGGCTACAAGCTCGGCCTCACAGCGACGCCAAAAGACTACCTGAAAAAAATTGATCCCTCAAAAGTCAGCGATCTCGATCCCCGCGAGTGGGAGCGCCGTCAGCTGCTCGACACGTACAAAACCTTCGGCTGCGAGAGCGGCAATCCGACGTACCGTTACAGCCTGGTCGACGGCGTTAAAGACGGGTATCTCATCAATCCCTTCGTCGTCGACGCCCGCACCGAGATTACCACCGATCTTTTATCCGAAAAAGGCTACGCGGTGGTCCTAAAAAACGAGGACGATTCCGACGATAAACAGCTTTATTTTCAAACCGATTTTGAGAAGAAGTTTTTTTCCGAGGAAACGAACAGGGTGTTCTGTAAAACTTTCATTGAAAACGCTTTCCGCGATCCTATAAGCGGAGAAATCGGTAAAAGTATTGTTTTTTGCGTCAGCCAGAAGCACGCATCAAAAATAACCCAGATTTTAAATCAATATGCCGACCTCATGTTCCCCGGAAAATATAATTCAGACTTTGCCGTCCAGGTAACTTCCAGTATCCCTGACGCCCAACAGTTCACGATCAACTTCACCGAAAAGAACAATAACCTTAACGGCACTTCACTTTTCATTGAAGGCTATAAAACGAGCAAGTCCCGTGTATGTGTGACCGTCGGCATGATGACAACGGGGTACGACTGCCAGGATATTTTAAATATCTGTCTCATGCGTCCTATATTCTCGCCCACTGATTTTATTCAGATCAAAGGCCGCGGCACTCGGAAATTTACGTTTATTCATCGTGTTAAGGAAAGTGGAGAAGTAGACGAATCCCGTTTTGAAAAGGAAAAATTCAAACTCTTTGATTTCTTCGCCAACTGCGAGTATTTCGAGGAAAAATATAATTACGATGAAATACTGGACCTTCCTAAAATAGGCGGCAAAAAGGGCGTAGAACCCCCGCCTCCCGGACCGGAATTTACAAGCTTCATTCCAGACCCGCTTAAATCAATGACCGAAACCGCCGTGGGCTCCGAGGGGATGAAGATCGATCGCATGTTTTTTAATGCATTCGAGGAGCGCGTAAAAAATGATCCCGTTGCCAAGGATAATTTTGATAAAGGCAATATCGAAGCGGTTGAAGACTATATCAGGAATGAAATCTTCGACAAGCCGGAGGAGTATTTCAACCTCGAAAAGCTCAGAAAGTCCCTGAAACTTGACCGCCGTGTAGGCCTCCGGGAGATCATAGAGAAGGTTTTCGGCACGATTCCCGGATTTAAATCAAAAGACGAGCTCCTTGAGGATGAATTTGAGAAATTCATCGCCATACATAAGCCAGAGAACAAGTATATCACTCCCATAAAAAAGTTTCTGAAAGCGTACATAACAGACTCTGAAGTCCGTGACATCGTTGAGAAAAAGGAATTCAGCCGTTTCGCCACGAATCCAAAAGTAAGCATGAACGATTACAAGGTCCTCAACGGGTGGCGGGATGTGATCCCGGAATACGTCAAAGACTATGTTTCACTCAATACCTTTATGTAAACGGTGCTCCCATGCTTGATGCCGAAACAAAACGCAAGATAGATAACGCCCGCGACATTCTCGTTGGTAAGGTTCCCGACCCAAAATCCCAGGTCGAACAGATCACAATCGCCCTTATTTACAAGTTCATGGACGACATGGATCGAGAATCCGAGGAGTTGGGAGGCAAGGCGTCTTTTTTTTCAGGGGAATATAAAAAGTATTCCTGGTCTAAAATATTTGACCCGAAACTCGGCGGTTATGACCTTATCACTCTTTATGGCGAAGCTATCGCCAAAATGAACACCAATAAAAAGATACCCCAGCTTTTCCGTGACATCTTTAAAAACGCATTTCTACCTTACCGCGATCCCGAAACGTTGAAAAGCTTTCTGAAAGAAATAAACGGCTTTCATTACAACCACAGCGAAAAACTTGGAGATGCTTTTGAATACCTTCTTTCTGTTCTGGGAAGTCAGGGAGAGGCGGGCCAATTCCGCACGCCTCGCCACATCATAGATTTTATTGTTGCTGTTGTTGATCCAAAGAAAGGTGAAACCGTTCTCGATCCCGCCGGCGGAACAGCCGGATTTCTTATATCATCGTACAAGCATATTCTTAAAACCAATACGTCACCTTCAATGTTAAAAGTCGGCAACAACGGCAACTATGCCGCTGATTTACTCACTCCGGATGATCGCAAAAGGATCATGGAAAGCTTCGAAGGGTATGACATTTCACCTGACATGGTTCGTCTTTCTCTTGCTAATCTGTACTTACATGGTTTTCCTTCGCCGCGGATTCACGAGTATGACACTCTCACGAGTGAAGATCGCTGGGGCGAGACCTTTGACGTGATCCTCGCAAACCCTCCGTTCATGACTCCGAAAGGCGGCATTCGGCCGCATAAACGTTTTTCAATTCAGGCTAATCGCTCTGAGGTCCTATTCGTTGATTATATTGCCGAGCACCTATCTACGAGCGGCCGTGCTGGCGTAATCGTTCCGGAAGGCATTATCTTTCAGTCGGCAAATGCCTATAAGGCACTTCGAAAAATGCTCATTGAACAGAACCACCTCTGGGCGGTTGTCTCCCTTCCCGCCGGTGTTTTTAATCCTTATTCCGGCGTTAAAACGAGCATTCTTTTCATGGACAGAGGGCTCGCTAAAAAAACGAACGATATCCTATTTATTAAGATTGATCATGACGGCTTCGACCTTGGCGCACAGCGTCGGCCGAACGGAAAAGATGATCTACCCGCCGCCTTGGATGTTCTTCGCAAATACAAGAAAAGTCTGTCAATCCCCGATTCTATAAATGATGTTAATGCCCTTATCGTTTCAAAATCGCGTATTGCCGAGAATGGTGATTATAACCTTTCAATAGATCGTTATCGAGATGAAGTCGTTCGCTCTCACCGGGATTGGCCATTAATTGAATTGGGTGAGGTATGTGAAGTTATTCCTGGTCAATCCCCAGAAGGGAAGTACTATAATGATAATGGTGAGGGTACACCGTTTTACCAGGGTAAAACAGAATTTACTGATATGTATATAGGAAAACCTGTTAAATGGACAACCCAAGAAACAAAGTTAGCAGAAAAAAATGATATTCTTATTTCTGTTCGTGCGCCTGTAGGTCCTGTAAATATTTCCACCCAAAGACTTTGTATCGGTAGAGGCCTTGCGGCTATTCGCCCAAGTGATAAGATTCTTATGCCCTTTCTTTTTGCTATTTTAAAAAGCAAAGAGTCTGAAATTAAAGGAAACGGTGGGGCAGCATTTGATTCTATAAACAGAAAAGATATCGAGGCAATAAAAATCCCCCTCCCCCCTTTAGAAGTCCAAAAAGAAATTGTCACCGAAATCGAAAGCTACCAAAAGATCATCGACGGCGCCCGCCAGGTTGTTGAGAACTGGAGGCCTTCATTCCCTGTTGATCCTGAGTGGCCGCTGGTTAGGCTGAGTGAGGTATTTAAGTTAACAAGTGGAAAGTTTCTACCACAAAAAGACCAAGTGCCTGGTGATTATATTGTTTACGGTGGCAATGGAATTTCTGGTAAACATAATGAGTACTTTATTGAAGAACCAACATTGATAATTGGGCGTGTTGGCGAATATTGCGGTGCAGTGCACATAACGAAACCAAAGTCATGGGTAACAGATAATGCTTTAATGGTTAATGAGTATTTAATGAGTGTTGATCAGAATTATTTGTCGTCTGCTCTTACAACTCTAGAAATCAATAAGTATGCCAAAAGAGGTGGGCAACCATCGATATCTCAATCGACTGTATATGATCTATCAATACCCCTTCCCCCTCTTGAAATTCAGAAAGAAATCGTACTAAAGATCGAAGAAGAACAAAAACTCGTTGATTCAAACAAACGTCTCATCGAAATTTACGAGGCAAAGATTAAGTCGAAGATAAACGAAGTCTGGGGAAGTTGATTCCCATGCTGTATAATGTCTATTGCGATGAAAGCAGACAATCGAAAGACCGTTACATGGTCCTTGGCGGTTTAATCATCCCTGCCGGCAACGTCGAAGTCTTCAACGCCACAATGAAAAATTTCCGCGAAGAGCAGAAGATGTTTTCAGAGCTCAAGTGGACGAAGGTATCAAACCAGAAGATTAAAGAGTACAAGAGGTTCGTTGATTATTTCTTTGCCCTTAATAATACCGACAAGCTTCATTTTCATTGCATCATAGTAGACAACCACCAGGTCAATCACCGTAAATTCAATAAAGGGGACAAGGAACTAGGCTTTTATAAATTCTACTACCAGCTTTTACTTCATTGCTTCGGTCGGGACTACTGCCGTGGTGCGGAGGATCGTTTCATCGTTCATCTTGACCAGAGGACGTCGAGCTACCCTCTTTCAGATTTGAAGCTTATCCTGAACCGTGGCATCAATAAGAAGTATTCAATATCATCTTCCCCTTTCAGGTCCATTGAACCGAAGAACTCGAAATTATCGGAGTTAATCCAGATGAACGACATCATTATCGGTGCAATCGGTTTTCAGAAGAATGGGTATGATTTGCTTTCCGATAGCAGGCAGTCAAAAAAGGACCTTGCTGCTTATATCGCTTCTCAGGCTGGTTTTGCCGATCTTCGCAGGGATACGCCGATGAGGGAAAAACGGTTTACAATCTGGAATTTCAGGCTTAGAAAATGAAAATGCGCCCTCAAAGTCTACGCTGTTTCCAGCTACCGCCAAGCGGTTTCCCTGACCTGATCAGGGTTTTCGACTTCAAGTGGCGCATCAGGTAATATTAATATCGCACCAGTAGCCGTTTTTGTCAACAAAAAACCTAAGCGGTTAGTATATTACTTCTCCACTTCCACGCAAGTATATTCAATCTCCGCATAGAGCCGCTCAATCTCGATCATTGTCTCGTTCTTCTTTACCTCCAGGGCGTCAATTTTCTCCTGCTTGTTCGCGGCTTCCAGGGGGTCATCGATGGATTTCACTATCTTCTTCATCTTCCCTATCTGGTCCGTAAGCAGATATTTCCGGTCTATAAGCTTTTCGATGTTAAACGCCAGGCTCTCCACTTTTCTAAGGGCTTTCCGCTTCTCCGCCGACTTTTTGTCGTGAATATCAGCCAGGTCAAAGAACTGATTGAAGCTTATCGATGCTGAGAAATACGTCTCGTTTGTTGGCTTGCTGTACTCATCGTATGGCGCCCGTCGTGAAAGGGTCACGGTGGGCAGGAAGCGCAGGGCGTCGTTCCATGTGTATGTTCCCGCGTCCTTGATCCTTTTCTTCGCTTCTCCTAGTGTCTGTTTGAGTGTTTTGTGCTCGTTTTCTTTCATTTTGTCCTGTTTATCATCGGAAAATGCCATTTCCGCCGTAAAAAGGATTGAAATTAATGCGAAACCAACGGTAAATTTGCTCATAAACGCCTCTCAAATGGAGATAGAAAATGAAACCGATTGTCCTTCAGGCACAGGTAAAAGAACTCTTGACTTATATTAAATCTTGCGGTGATTTAAACAAAAATAGCCTTTTGGAAATCAATAAAAAGCTCTTAAAAATAATGACCGAAGTGTCTGAAAACCTCGAAAAAGTGAAATAATTTTTTTTGCCTTTTCAAGCGGTTTTGTTGAACAAAGTATCCACCAAAATGGCCCTTTTGTTGAAAAACCGCCCGGAATTAAGTGTGTGTGCTGTTGTGTTGTGTTCGTTATCGATCATTTTCAGTTAATAAATCATTTTGGTTGTTGCTTATATATTAATACGTTTTTAGCTTGTAAATAGTAAAAATATTATTCGGTAATAATGAATGAAAACAGAAAAAAAATCCCTCTGTATTTGTCACAAAAAGAAATAGAATCATTAACAAAAAGCATTAAAAAAGACAAGCACAGACTGGGAATATTTCTTATGGCGTACGGAGGCCTCCGGGTGTCGGAGATGTGCGGTCTTCGCGTCAACGGCCTTCACCTGGCAAGGGGCTTTCTGGTGGTTCATGGGAAGGGCGACAAGGAGCGGATCGTGCCGGTCAACTCCCGTTTGCAGAAGGAGATCGAGAATTATATTCAAAAGCACGGACACCAGCTCGGCCCCGGTTCCCTTCTCGTGGGCGGTGATCGTTCCTCCTGGCATTACGCGGTAAAGAAATACTCGTCCCTTAATCTCGGCCGTTCCGACGTTCACTGCCACACCCTCCGCCATTCCTTCGCTACCGGCCTTTATGAGAATGACGTGCCTATCGAGCGCATTTCGCAGATCCTCGGCCACTCCAAGCTCGATACCACCATGATTTATTCCCACATCTCGGTTGAGCAGAAGAAAGAGGCGGTTATGACGCTCGACGGTCCCCGCGGCCGCCTGTTTTCCCTTTTCGCTTCAATCCGCAAGCGGACGGACATTTCCGTGAAGCAGTACAGCGGTCTTGTCGGCCGCGAAAGCGAGCTCGCGTTCATTAACAAGCATGTCTCCAACGGCGTATCAGTCGTGCTCGTAGGTGCCAAGGGGTGCGGCAAGTCCGCGATCCTGAAGGCCGTCGAAAACAGTGTTTATATCGATGAGTTCAAGAAGAAGCAGACGCTTATCCGGATTATTCTCTCGAAGGAAAACATTGACGATCCGGCCGTATATAAGGATGCGGAAAAGGAGCTTAAAAAGCTTTCGATAGACGAGCTCATCGAGCAGCTGAAGGCCTTCGAGCGTGTTATAGTCATCGACGACATCACCGACCTCTCAAAGCTTGATCGTAAGACCGTCGCCAAACTCTCGGAAGTAGCCACAGTCTTGGCCTCAAGCTCCCGGGCGGCCGATAAGAAGCTGTTCAAGACATTTCTTGATGTGAAGCCCCTGAAGCGCCATCACACCCGCCAGGTCCTTTCCGAGATGATTCACTTGAACAATCCCCGAAAGAAGGAGCTTATCGTTGACGATATCCTCCACCAGTCGGGGGATAACCTGAAGGAAGCGGAGTACATCGCGGGCCAGCTCACCCTGGGGAAGTCCAACGAAGAGGTTGTCACCCCCGACCGTGAATCGAACCAGGTCTCAATCGCCCCGGTGCTCCTTATCTTTGTTCTGTTCTTTGTGGCCTACGTGCTAAAGTCCTATGCCACGTCGATGGTTGCGTTCAGTTATGCCCTGCTGGTGGTCTTCAGGCTCGTGTTTTACCGTTATATATTCATGCCGGCGGCCACCAACAAGAGGAAAGCATGACAGCGGCCACCCACTACGCCTTTTCCTATCTCCTCTGTTCCGCCGCCGGCTTCGAGCAGCCCACGGCGCTTGTGTCGTCCCTGGCTGCTCTCCTCCCGGACATCGACCATCCGGAAAGCCTTGTTGGCCGCATCTTTCTTCCGTTTTCGAAGTATATCCAGCGGAAGTATGGGCACCGCACCGTCACTCATTCTATTTTCGCTATTCTTTCCGTATCCTTGGCCCTCTCCCCCCTCCTCTTCCTGGGCCTTCTCCTTCAGGTGGGGAAATTCCCCACCTGGTATGCCGCGCTGGTCCTCGCCTTTGCCAGCCATATATTCATCGACTTGTTCAATAAATCAGGAGTTCGTCTGTTTTCCCCGTTTTCCCAGAAAGAATATATTTCCTTCCGCACCCCGGAGCTTCGCGTCCTCGTTTCCTCCTGGCAGGAGTATGTCGTCCTGTTCGTTATTGTCTTCCTTGCCTTCACCGTCTCCGGGGAGGCCTTCTCGCTCCACAAGGCCGCCCGCACGGTCGGCCGCTTTTTCTACAAGACCTATGACGCCGCGGTTAAAGACTTCCAGGAGAACAGCCAGTACCTCTGCATCGCCCATGTCGATTACTTCGACCAGATAGAACGCCGGAAGGTCGTCGAGGACCTTCCGGTCCTCACCATGTATCCGGAAAAGGCTGTTTTCCTCCGTAATGGGGAGCGGTTCGTACTCCGTAAGGATTACATCGAGGAGATCACCGTCGATAAAAGCAATAAGAAGGTGACAGTGAAAAAACTCTCCGGTTCCGATCTTTCCCTTCTTCGCAAGGTCCCGCCGGGGTCGTACATCACGGGCACTGTCGATATAAAGAACTTCATTCCCGAACTTAAATCCAGCGAATTTATGTCCATTGAAAAGCGTGTCGATGGTGCCTTGATTACATTGAAATGCGCCTCCCCGCATGAGATCGCCGGTCTTGTGAATCTCGATAAGGAAATAGAAAGGGAGATCGAAGGCCTTAAAAGAAAACTCTGTTCATATCAAATATCACAGCTTCGCAACGAGGAATCGCGCGTTAAAAAGAGGATTGAAATTCTGCGGGATAAAGGATTATATGATAATTACGGAAGCATTAACCGGCTTACGTCCGAGTTGAAGAAAATACAGTCGAAGATTGGGACTCTTGAGATTAAAGAGAGTATGGGCGGGGATGCGGAGATTGAGGAGAAATTGAGTAAGCTTGAAAATTCTTTTATTCTTAATATTGATTTAAATGTTTTCTCTTTATAAAAACAATGGCAGATTTTGCAACATACAATGATCTAAGTCGTATATCAAGGGGTCTTCAATCGAGTATACTTCTGAAAGAAGCATCTCGCACAAAGTCAGGTAAGTCTGTCTTTCTTTCGCATTCTTCGAAAGATAAAGAGCATTTGCCTGCTGTTATCTCAATAATTGAAAATCACGGAGGTCGTGTCTATATCGACATCGAAGATGATCGTTTGCCTAATACACCGAATCGGGAAACGGCAGAAATATTGCGAAGTACAATTAACTCTTGCAGTCGTTTTGTGCTCTTCGTAACTACCAATAGCAAAGATAGCAAATGGATACCTTGGGAACTTGGATTGGCAGATGGTGAGAAAAGCTATAAATTCGTTGCCTTGTTCCCTACGGCAGAAAATTCATTTGAGCAGACATGGGCAGAAACGGAGTATCTTGGCCTTTACCAACGAATTGTTTGGGGAAAGATCAAAGACGTAATGAATGTCAACGGCTGGATTGTTCTTAACCATAAGAATAATACAGCCATAGAGCTGCAAAAATGGTTAACCGGGGGCTAACATATGAGAATGAAAGACCTTTTTGAGAAGTGGGGTTTGTCAGGTCTTAAGGTAAAAACTCCATTTTTAGAAATGGATTGGGTACCAAGCGACCCAGATAAGAATGCTGCTTGGGATCTCTACGTAGAGCTACTTACAAGAATAACGACGCAGCGTTTGCCTGATGAACATGGTACTGAGGAAGCGGCTCTTGAAAGCATACATAAAATATTTGAGCTCACCAGAGGTACCCTTAAAGAACATGGCCGTAAAGCGGAGCATTTCACAAAAGTTGCCATTATAGTACTAAATCAGGTCATCCGTCCATTTACGGCCAAGTGGCATCTTTTAAGTGAAAAGGGTGCTTTTAAAGACAAAACAAAGTGTGCCGAATTTAGAAAGGAACTATTAGTCCTGCAAAGTCAACTAAGAGCTTATACAAAGATGCTGTCTGAGTTAGCAGATGTTGAAGACATGACTGAAATGGAGGACTTGTGATGTCAAGCTTTCCAGTTCATAGAGTCTTTATCAGCTATCATCATTCCAACGATCAGTCATACAAGGAAAAGTTAATTCAATTAAATGAAAGACTTGGGATATTCGTTGACTATTCGGTTGACACTGGTGAAATTGATCCCGATTTGCCGGATCAAACTATTCGTCAAAAAATTCGTGATGAATATTTAAAGGACTCTAGTGTTACTTTACTTCTTGTTGGGACGGAAACTTCTGGAAGGAAGCATGTTGATTGGGAACTCTACTCTAGCATGGTTGATGGTAAAGTTAATAAAAAGAGCGGCATAGTTGTTGTTCAACTTCCGTCAACGAATCCTCAACACTTTACTGCTGCCCATGGGGATGTTGAGAAAAAACGACTGTATCCAGAAGTTGATAACTGGTGTTCTATCGATTCTCGAAGCGAATATGAACGTCGCTATCCATATTTACCTGATCGCATTATTGATCAATTGCTTGCGAAGAACGTTAAGGTTTCAGTAACGCAATGGGAACGCCTTGGCGAAAGTCTTGAGAAACTTGCTCTTTTAATTGACTTTGCCTATGAGTCACGCACAAGTTGCGAATACGATTTGTCTAGACCAATGAAAAAGAGGGACTCATAAGGCAATTTTTGCTTTCGCTGCCATTAATATCGAAAATATTTTTATTCCCCCCCAAAAAAATTTAATTTTCCCTCCCTCAGAATCGTATACCATATAGAGGCCCACATCGTCAGCCTCCACTTTTTTCAGTCACCGGGAAAAAATTTTGTCCCTCAACGGCCCCTCTGGACATTTCTCTTATAGAGGAATGGGGTTAATGTGACATAAAAAAAGTAATTGATTAATTTTTAACCTGTTCTACACTTCATCCGGCCGGTTTAGGCCCATTTTTTGCGTTTATGGTGGTTATATGACGTAGCGGATTGTGTAACGCGAGCCTATAAAATAACAAAGCCTGAAGGGTCCAGCTTCAGGCCTAGTTCGGGGTGGTGCCCCTGAAATCATTTCCGTCTCGTTGGTTGGAATATACCAATGCAGTGAGACTTTTGTCAACAGGAAAACACCCCGTTTTTTAAATTCAACGTTTAAAAGGGGTGTTTTTATGAAAAAAATCCAACTCTCACCATTCTTCTGTTCGGTTTCTGATCATTTTCCGTTCGCGATTTTTGAAAAGGTAATATCCCCCGCTGTTTTCGTTCGCCGTTAACCACCGCGCGGTCATTCAAGGTACCGTTCGGTGGTCCGCGTCAGCAGGGGCATTATCAGGCTCGTCAAATCGATGGGCGGCGATTTCGATGACTACCGCTACTACGTCATCGTACGCCATCACTTCGCCATGCGCTCGGGGATATTCTCCCTCGATGAGCTCTGCGATCTCCTGCACTCTGAATACGGTTACGCCTCGCTCCACCACCGGCCAGGCAACGACCGCCGCCGGCACAAGCGGCGTCTCGCCGCGATCCTCGGTGGTTCGGTCCTGTTCTCTTTTCTTCCCGACGGCCGCTACAAGGTTAATGCCGAAAAGTCGCTGTTGTCGAAGTATGGCAAGGGTTCGCGTAACGGATGGTATCTCCTTTCAGACATTACCGTACTTGCGTCACGCCGCCGCTTTTTAGATTTCTGCGTCGGTACGCTTCTTTCCGGCAACAAGTTCCGCGCGAATAAAAACATAGCCTCTTATTGCGGGTGTTCCGTCCGCCGCGTCCAGTACGCCACGTCCCGCAACCACAAAGAGGACCGTTTCATCAAGCAGTACAATTTCGTCGAGGAATTCTCCGGTCCGTACGAGGAGGTCCTTCGGTTTCGCGCCGTTCTTCTCAATGTTCACGGTATCACCTCTCCCCTTCCCTCCCGCTACAAGGGGGAATGGGTTCTGAGGCTCAATGCTCCAAATTCCTATCGTTCCAACGTGTTGAGCGGGGTCAAAGGGGACAGGGCTTATCAAGCCCGTCAGGCTCAACCA
>CALABV010000228.1 GCA_937886325.1 uncultured Geobacter sp.
CTGGTCATTAAGCACCAGCCAGACGCCGCGCAATCTCATGAAACTGTCGTGCAGCCTCTTGCCATGAGAGCCGGCTCATATCGTCCGCCGCAACCATCCCCTTGCGGTGGAGCTGGTGTCGCATCCGGTAGGCGGTTTCGAGATTTTCGACAATTTCCTCAAGATCAGGCTCGAACCAGACCCCCCTTCCGTGCCCCTGCCGGAGATACGGCCGGTAGCGGGTCAACGGGATCGCGTTGTCTTCGGTAATCACGTCGGCATGACCCGTCATGTCCGACGCAATCACCGTTTTGCCGCATGCCATATACTCGCACATAACCATGTTGTTTCCCCCCTCGCAACGGTTGGGGAAAAGACCGATGTTGCTGGCAAGGTAGACCTGTCTCATTGTCCTGTTGTCTCTCAGAGGATGAAGAAGAACCCGCCGGATGTCGATACCGTTCTCGCACAGGGTGCGGTAGAGAAGCGTCATGCATTCCTCTTCGGCGTGCCGGTACCTGATGAAGGACGAGAGTTCCATTGTCTTCAGCGAAAGCGGCCACTGGTTGTACCACGCGCACGACAAAACCGCATCGGCATGCCTGTCCATGAAAATCTTCATGGCCGCGATAACGAGATCCTGACCCTTTCTCAGCTCGAATTTCCCGCCGGAAAATACCACGAAGATATCCCTCTGAACCGATTCCCGAGCGGGATAAAACAACAGGGGATCAATCCCCTGGAGGATGGTCGAGGTTGCACTGAACCCTCCAATCCTCAGGTTATACTCGCACCAGCGGGAGCCTGCCACCATATACTCCCAACGCTTCGCGGCGTCGCGGGCATGGGCCAGCACTTCTATGTTGTCCTCGAAAAAGCAGTATCCGATATTAACGGCGTCCAGGAGGTCAGGTTTCTGGGGCTGCAGGTCCCAACCCTGGGCACAGTGAAGAGTGACGCCGTCGACCTGCGGAAGAGCGGCAATCTCGCGCCTTAGATAGTCTCCCGCTATTCCCCAGCCGTGGGACGCCCCGGAAGGAAGTGCCGTTTTCATCCGTTAGTCTCCATCTCGCTTCTCAATGAGACAGTATAGGATTGAGCATCGAAATCCTTGTCAAAGAAACCCGCATTTCTGTAATACAGCGTGGCCTCCCGCACCCTGTTCAGGAAAAAGGCGGCAAATCCCCGCAATGCCTGGATTTCAGAATCTCGGGAAAAGTCCGTTTCAAGGATCTCGAGAAGGTTGTCAGCCTCCTCGACTTTGCCGGACACCAGAAGATTCCTGACGAACCCGACGCCGTAATCCCGGAAGCCGCTTTCCAGCAGGCCCGTAAGTCCTTCGTTTTCCACGATGGCACGCCACTTGGCGAGAAAGTAGATCCTGTTGCGCTTCAGGATATCCGCGACAGCATCGGCCCGTTCGTAGTACTCAATCCGGCGCAGCGCCCGGATGGTGCCGCTCCATTCGTGCTCGTACGCCGCCGCCGGAACTATATAGCTTTTCAGTCCGGCTCTCCTGATCTGCAGGCCCAGGTCCCATTCCTCGAAATAGCACGGCGTATAGGCATCCTCGAAACGTATCCGGTTTTCCGTAATAAGCTCACGCTTGATCGCGAACAGAAAGCCGGAGACGGCATCCACGGCAATCGGCTCGACAAAAGACCCCTTGTCGAAATAGCAGTAATCCCTGGTGAGAGCGAAATCCACGAACGACCCTTGTGGGCCGACACACGCCGCCCGTTCAAGAGTCATGAGACCTGCTTCGAGCGCTCCCACCGTTTCGGCCTTGATATGAACATCGGCGTTCACGATAAAAACTACGGGCGTAACTGCCATGTCGATACCGATATTCCAGGCACGTGAGACCCCCACATTGCGCTTCATGATCGCATAATGGGTGATTCGGGGGTGATTCTTCAACTCTTCGGCGACTTTTTCGTTGTTGAAAACCACGATAACGTCACCGTGGATGTTCTTGAGGTCATCAAGAAGAGTCACTATGCTGTAGCTGCTTGCAGGTGAATAGTCCAGCACCGGTATGACGAAGCTTCTGGATGATGACGACAACAGCGGGAGCGTATTCCGGGCCAGATGAAGGGGTGTATTCAGCCCTTTCAGGGAACGAGCCCTGAGCTCTTCGGCGGAAAAGGTTGTCGGCTTCCCCTCGAAAATCACGTTCAGCAGGTCCTCGACCCTGTGATGGTAGGTATGGGCAGCGTGGACAAGCCTTCGCCCTCGCTCTCCAATACGTTGTCTGAGCATTTCGTTGTCCAGATAAAATCCAATCACGTCGTGCAGGAGACCGTCATGGCGGTAGACGGCATAATCCTCACCATCGCGAAACAGGATGTCCTGACCACTGTTCCAGGCCATATCCGTTACGAGGAGAGAACCGGTGGACATCGCCTCAAATACGCGCATATTCAAATCATTGTTCACCGCGCTGTTGAATACTATCCTGGAAGCGGAGAAAACCTCCGCCATCTCGCCCATGAAGCAGCGCTCCACGTGAAGATTTGTCTTTTCCGACAGTCTTTTCAGCAACTCTGAGCAACGCGGGTTGTTGCTCGCGACGCTCCCCACGAAACCCACGTCATATTGTTTTGCCATGTCGTGGTATGCATGAATCTCGGGATCGCACGCCAGCGGAAGCCAATGGGCATTCATCCCCTGTTTCCTGAACAGCTCAAGGTATTCCCGCTGGGCGATGAAAACGAAATCGAAGAGACGGGCCCATTCCAAATGCCGTTTCAGGTTCAGGTGCGTATCGATCAGGTAGCATGCCTTCGGGCAGGGAAGCGCGTGGAGGTTGGTCGGGTGATGCCCTCCGACAGACTCAACCCACAGATACAGATCGGGATGTTCATGAGAGTCGACCGAAGCAAGCACCTTTCCCATGTCAGGAGAAAAACCGGTTGCAATGTCATGGGGCAGGACCGGCGCTTTCATGGCATGAAGCTTCCACTGTTCAATCAATTCGGCAGGAAGGAGAGGGCCGATGGTCGTAAGGCGGGATATGCGCCGCAAAGCCCGTTCCAGATACACGGCGGTAGTCACAGGATAGGAAACGTATGCAAGCCAGATTCTCAGATCTTTCATAGAGTCACCCCGTGTCAAGCGATCAGCAGGCGCAGCGATTCGGTCATGTCCGCGACAGGGCTGATCCAGTCACCCGCCCTCCGCTGCCTGAAGAGCCGCATGGTGGGATACCAGGGGGATTCCGGCCGTCCTGACATCCAGCGCCAGTCAGGCGCATACGGCAGCAGCACCCACACCTGCTTTTTCATGGCTCCGGCCAGGTGGGCGGCGGCGGAATCGATGGTGATGACCAGGTCCAGGTTTGCAATGAATGCCGCGGTCTGGGAAAAATCTCCGAATTCATTCGTATAATCGTGAATCTTCATCCCGCCGGGCGGATTCTGAAGCTGCTCCGAACCCTCTCCTACCTGGAGGCTGAAAAAGACAACGCCGGGAACGGTGGCAAGCGGCGCCAGCGCCTGAAGCGAAGCCGAACGCTTCGGGTCCGGTTTCGCCCGCCCCGCCCAGACGAGGCCGATGCGGAATCCGGTATTTCCTTGGAGCCGCATTTTCCATTTTTCGACTTTCTCGCGAGATGGGACGATGTATGGAACGCGGGATGGAATAGTATCGAGGGTTGTGCCGAACACACGGGGAAGACTCAGGAGCGGGATCTGACAACCGATCCCGGACAGCGACTCGCCGCGTATAACAGTTCTCACACGCGGAAAGGAGTCGGCCAGAAGATCTTGAAGCGATTCATGCTGGCATTCGAAAGTGATATCATCTCCCCGTTCCGCCGCGAGATGCAGGTAGCGGACAAACTGGAAGGTGTCGCCGAACCCCTGCTCCGCATGTACCAGAAGGGTTTTTCCATGAAAGGGCGTTCCATCCCAGAGGGGAACCCCGGCATGGTGGACGGGAACCGGGTCGTTTTTATCGAAGCGCGCCTCGAAATCACGGAAACCTTCCCTCAGGTTCCCGGTGAGCAATTTCAGCATGGCGCGGTTCCAGCGCGCCGTTGCATAATCGGGACGAAGCGCCAACGCCGTTTCAAAGCAAGCGGCCGCCTCCGCTACCCTGCCCTGCGCCTGGAGGGCAACCCCCAGATTCTGGTAAGCCCTGATGTCTTCCGGAGAAATGGCCAGAGCCTGGCGGTAGTTGTTGATTGCCTCCTCGATCCGGTCGGCGCCGTACAGCGCATTTCCGAGATTGATATGTCCGTCGCTATAGCCGGCGTCCAGAGCAACGGCGTGCCGGAACAGGGAAACGGCCGACTTTCCTTTCCCCTGTTCCCGGGCACAAACGCCGAGGGCGTTGAATACCTCGGGCACGCGGGGATTCTCGAGCAGGGCCCGGCGCAGGGGATCCGCCGCGGCCTCCGGCGTTCCTTGCTGAAGCCGGGAAAGCCCCTCGGAATAGGCTGCCTCCAACTCATCGGAATAGCGGCCGAACTCGTCCTGAAACCGGGCAAGCCGTGTAGCGAGGGCTTTTCCGATTTTTGACACCACACCGCTCCATTCGCCGGGGCTGCCCTGGCGAAACAGTTTCGCGCTCGGATACCAGGGTGAGTCGTCGCGATTGAGCATCCAGCGCCAGTCCGCGGCATGGGGCAGCATCACCCAGGTCTCTTTCCCCAATGCCCCGGCAAGATGGGCGACTCCGGTATCGATGGATATCACGAGATCGAGGTGCGCGATAAGCGCCGCCGTGTCGCTGAAATCACGTATATCGGGAGTGAGGTCGATGAGTTTCGGTCCATTGTCCATGGATTCAATCTTCGCGCCTTTTTCCCGTATCTGAAGGGAGTAGAAAGCCACTCCACCGGTTTCCGCAAGGGGAGATAGAAAGCGGAACGGACAGGTCCGGTTCGGGTCGGGCTTTTTCCTTCCCTCCCACACGATCCCGACCCTGAATGCACGGCTGTCCGTGAAATTCGGAGACCATTCCGCCAGTTTCTCAAGTGAGGGATAGAGGTAGGGGACTGTCCGGGGAAGTGAATCAACCCGTGCGCCGAAAACCCGTGGCAGGCTCATGAGCGGCAGGTGCAGATCAAAGGGTGGGAGGTTACTTCCGGAAGCAACGACTTCGTCGACCCCCTTCACTTCTTCCAGCAATCCCTTGAGCGGAGCCGGGCACTCCACCACCACCCTGCCGCCGTGCTCGGCGACCAGCGGGAGAAACCGGGCGAACTGGAGACTGTCGCCGAACCCCTGCTCACAGTGAACAAGGATAGTCCTGCCCGACAGGGGAACGCCATTCCACGCGGGTTGGGAAAAGTTCCTGTCTTCTGATGGATAGCCGCGCTTCTTCCAGCGCCACTCGAACTCTTCCCACCCCTGCGCATATTCACCAACCTGAAGGAGGGCGAGAGCCAGGTTCCAGTGGGCTTCCGCGCACTCCGGGTCGATGGCGAGCGCGCGATGGCAGCTCGCCATTGCCTCGAAGGGTTTCCCCAGGGCCTGCAGCGCCGTTGCGATGGTGACATATGCTTCAACAAATCCGGGCATATGGCTCAGGGCGTTGCGATAGCTGCGGATCGCATCTTCCCATCGCCCCATCTCAAGAAGCGCATTACCTCGATTGTGATGGGCCGGGCCGCATCCGGGCATCAACGCAAGAAGCCTGTCGTACACGGCTAAGGCGTCATCGAAGCGTTCCATGCCGTGGAGGAGGTCGCCCAGGCGGAGATAGGAGTCGGGATCCCCCGGAGTGCGAGCTATCTCGCGAGTATAGGTGTCAAGCAGTTCATTCATCATTGAATCCGTATGGTCAGCCCGGGGCGGTATCCGTTGCAGGTATCTTTCCTTTGCGTTCTTTGCGCACTTTCGTGAACACCGGATATTCTCACTGCACGCGGCGTTTTCGCTTCAGAATTTTGAGGATTCACATCCGTACTGTCACTGAGCAATAAACATGCCTCTTGAGGCATCACCATAATACCCTGATATCATTAATTCTTTAGATACCGAAAGGTGTCGTGTCAATTTTTTGAACCGAAAACGCATCGCTCCCGACCTCACTTCATTCTCACGTATCCCTGATTTTCATTTGTCTGTGGCGCGGGTTCCGTGATACAGTCTGTACCCGGTTTTCCGGCGCTTGATCGCTTTGCGTTTTCAGCTTTTCGCTGACGCCGACGACTCTGGGCGTGTGAACTTCCGTTGGAGGGAATGAAGGGAATGGCAAAGCAAAATATTGCCTATGATCAATATTACAAGGTCGGACAACAGGTGAAGGTCGGCGTTCGCCTGTCAGGGACGATGCTTCGCGAAAGCAACGGGGAAATAACGCGCGTCGACGGTACCTACGTTACGGTTGAAATGCTCGGTGAAGGACTGCCTTCCCGCTCATCCGAAGGAAAATCCGATGCACGTGTCGTGCTTTCAGGATGGTCCGGGTGGGGCTTTTACTGCTGTGACGCGCTTCTCGAAGAGAGCGGCTCCCGCAAGGATATTCTGCTCAAGTTGGTGGGAGCGGTTGAGGAAAAACAGCGGCGGGAGTATTTCCGCCTGGATGTGATGATACCCTTTGTCCTGGATGCGCCGGATACCCAGCATGCAGGTAGCATAAAAGAGAACTGGAACGCATCGCAGGTCCGTAACCGGAACGCGCCTCCCCCGAAAATGTTTCCTTCGGGAAAGGGCTTCCGGGCCGTAACGAGCGACGGAAGGGATCTCCGGCCCGAGACCGTGAACCTGAGCGGGGGCGGCATGCGGGTCCGCATGAATTCAGGCATCCGCGTGGGTAACCTGGTGAATGTTGATCTCTACATCCCCCTCCCCTCGCCGAGAATCATCAGCGTTGTCGCGGAGGTGCTGCGCTGCAACGAGGTCACCCTGCGCATCGAAAAGGAACCCGTCTACATTATTGCGATGAAGTTCATCCACATAGATGAAAAAGATCGCGAAGCAGTAATTGCATACATTTTCGCCGAACAGAGAAACCAGTTGAAATCCGAGACGGAACGGGAAAGGTAACGACACAAACCCTGTGCCCCGTCACATCGCTCCGCGTGCTCCAGCCACCCTTCCGGCGGATGCCGCAGCCGGTTCACCGGTGATAGCGCCGCCCGTGGGAGCGGGGAGGACGGCCTGCCGGAAATCCCGTGGTTCGCTCTTCTCCCCATCCTCATTCAACACCACGATATCCACCCGCCGATTTTTCGCCCTGCCCTCCGCCGTGCCGTTGTCCGCGACCGCCCTGTATTCCCCGTACCCTGCCGCCGAAAGACATTCGGGCTCGAACTTGTAGTACGACACCATATGGCGAACAATGTTGGTTGCCCTGGCCGCCGACAGTTCCCAGTTCGAAGGAAACGCACGCGTATTGATAGGCACGTTGTCCGTATGCCCTTCAACCCGTATCTGGTTGGAATAGTCGGACAGCGACTCGGCGATCTTGGCCAGCAACGAATATGAGCTTACCTTGATCTCCGCGCTCCCGGAATCGAAGAACCCCGCCTCTTTCAGACTCACAACCAGACCGCGACGGGTAATATCCAGGGTCACCTTGTCCTGCATCCCGTTCTTCAGCAGATATGCTTCCAGAGACGCTCTCGCGTTCTTGAAATCCTTTTCTTCCCCCTTATGCCTGGCCCTGGTGTTGGCCCTGCTGTCTTTGTTGAACGGCATCTGCGGGTTCATGGGTCCGCGGGATGCGGGGGGCGTAATCATGGGGATCTGGCTCAACTCGGTGGAGTCGAGAACATTGACCTTGCTCGAAGGGCTGGACTTTGCGTATCCGAACGACTCGCGAAGCGAGGCGATGACCTCCTCCACTTTGCGTTTATCGGTCTGGGACATGGCGAACAGAGTCACGAACACGGCAAAGAGAAGCGTTACGAAATCGGCGTACGAGACCATCCACCTCTCATGGTTCGCGTGCGGCTCGGGTTTTTTCTTTCTTCGCGCCATCTACTTCGCCTTTTTCTCATCCCCGCTGTGAACCAGGAAAGAGCGCAGTTTCTGCTCGATGTAGTGCGGATTCTCCCCGTTCTGGATGGCAGTGAGCCCTTCGATAATCATCCGCTTGTGAAGCAGTTCCTGCTTGATTCGGTGTTTGAGCTTGGTGGCAAAGGGGAGACAGATGATATTGGCGGTCATGAGACCGTAGATGGTGGCCACGAAGGCCACGGCGATCCCCGCGCCTAATTTGGATGTGTCGGCGAGGTTGTTCATGACGTGGATGAGGCCGAGAACCGCGCCGATGATGCCGATGGTGGGGGCATATCCGCCCATGGCTTCGTAAAACTCCGCGCTTCCCTTCGCATGCTCTTCAAAGGTGTCCAGTTCCGTTTCCATGGTTTCCTGCAGTTTCTGGGGATCGATGCCGTCCACGACCAGTGATATCCCTTTGCGTGTGAATCGATCCTTTGCGTTCTGCGCTTCCTGCTCCAGGGAGATAAGGCCGTTTTTCCTGGCCTTGGCGGCGTAACCGATGATTTCCTTGATAATCCCCTCGCTGTTCTGTGCCTCCGCGAAGAGCACTCTTTTCGCGTCCTTCACCGCCTGGAGGATCGTGGACAAGGGAAAACTGACACACGCCGCGCCGAAGGTACCGCCGAGAACGATAAGGGCCGCGGTCGGCTGAAGAATCGCGCTGACATGACCTCCTTCGAGGATCTGGCCGCCGATTACCGCGCCGAAACCGAGTACAAGTCCGATGATAGTCGCAATATCCATAAAATAAGATCCCGTGGTTATAGTACCCCACCCTGGGGGGATAGGAATGGTACAGCGCTCGTACGGAGCAGGCGGCGGCAAGGGTTTGGCCGTGCCCGACCTTACGTGTCGGTCTCCATGTCGGATGAGTCAAAAACCGGACGGAAGCATCCGGCAAGGCCCTTCCTAAGGTACCTGCCGCCGTCGCCGCGCTGGGCCCGGGTTATAATCCTCGTCCTGAACCGAACGATCTGTTCGATAATGGCGGACGCACTCTCCCGCACCAGATACCGCTTGCCGTTGGTCAGGGTAATGTGTGTGTCCGGCGTTTCCTCGATACTCTCTATCAGGTCCTCATTCAGAAACATCTCGCTGCGGTCAAGCCTCGTTACGCGTATCATACGTCACCCGTTATTCCCTTAGTCTATGAGTTCAACCCGTGATATCTGAATGCCGAGGCGAGCGGAATGGCGGATTCAGCCCTTAGTATATCTTTCGGACAGCTCGCGTTTTTCTTGAGCACTATCTGTGCCAATCCACCCGAAACAGGATTCTCCACTGAAACCGCCGGACGAAAAAAAGGCCATACGGCTTGTATCGCTCGTCCGGCCT
>CALABV010000229.1 GCA_937886325.1 uncultured Geobacter sp.
TCGACTCCATCGAAGGCGCGGTCATCATGAACGTGGCCATGGAAGCCGGCATCCTCCCCTGGGGCGACGGCAAGGAAGCCTACCGTCTCTATGACGAGGAAATGCGAAAGGGAACGCCGCTGGGCCGCATCCTGGGCAACGGCGCCGGTTCCGTGGGGCGTACCTACGGCCTGACCAGGATCCCAGTCGTCAAGAACCAGGGTATCCCGGCATACGACCCGCGAGCGGTCAAGGGTATCGGCATCACCTACGCCACCTCGACCATGGGCGCCGACCACACCTCCGGCTACACCATTGCCACCAACATCCTGAAAGTCGGCGGCTTCGTGGATCCCCTGTCAAAGGCGGGCCAAGTCGAGCTTTCCCGCAACCTGCAGATTGCCACCGCCGCCGTTGACAGCTGCGGTCTCTGTATCTTCGTTGCCTTCCCGGCCCTCGACATCCCCGAGTGCTTCACCGCCATCTACGAGATGATCAATGCCCGGTTCGGCACGAACCTGGATGCCAACGGCGTCGTGGAATTCGGCAAATATGTCCTGAAGACCGAGCATAATTTCAATCTCGCCGCCGGCATGAGCAACAAGGACGACCGTCTCCCCGAGTTTTTCGAAGAAGCGGTTCCGCCCCACAACGCGGTATGGGATTTCAGCGACGCGGAAATCGACGAATTCTGGAACTTCTGATACCTGATTGCATCTCCCAGGAAGCGCCTCCATTCCCATTCTTTTGCGAAGCGTTTCCAACCGGCGGGCGTCGGCCCGGACGCCCGCCACCCTTTCCTCCCCGTTATTGGGGAACCGCGAAGAAAAAGGCCGGAGAAAACCGGCCTTTTTCGTATTCGCATCCCAACGCGATAGCGTCTCACATGGTGGACTTGAGAAATCCTCACAGCATCCCGACAATGGCCCCGGTCATAAGCGAGGCCAGAATTCCGGCAATCAGGGCCTTCACGCCCATGGCCGTTATCTCGTCCCGCCGCTCCGGACAGAGTGAGCCGAGTCCTCCGATGAGGATGCCCAGGCTGCCCAGGTTGGCGAAACTGCACATGGCGTAGGTCATGATCATCCTGCTTTTGTCTCCGAGTGCGCCCGGGGGGAGTTTCGAGAGTTCGATGTACGCCAGAAACTCGTTGAGCACCACCTTGGTTCCCATGAGCGCCCCGGCGGTTCGCGCCTCTTCCCACGGCACGCCGATCAGCCACACCACCGGCGCCATCAGCGTCCCCAGAATCCGTTCCAAAGTCAGTGGCGCACCGTAGACATCCGCGAACTGACCGAGTCCGATGTTGACCAGTTTCACCAGGGCAACAAAGACAATCAGGATTGCCACGATGTTGAAAAGAAGGTGCAGGCCGTCCCATGTCCCTTTGGCAAGGGCGTCCATGGCGCTGGTTGCCTCATAGGAGGAGATTTCACCGCCGAGGGTCTGGTTCTCCGTTTCCGGTACCATGACCGAGGCCAGGACCAGGGCAGCCGGGGCATGGATGATGGAGGCGGTCAGGATGTGGCCGAAGGCGTCGGGGATGACTCCCTTCAGAACGGTCCCATAGAGCACGAGCATGGTGCCGGCGATGCAGGAGAGGCCGACGGCCATCATGGCGAACAGTTCGCTGCGGGTCAATTTGCTCAGGTAGGGGCGGATCAGCAGGGGGGACTCGATCATTCCCAGGAAGATGCAGCCGGAGGAGACGACACCAAGGGCGCCGCCGATGCCCATGCTCTTGCGCAGCACCCAGGAGAATCCCCGCACCACTTTCGGCAGGATGCGCCAGTAGTAAAAAAGAGCGGTGAGGGCGCCGATGACCAGCACCAGCGGCAGTGCCTGAAAGGCCAGGGAAAACGAGCCTCCCGGTTTTGTCTCCGCAAACGGCAGCGGGCCGCCGCCCAGGTATCCGAACACGAAGGATGTTCCGGCCTGCGTCGCCTCCTGGAAGGTCATCACGATGGTGTTGAGCCCGAAAAAGATTTCCCGGAACAGTGGCGCCTTCAGCATGAGAACGGCAATTGCAGCCTGCATGATCAGTCCCGCCGCCACGGTGCGCCAGGGGATGAAGCGGCGGTTCTCGCTGAGGAGCCAGGCTGCGGCCAGTAGCGTAGTCAATCCCATAAGACTGTGTACCATGCGTCGGCTCCTCTGAAATCCGTGGTTTTCGGCTGATGTGCTGTGCTTCTGTATCGGCTGTGGAGAATACCATCACGGATGAAAGGGCGTCAACAGAAGTGATTGTGTGGAGGGCGCCGATCCGTCTCCTGTCCGAACTCGCCGAGTGTCTGTTCCGCAGGCCAAAAACAGATTGCCAGCGGCCGGTTCTTCATGTAATGTTCATGGCGTGAACGATATCGAAGAAAAAACGATGGATTCCTACCGCTCGCTTCTTCTCCTGACAGAGCTGGCCTCGGAGGAGACGCTCTCCCAGCGGGAACTGTCCCGCCGCCTGGGCATCGCCCTGGGGCTCGTCAACTCCTACCTGAAAAACCTCGTTGCCAAAGGGTATGTGCGGATTGCCTCCTTTCCCCGCAATCGCTACGGCTATCTTCTCACCCCCCAGGGGATTGCGGAAAAGAGCCGCCTTGCCTACCAGCACCTGAGTTATTTCACCAGCCTCTACAAGATAACGCGCCAGGATTATCTGGACCTTTTCCGGCGCCTGCACGCGTCTGGAGTCCGCTCCGTATCCTTCTGCGGCGTGGACGAGGTGGCGGAGATTGCCTACCTTTCCCTGCGGGAAACCGGGCTGGAACTTGCGGCGGTCATGGACGACGACCATGAAGGGGAGAGCTTTTTCGATACCAGGGTCTCGTCACTGGAACAGGGACTGGCGGGGGAGGGGCGTCGCATCGTCATAACGTCGGTGAAAAGAGGTGACATTCTCTCGGCAGAACTGTTGCGGCGGGGTGTCGAGGAACGGGAGATCCTCCGTACCGGCTCTTCAACGGTTCCGGAACGGCGCCACGGGAACTCGCTGCCGAACAATGACGTGGGGAAAGCGCGGTAGACCGCAGGGAAACAGGGGGACCATGGACAAGAATGCGAAGATATATGTGGCCGGCCACCGGGGTCTCGTGGGCTCGGCCATTGTCAGGAAACTCACTGCGGAAGGGTACGCAAACCTGGTGCTTCGAACCAGCGGAGAACTGGACCTGAGGAACCAGGCGGATGTTGCCGCATTCTTTGCCGAAGAGAAGCCTGACTACGTCTTTCTCGCTGCCGCAAAGGTGGGAGGTATCGTCGCCAACAGTACCTACCCGGCTGACTTCATCTACGATAACCTGATGATTCAGAACAACGTGATTCACAATGCCCGTGTCACGGGTGTGAAGAGGCTCCTGTTTCTCGGCAGCACCTGCATCTATCCCAAGCTGGCCCCGCAGCCGCTGAAGGAGGAATACCTGCTCACCGGCCCCCTGGAGCCGACCAACGACGCATACGCCGTTGCCAAGATCGCAGGCATCACCCTGTGCCGTTCCTGCAACCGCCAGTACGGCACCCGCTATCTGGCTGCCATGCCGACAAACCTGTACGGGCCCGGAGACAACTTTGATCCGGAAAAGTCCCACGTGCTGCCGGCGCTCCTGCGCAAGTTCCACGAGGCCAAAATCAGGAGCGGGGAGCGAGGTTCGGGGAGCGAGGAAAAAGTAGTGGTCTGGGGCAGCGGCACGCCGTTGCGCGAGTTTCTCCACGTGGACGACCTGGCCGACGCCTGCCTCTTTCTGATGAATCTGCCGGAGGACGTGTACTCATCACTCATCACCCATCACTCATCACCCGCCTTGATCAACATCGGTTCCGGCGAGGAGGTCAGCATACGAGACCTTGCGCTGCTCATCAGGAAGGTGATCGGCTTTGAAGGTGCACTGGTGTTTGACGACACGAAGCCTGACGGCACGCCGCGCAAGTTGTGCGATGTCTCCCGCCTTCATGATCTGGGCTGGAGGCATGGAATCGGGCTGGAAGACGGGGTCCGTGATGTGTACCGGTGGTACCTGGGTACCCGATGAATCCGGCCTGGGCCAGGCTTCTGCCATCGTTCATCCGGACCAGGCTTGAGGGACGCCCGAGCCTGCAGAAGGTCATCGGCAATACCGGGTGGCTGTTTGCAGACAAGGTTGTCCGCATGGGCGCGGGCCTGCTGGTGGGGGTCTGGGTCGCCCGCTACCTGGGACCGGACCGCTTCGGGCTGCTGAGCTATACTGGGGCGTTTGTCGCGCTGTTTTCGGCGCTTGCCAACCTCGGTCTGGACGGGATCGTGGTTCGCAATATCGTGCGCGACCCCGGTTGCCGGGACGAGATCCTGGGCACGGCCTTTGTCCTCAAGGCAGTGGGTGGAGCCGTAACGCTCGGCCTGACGGTAGTGACAATTCTCCTGATGAGGCCCGGAGATACGCCGGCCCACTGGCTGGTGGGAATTACCGCGGCAGGCATGATATTCCAGGCGTTTGACACTATCGATTTCTGGTTTCAGTCCCAGATCCAATCGAAGTTCACGGTATACGCCAAGAATTCCGCCTTTTTATGCGTAACCCTGGTAAAGGTCGTCCTTATCCTGGTCAAGGCGCCGCTCGTGGCCTTTGCCTGGGCCGGGTCGGCCGAGATCGCGCTCGGCGCCCTGGGCCTGGCGCTCGCCTATCGGGTCAGCGGCGGTAGGCTGACGGCCTGGCGCGGAAGTGTACGCCTGGCGCGGCATCTGCTCAGGGACAGCTGGCCGCTGATCCTGTCCAGCGTGGTCATCATGATCTACATGCGTATCGATCAGGTCATGATCGGGGATATGATCGGCGATGCGGAGGTGGGAGTCTATTCCGCGGCGGTGCGCCTGGCTGAGGTCTGGTATTTCATTCCCATGGCCGTTGTCTCGTCAGTTTTTCCCAGCGTGGTGGAAGCCCGCGCAATAAGCGACGAACTGTTCTACGGGAGGCTGCAGAAGCTCTACAATCTTATGGCGCTGATGGCGTACCTGGTTGCCGTGCCCGTTACCTTCCTGGCGGGATGGGTGGTGACGCTTCTCTTCGGCGAGGCGTACGCGGCGGCCGGGCCCATGCTGGCCGTGCTCATCTGGGCCGGAATGTTCACCAACCTGGGTGTTGCCCGCAGCTCGTTCCTGACCGCAATGAACTGGACACGGGTCCATTTCCTGACCGTGTCCCTGGGGTGCGTCGTCAACGTGCTCCTCAATCTGGTCCTGATTCCGCGCTACGGCGGCATGGGCGCGGTGATCGCCTCCTGTGTCGCCTACTGGTTCGCTGCCCACGGCTCCTGTTTTCTCTACCGCCCGCTTCGCAGGACCGGCATGATGCTGACCCGGGCACTGCTCTATCCGAGGATATGGTGATACGAAGAATCATAAAACCGCCGCTTATGGCGTTGCTCAAGAGACTGGATCTCTACTCCCTGTTCATGCTCCGCCAGGCCGGCCCCCTCAGGGAAGACGGCTGGTTCAGGAGCTTCCGGGAAAAGATGCCCGTCGACGCGGAGGGAAATCCCCTCCCCTGGATCACCTATCCGGCCATCGAGTTCCTGACACCGAGGGTGGACGCCGGCATGTCCGTTTTCGAGTACGGGTGCGGCGCCAGTACCCTGTGGTGGGCCGGGCGGGTCAGGGAAGTGGTGTCGGTTGAGCACGATCGGGTGTGGTATGAAAAGCTGTCTCCGCGCATGCCCGACAATGTCACCCTGCGCCATGTTCCACTGGGAGAGGGCGATGACTACCAATGCGCGGTCGCCGAATACCGCAACCGTTTCCACCTGGTGGTTCTCGACGGCCGGGAGCGGGTCCGCTGTTCCTTCCACATCCCGGATTCCCTGACTCCCGACGGGGTGATTCTCTGGGACAACAGCGATCGGAGCGAATATGCGGAGGGGTATCGTTTCCTGGGAGACCGGGGATTCCGCAGGATTCAGTTCACCGGCTATGCGCCGGGGTGCATCGACAAGACGGAGACTTCCATTTTCTACCGTGACGGGAATTGCCTTGGAATCTGAGGCGCGGAGAATACGGACCATAGCATGAGACTGGTGAAGATAACGTCGGCATATCACGGCTACCTGAAAGAATTCTATGACAGCCGCCCTGATACTGCGCTCCTCCCCTATGGGGAGCAGAAGAAGGCACTGGACCGCGATGCCTTCGGTTGGGCCGATTTCTGGTCCCATGCCCTGTCTCCCCTCGGCTACGAGGTCCTGGAGATCACCCGCAACGCCGGACCCCTGCAGGAGGCGTGGGCCCGGGAGAACGGCGTGAAAGAGGGGACAGGGCCGGCGGGAATCGTGGTCGAGCAGGTGAAGAGATTCCGGCCCGATATCTTGTGGTATGACGATACTGACGAGGCGCTTCTGCGTGGACTGCGGGATGCGGTCCCCTCCCTGCGCCTGGTGCTTGGCTGGGTCGGGAGCGCCATTCCGGCAAGCGGCGTGTGGAGTGATATGGACCTGATCCTCTCCTGCGCCCCGGAATCGGTTGCGGTCATGAAGGTTGCCGGACATGAAGCCGCGCACCTGCACCATGGTTTCGACCCGCGGGTTCCCGGCAGCCTCGCCGACCGCGGAAAGACCATGGATATCTCCTTTATCGGGCAGGTCGTGCGATCCGGCGGGGTGCATCGACATCGGGAGGAATTCCTGGAAAAGGTCGGCCAGGGGACTTCCCTGGAGATATTCTCCCCGAGCGCGGGTTTCACCTGGCGGGACGATGCGACGTCCGCGGTGAAATCCATTGTCTACCGGAGCGCCCATGCCTTGCGTGCAGCCGGGATTCCCGCATCGTGGATCTCGGCGATTCCCCTGGCCGGAGGGGCGCTCCGCTGGCAGGCGCGCCCGGTTCCGCCGGTGAACAGGCGTCTGAAGCGGTTTCTTCGTCCCCCGGTATTCGGCCTTGCAATGTTCCAGGTGATCCGCGATTCGCGGATGACCCTGAATATCCATGCGGACTCTTCTCCCCGCTTCGCGTCCAACATGCGCCTGTTCGAGACGACCGGCGTCGGAACCTGCCTGGTTACGGACTGGAGGGAGAACCTGCATGAACTGTTCGAACCCGACTCGGAGGTGGTGACCTACCGCTCCGCGGAAGAGTGTATGGAAAAGGTCCAATGGCTTCTCGACAACCCGAGGGGAAGGGAAGATATCGCCATGGCAGGCATGCGTCGCACCCTGCGTGAACATACCTTCGAACACCGGGCCGTGGAACTGGACAGGATCATCCGAACGTCGTTGGCGAAGAACGGGGGCAAATCGTGAAAGAACGGCGCATTCTGCATGACTGTATCCCGCCGGTATTCTTCCGGATTCAGAGGCATCTGTTCGGAAAATATGGTTTTCGCGGCGATTACGGTACCTGGTCTGAAGCGGCCGCCGTTTCGGGTGGATACGATTCCAGTCATATTCTTGCCAAGGTTCGGGACGCCCTGCTGAAGGTCAAATCCGGCGAGGCGGTCCACGAGCGCGACTCCGTGCTCTTCGATACGGTACACTATGCATGGCCCCTTCTTGCGGGGCTGTTGTGGACCGCATCCCTGCACGGCAACCGGCTCAACGTGGTCGACTTCGGAGGTTCCCTGGGGAGCAGCTATTTCCAGAACCGGAAATTTCTCTGGCATTTGTCCGAGGTGCGGTGGAATGTCGTCGAGCAGGAACATTTCGTTGAATGCGGCAAGCGCCACTTCGAAGACGGACGTTTGGCATTCTATCGCGACCTTGATGAGTGCTTCCGGGAGCAGCACCCGAAGGCCATCATCCTGTCCAGTGTCCTACAGTACCTGGAGCATCCCTATGGCCTGCTCGAAGATGTCTTTTCCCTGGGTTTCGAGGTAATTATCATTGACCGGACACCTTTCCTGAAAAAGGGAAGCGACAGAATAACCGTGCAGAAAGTCCCACCCGAGATCTACGAGGCGAGCTATCCCGCATGGTTTTTCAGCGAGGAGAAATTCCTGCGGCATTTCTCAGGAAAATATGAGCTGATCGCCGATTTCGACTCTCTGGACAGGGCCGATATTCCGTCATCCCGTTTCAGGGGATTTATTTTCAAGCGCACTGCGCCGAACAATAACGGCCTTCTTTCGAAGACTATCATGCCCGACGCCAAGGTGAAAGATGCATAAATTCTGCACGCTCTTCGATTCAAATTATCTTTCCCGAGGGGTTTCCCTGTACAACTCGCTCCTTGCATCCGGCGAGGAGTTCAAGCTGTATGTGTTCTGCTTTGACGAAATGTCCCACAGGGCGCTCAAGGGGATGAAGCTGGAGAAAGCGATTCCGGTTTCACCGGCCGAATTTGAGACGGCTGACCTGAAAAGGATAAAGAAGGAACGGAGCGCCGGGGAATACTGCTGGACGTGTACCCCCCATGTCATAGGGTACGCACTGGAAACATTCTCATTGCCGGAAATAACCTACCTGGATGCCGACCTGTATTTTTTCGACGGCCCTTCCGTCCTGCTGAGGGAGTTTACGGAAAGCGGCGCCGCGGTTCTGCTCACCGAGCACCGCTACAGTCCAGAATATGACCAGTCAGCCGAATCGGGCATTTATTGTGTCCAGTTCATAACCTTCCGGTCCGATAAGAGGGGCATGACCGCGTTGCACTGGTGGCGGGACCGCTGTCTGGAATGGTGCTATGCCCGGGTTGAGGACGGAAAGTTCGGTGATCAGAAGTACCTGGACGACTGGCGGGAACGTTTTGACGGGGTGCATGTCCTTAGGAATCCCGGAGGCGGCGTTGCTCCGTGGAATGTCCAGCAGTACCGGATAGCGGAGCATGGCGGGAGAATCATGGCCGATGCCGGACCCCTGGTCTTTTATCATTTTCACAACTATCGGCGGTATGAAAACGGCGATCACGATCTGGGTCATTACCGGCTGTCCTGTGAGGTGATAGACCTGCTCTACCGGCCGTACGTTAAAGCCCTGGAAAGGGCCGAAGATCAAATATTCGAGGTCTGTCCCGACTATCGACGACCCCGGAGCAGGCGAGTTCGCAAATGGTCATCACCATTCTGGAACCTGGTCTACAGAATAAAGGGTACCTATAATGTTCATGAATCATTATGAAGGAAAAAGGGTCCTCATAACCGGGGGGCTCGGATTTATCGGCGGCAATCTCGCTATCAGGCTTGTCGAGGCGGGAGCGGATGTAACGGTCATCGACTCTCTGATACCGCAGTACGGAGGGAACCTGTTCAACGTGCAGCCGGTCAGGGACAGGATTCGGATCAATATCTCAGACGTGCGTGATCGAAGCAGCATCAACTATCTCGTGAGGGGACAGGATTACCTGTTCAACCTTGCCGGAACCCTGAGCCATATCGACTCCATGCGCGACCCGTTCACCGACCTGGAAATTAACTGCGTGAGCCAGTTGAGGATCCTTGAGGCGTGCCGGGAAAACAATCCGGGGATAAAGGTCGTCTTTGCCGGCACGCGGGGGCAGTACGGCCGCGCGCTCTACCTCCCGGTCGACGAGAAGCATCCATTGCACCCCACGGATGTCAACGGCATCAACAATAACGCGGGAGAGGGCTATCATCTGCTCTACAACGAGGTGTACGGTATCAGGGCCTGTTCCCTGCGAGTCACCAACACCTTCGGCCCGAGGCACCAGATGCGCCATCCGCGGCAGGGGGTCTTGAACTGGTTCGTCAGGCAGGCCATCGACGGAGAGAAAATCAGGATTTTCGGGGCAGGCAGCCAGGTTCGGGATACAAATTACGTGGACGACGTGGTGGACGCCCTTCTCCTGGCCATGATGACAGAGGCGACAAACGGTGAAGTATATAACCTGGGCGGTGAGCCCCTGTCGCTGATCCGGTTCGTTGAGGCGCTGCTGGAGGCGAACGGCGGTGGAGACTATGAGCTGGTTGAGTTCCCGGGCGATCTCAAGGCAATCGAGATCGGCGATTACATTGCTTCCTACGAAAAATTCAAGAACCTGACCGGCTGGCAGCCGAGGGTGCCACTCCACACGGGGCTGACCCTCACCCTCGACTATTACCGGGAAAACAGGCGGCATTACTGGGGTGATTGATGAAAATACCTTTCCTGGATCTGCGTACGCAGTATCTTGAGCTGAAAGCGGAGCTCGACGAAGCCGTCCTGCGGACCCTGGACAGCGGCTGGTACATCCTCGGAAGGCGCTGCGAAGCCTTCGAGCGAGCCTTCAAGGAGTATCTGGTCGGTGGGCGGGAAGGGTACGTGATCGGTGTCAATTCCGGTACCGACGCCCTGAAGCTCTCTCTGTTGGCAGCGGGCGTGGGAGTTGGCGATGAAGTCGTGACCGTCGCCAACACCGCCATTCCGACCGCTACCGCCATCTGTTCAACCGGGGCCGTTCCGGTATTCTGCGACGTCAACCCCGACACATGGCTCATGGAGCCGACACTGCTCGAATCGCGCATCACGGAGAAGACCCGTGCCGTGATCCCGGTTCACCTGTATGGAGCCGCATGCGACATGACGCCGATTCTGCGCCTGGCCGAGAGGCATCGTCTTGCCGTGATAGAGGATGTAGCCCAGGCAACCGGCTCGGAATACGGGGGAAGCAAGTGCGGGACGATGGGGGACTTCGGCGCCTTCAGCTTCTATCCGAGCAAAAACCTCGGCGCCTGCGGCGACGGCGGCGCCATCTTCGTCCGGTCGCCGGAATCGAGAGACAGGATCATGAAGCTGCGCAACTATGGCCAGAGCACACGCTACCTTGCAGCCCTCCCGCGCGGCGAGAACAGCAGGCTCGACGAAATTCAGGCTGAGATACTCTCGGTAAAGCTCCGCCACCTGGAACGATGGAACGCCGCGCGGCGAGAGCTGTCGGCGTACTACCGCGAGCGCCTGGAGCAGGCTGCCCTGTCTGTCCGCGTCCAAGGAGAGTACCCGGCAAGCGATGCCGCCCGGCACCTCTTCGTACTGAAATCCGAGCCGTCCCTCCGAGATCGGCTCATGGAGAGAATGCAGGCAAGAGGCGTGCAGACGTTGATTCACTATCCCCATCCGCTCTACCGCCAGCCGGCGTTTGCCGTCTCCGGAGGGTCGAATCCGGTCTGCGAGGAGCTGTGCGCTTCCGTACTGTCGCTCCCCTTTCACCCCTACCTGACCAGAGGTGAAATCGATTATGTGGTGAAAAGTCTGGCGGAGAGCCTTGCCGGATGAAGTTCTCCATCATCACCATCACCCGCGACAGCAGGCGCTATCTGGATGAGGCCATTGAGAGCGTCCTGTCCCAGGATTGGCCGGACCTGGAATACATTCTGGTGGACGGCGGCTCCACCGACGGGACCCTGGACCTGATACGAAGCCGCGCCAAACAGGATCCGCGCGTCCGCTGGGTGTCCGAGCCCGACGAAGGCATCTCCGACGCCATGAACAAGGGGATTCGCATGGCGTGCGGGGACATCATCGCCCATCTCCACTCCGACGACCTGTATCCCGCGCCCGACGTCCTGTCCAGGGTTGCCGCCGCCTTCGAGAAACATCCCGAAGCCCTGTGGCTTACCGGTGGCCAGTATGGTATTGATGAACAGGGCGCGGCTTTCCAGGAGATCCGCGTGCGTCCCTATTCGTACCGGAAGCTGGTGCGTTGCAACTGCATACTCCACCCTGCCACGTTCGTGCTGAGCGAGGGGTTCCGAAGGGCCGGCCTGTTCGATACCGGCCTGAAATACGCCATGGACTACGATCTCTGGCTGCGCCTGGGCGCCTTGGGTGACCCGCTCCTGGTGGACGCGCCCCTGGCGTGTTTCCGTCTCCACGGCGGAAGCCTGTCCACCGTTGAGACGGCAAAGGCCTTTGACGAAGCCTTCGCCGTCAGGAAGCGGGCGGTGGGGAACCGGCCCGTGACACTCTTCTTCCATTACCTCTACTACCTGCTGAAGAGAGTGCGCAACACGCGGTCCGTCTGCCGGGCTCGGAGGGGAAAAGGATAGGATGTCCGCCACTGTTTCGGTCATCATCGCGGCCTTCAACGCGGAGAAGTACATTGCCGAGGCGCTTGCGAGCGTCCTTGGCCAGACGTATCCGGCCGTGGAATGCATCGTGGTCGACGACGGCTCCACCGACCGGACCGCGGAGATCGTTGCCGGGTTCGGCAACCGGGTCCGCCTCCTCCGCCAGGCGAACGCCGAACGCTCCGCGGCCCGGAATGCCGGCCTGCGGAGCGCAACGGGGGAGTATATCGGCTTTCTCGACGCCGATGATATCCTCCTCCCTGAAAAGTTTTCCGAGCAGTGCGGGTTCCTTGCCGCTCACCGGGAGTTTGATGTGGTCTACTCCCGGGTCGAGTATTTCAGGGACGGCGGCCGGTCCGGCTATGGGGTCAAGCGTCCTACCCCCGCGGGAGACGTGGCCGCGAGGCTGGCGTTCGGCAATTTTCTGGCCATCAACTCCCCCCTGATCCGCCGTGCGGCAGTGGAACGCGTGGGCGGCTTCGATCCCGCCTTTTCCCGCTACGAGGACTGGGACTTTTTCCTGCGCCTGGCCCTCTCCGGGTCCCGCTTCGCCTTTCTCGACCGTGTCCATGCCCGCTGCCGGGTGCACGGGGGCAACACGGTGGGTGACCGTGCCCGCATGTTCGAGGCCAAATGGCGTGTCGCGGATAAAGTTGCGGCAGGCTGGGGACCGGAACTGGCATCCAGGGGCATTGACGGCGCAACCGTTTGCGCCTTTCACAAGGCGGATTACGGCCGGATCCTGATCCTGCATGGTGATGCGTCCGAGGGACGGCGGCTGATACGGGAGGCGTGCCGGGCGCGTATTCCCCACCGCACGGTATTCCGTCTCTTTTCCCTGGCAGCCGGGCTGTGCGGTTCCCGTTTCCTTGCCGCCGTCCAGCGCATGGCGGACCGGGTATGGAAATACCGTCGCGCCGCTGACTCCGACGGAGGATCCGGGGCATGAAGATCGTCTTTCTCGCACCCTTCGGCATCCGTCCCAAGGGGACCCTCATCGCCCGCATGCTGCCGCTGGCCGTGGAACTGAAAAGGCTGGGGCACGGGATCGTCATTATCGCGCCTCCCTATACCAATCCGGAGGATTCGGGAAAGACGGAGACGGTGAACGGCGTCACCCTGCGCAACATCTCCCTGGGACCGGGAACGGGCGCCTCCTGCGCGCCGTTTCTCGCCTGGCGCATGTTCAGGGACGCCATGGACGAAAAGCCGGACCTGGTCCATCTCTTCAAACCCAAGGGGTACGGCGGGCTGGCGGCCCTGCTCCACCTTTTCCTGGGCCGGGTCGGCCGCCGTCTTCCGCCCTTGTTCGTTGATTGTGACGACCGGGAGGGGCGGGGAGGGATGAACGAACTGCACCCCTATTCCCTGCCGGAGCGGGTGCTGTTCGATTTCCAGGAGAGCCGTATTCCCCCCAGGGCGGCAGGGGTGACCGTTGCCAGCCGCGCCCTCCATGACATGGTGCGGGGGATGGGCGTGGCTGAATCGAAGATATTCTACCTGCCCAACTGTGCCTCCCCGGTCCCGTCCGCCGACGTGCAGGGGGGCAGAGAACGTCTCGGCCTTGCGTACGACGTTCCGGTCGTGATCCTCTATACCCGTTTCTTCGAGTTCGAACAGGAGAAGCTTCACTTTCTGTTCCAGGAAATCCATCGCCGGGTCCATGCTGTCCGCTTCCTGGTGGTGGGCACGGGGCGTCGGGGGGAAGAGGAACTGCTGCGGCGAACGGCGCAGGAGCGGGGGTTCTCCGAAGCGCTCCTGCCGGCCGGGTGGATCCCGCCGCAAGAGATACCGGCCTATCTCGCGGCCGGCGACGTTGCCCTGTATCCCTTTGCCGACACGACCATCAACCGTTCCAAATGCCCGGCAAAGCTCATCGAACTGCTCCGGGCAGGCGTGCCGGTGGTGGCCGATCGGGTGGGGCAGATAGGGGAATACATCGAGCACGAGATCTCCGGCATCCTCTGCCATCACGATTCGTGGCAGGAAATGGCGGACGGGATCGTCGGCCTTCTCCTTGCCCCGGAGCGGCGCAGAGCCATGGGGGAAGCGGGCAGGCGTCGCATTGCCGAAAGTTTTTCCTGGCAGGAGCATGCCGCCAGGCTGGTGGAGTTTTACCGGGGAGTGACGGGCCGCTGACAGATACGGCGCCTGATTCCGGCGTGCCCGGCGGTTACCCCGCACCCATGTCGCATACGGAGCATTTCATGACCGAAAGAAAAAAGGACTGGCTGTTCCTGGCGTCCCTGCTGGGCATCCTGGTCCTCTGTTTCTCAAAGATTCTCTTCACCGAAGGCATCATCCGCGCCCCTGACATCATCAACGAGTTCTACTGGGGGGTGAAGGGGTACGAGAACATCGGCTGGCCGGATCTGTTCCGTTTCAATCTGGCATCCGCGGGTTGGGACCCCTACATCAACTCCGGCTTCACCAACGAGGGGGGGATGGCTTCTCTCCAGTTCCTCGTGCACCACAAGCTGATCTTCAAGCTCATCCCTGCCCCGGCGAGCGTGGCATGGTTCATCGTGCTCCACCTGTTTTTCGGTGCGGCCGGGGTATACTGCCTGTGCCGAACCATCGGCACGGGCCGTTTTGCCGCACTGCTGGGCGGCGCCATATTCGCACTTGCCCCGGAAATCGCAACCCTCATCAATGCCGGCCACGTGATGAAGATAGCCACCATCTCCTATGCGCCTTGGGCGTTCTGGTTCCTGGAAAAGGGTTTCCGGACCAGGCGTCTCATCTTCTTTCTCACCACCGGCTTCGTCCTGGCCTTCCAGTTTTTCAATACCCACTGGCAGATTGCGTACTACACCTGCCTCTGCATCGGCGTCTACGGTATCGTCCGTTCCATCGGCATCCTCCGCGAAGAAGACACCGGCGACCACTTCCCCCTGCTGAAACTGGCCGGCATGAACCTTGTCGTTCTGGTGTTTTTCCTCACCACTGTCGCCATCTCCCTCCTTCCCCTGGCCAACTGGTCGGCGGACACCACCCGCGGCGTCGCCAGCGGTTCCAACCAGGGCAAGGGGGGGCTGGACGTGGAAGAGGCCATGTCCTGGTCGCTCCCTCCCGAGGAGCTGGTCACGTTCGCAATCCCCGGCTTCTTCGGCCTTTCACGCCAGGAGGCGGGGGACAATCCCTCCTCCATTGTCTCCTACTACTGGGGGCGGATGAATTTCACCCAGACGAGTGATTACCTGGGGCTCCTGCCGTGGCTGCTCCTGCCGCTGCCTCTGATCTTCCGGCGGGACCGCTACACCTGGATTGCCCTGGCCGGCGTGGTGGGGGGGGTACTGTTCTCCATGGGCAAGTACACGCCCTTCTACCGTCTCCTTTTCGAGTGGTTTCCCGGCGTCAACCACTTCCGTGTGCCGAAGATGATGATGTTCATCCCCGTCATGGGAATGGCGGTGCTGGCCGCCAAGGGGCTCGACCTTCTTCTTGATGGTGAAATCCGGGAGTCGAAGGCATTCCGTCGCTACCTTCACGCCGTCCTGGCTCTTCCGCTGATTCTCGGCGCCCTGCTCGGCATCGAGATGCTGGGCAAGGCCCATTGGCTTTCCGCCTTTTCCGACATCCTGTCCCGGCCGACCCGCTATGAACAGGCTGCGTACCTGGCAGCGCAGCGGTGGAGCAACCTCACGATGGAGACCGGCATCGCCGCTTTCATGGCGTCTCTCTACGGGGTCGCTCTCTTCGCCTTTTCCAGGAAATGGCTTTCCCCGGGGATTATCCCGGTTGTCCTGCTGGTACTGTATTTCGGCGATGTGGGAAGGGTGAACGCCATGTTCCTGTTCACCGTTCCCGTGCCGGAGAAGGTCAAGGGGGCGCAAACGCCCGTCATGGAATTCCTCGCCCGTAATACGGGCCGGTACCGCGCTCTCCCCATGAACGGGACCGACCCCATGCTGTACGCGACCAACCGCATCCCGGTGATGTTCACCTCCAACCCGGTGCAGCAGCAGCGCTGGCAGAATTTCCTGGACGCATTCTCCTTTCAGTCCCCCATGCCGGACATGGTGAACCTGAAGTACCTGGTGTACGAACCGTCCCAGTACGAGCGGGAAAAGCCGCACCTGGGAGAAAAGTACGTGCCGGTATACCGCTCCCCGGACGGAACGGAAATGGTGCTGGAAAACCGTTCGGTTATGCCCAAGGCATGGCTGGCGCCTTCCGCCGGTGTGGTGGATGACCCGCGCCGGTCGCTCGGCATTCTGCAGAGCCCCGGCTTCAATCCGTGGCTGGTGGCGATCGTCGAAACCCCGCCGCCCATACCCCTGGCCGACCCGAACGCCCCTCCGCCGGCGGAACCGGGGCCCGTGAAGGTTGTCCGCTACGAAGCGGAACGGGTCGACGTCGAAGCGGCCCCGACCCGCAATGCCCTGCTGGTGCTGGGAGAGAAGTATTACCGGGGATGGCGTGCCGTCGTGGACGGGAAACCGGTTGCCATCCACCCGGTCAACCATGTGCTTCGCGGCGTCTACCTGACGCCCGGAAAACACGCGGTGGAGTTCGTCTTCGATCCGTTTCCGTTCAAGGTGGGGAAATGGCTGACTCTGGCATCTTTCGCCTTCTTCGGCGTGATGCTGGGGAGGGAAGTGTGGATGAGGCGGGTGAAGAGTGAAAAGTAAAAAGTGAAAAGTGAAAAGTGAAAAGTGAAAAGTGAAAAGTGAAAGGTGGGAAGGTATACGTGATGGGTGAGGAGACCGTTGACGAGTTGCGGAGGCATGGGCTGCGCGTCATCCAACCGCGCCACGGCTACCGCTTTTCCCTGGACCCGCTGCTGTTGTGCGATTTTGCCGCAATCCGGGCGGGTGAGGAGGGGGTGGACCTGGGAACGGGATGCGGGGTGATCCCGCTGATCCTGGTACGCTCGGCCGAGGGGGTAAGGATGAGCGGAGTCGAATCCCAGGAGGCCATGGCGGATCTGGCAACCCGGAACGTGGAAATGAACTGTCTGGGTGATCGCGTTAGTATTCGGCTTTGCGATGTCCTGCACGTGAAGGGCCTCTTCCGACCGTCCTCCTTCGACCTCGTGGTTTCCAACCCCCCCTACCGGAAGCGGGGGAGCGGCAGGGTCAGCCCGAAGCAGGGACGGGATGAAGCCCGCCATGAATCGACGGCATCGCTCCCCGATTTCCTCGCGGCCGCGAAATACCTGGTGAAGCTGACCGGGCGGATCTGCTTCATCTTTCATCCGTCCCGCCTGACGGAATTCCTTGCAGAGGCGGCCGGGCTGAAACTGGCCGTTGTCCGGCTGCGCATGGTGCACGGGAGCGCGGAGAGCGAGGCCCGCATGTTTCTGGTGGAGATGGTGAAGGGCCGGAAGGCGGACACGCGGATTCTGCCTCCGCTGTTCGTGTATGATAGCGACGGTGAGTATTCGGTGGAGATGGAGCGGATTTTCGGGGAATCGGATTCGCCGTAATGACGGATGGACTTCGGGACGTGCGGAATGATCAGGGTTTGCCGGATATGTGCTTTGCCAGAAGGTCCGCGAAAGCGCTGCGCAGTTCAGGGTCCGTGATGGCTTCTACGGCCGCGGAGATGGCCTCCTTCTCCTCGGCGGAGAGTTCCCGTTTTTCGGGTCTTTTCCCTTTCACCGGTTGTTCCGCGGCGGCCGGCCGTCCCGCCTTCAGGTAGATCTCCCGCACCAGCTCCTTTCCCAACCGATCGTTCAATCGATGGGCGATGTCTCTCTTCATGAAATTCAGTTGCTGCATCCAGGGCGCGCTGTTGACCATCACAGTTAGAACGCCGTCATGAAACCGCGAGGGACGGGCCTTTGCCGCGATCTGCCGGCCCACGGTCTCATCCCAGACCCGCCAGATCCCTGACTCTTCCATGCGCCTTTCCATGGGCTTTCCACGAAACGCTTCAGCCAGCAGGGTAGAGACCTGTGTCGGATACCCTCGTTTTCTTTCAGTCATGGAATGCCCCCGAGCCGCGCAAAGCATAGAAGGTGCGTTGTCCCGCACATGGTTCAGGGCAGCTCATGTCCTGATACGTTGTATTTCCGTAATTTGCGATACAACGTTGCCCTTGTGATTCCCAACTTGCTGGATGCAAGCGATATATTGTTGTCGCATTTTTCGAGGGTATCCAGGATGGCTTGTCTTTCAATGTCCTCCAGCGTTCTTGCCGGTTTTCCTTCGCGCTCCTTTGTGCACCCGAACTTAGACGGGATGTCGTGTGCGGTAACAAGTGTTCCTTTCATATTGTTCAGAAAATATATGGCGGTGTTTTCCAGCTCCCTGATATTGCCTGGCCAGTCGTACGCCATAAAAGTATTCATTACGTGGGGTGCGATTTTGAGATCGTCACAGATTTTTGATGAAATGGCATGCTTTTTTATAAAATGGTGAAGCAATACCTCAAGATCCTCTTTTCTGTCTCTCAGAGGAGGTATGAGCAGCGTCATGACGGATAACCTGTAATAAAGGTCGTGTCTGAACCTGCCTTCATCAACGTCATTCAACAAGTTCCTGTTTGTAGCTGCAATGACCCGTACGTCAAGTGAAATGGAACGTGAACCACCAATCCTCGTAACGCATTTTTCCTGCAATACTCTCAAAAGGTTCGCTTGCGCATCAAAGGGCATGTCACCTATCTCGTCCAGGAAAACCGTTCCGCCATGTGCCAGTTCGAATTTCCCGGCTTTCCCGCCTTTCCGTGCTCCGGTGAATGTGCCGTCTTCATAGCCGAACAATTCACTCTGAATCAGTTCTTTGGGTAATGCCGCGCAGTTCACAACGATAAAAGGCCCTTTTCCACGCGGACTGCTATTGTGAATTGCCTGAGAAAAAATTTCCTTACCTGTCCCGCTCTCTCCCTGTATCAGAACTGTCGTATCATTACGGGAGATATTCCTGGCGCTGGTTATAAGAGAGTCGATTCTGTTGCTTCTATGGATGTAGTCATCAAAGGTATACCTGGCGGAAACGCCGTCGATTCGATGATTTTTTGATTCCTTAAGGGTTCCGATTGTGCCTATTCTGTCTGTATGAAAGTCTTTTATGGTATGAAACTGTGCATCAACATGAACAATACCCTTCGGGGTCATCAGGTTTAATTCAGACCAGCTTCGTGCATTTGACATCTGGTGTCGCACGGCATTGTAGTTTTTCACGATGCTTCCGAACTGTTCGCCGACCAGATGCTGGGGGGGCGTGCGTATTAATTTCGAGGCGGCATCATTTATATGAGTTACCGTTCCGTGATTATCGATGAAAAGTAAAGGTTCGGGCAGGCTGTCTACTATCAGTTCGAAATAGTGGTACGATTTTTCAAGGTCGTTATGAATTGTCCGAAAGTTCAGCTCCATTTCTATTGCCTTGGCTGTTGTGTCCACAAGCCCGAGCATCATTGGCGTGTGCAGTTTCTCGTCCGTATAGGAAACGTCGAGAGTTCCCAGGAGATTCCCATGATTGTCGAAAATGGGAGAGGCCGAACAATTCCAGTTATGGTAGAGCTGACAGTAATGCTCTAACAACGAAACCTGAAAAGGCTGTTTCAGTACGAGGCAAACTCCTGGTGAGGTTGTTCCTATGACATCCTCGGTACATGAAGCTCCAGGAGTAAGGGATACTGATTCGGCAACATTGAACATTTTTCTGTCGCCAAAAATATCAAGAATGATTCCACTAGCATCAGTGAGTATGACAACAACTCCCATTCCTTTTAATGAGTCATATAATCTCTTTATGTGAGGACTGGAAACGTGAAGCAATTTTTTGTTGATATCTAAAGTATCTAAGAAGCAGCTCTCGCTATGATTGTTTTTACTGTTTAAGCGATCAACTTTGTTTTGAAGACATCGCTTCCACGATAGAGCAATTTCATTTCGCAGAAGATTCCGATCAATATACTGTTCCGAATGTAGCCTGTCCCAAGCCCTTTCATACTCAACAGTTGGTTTGCCCGCCGGCAAATTTCTGGCTGTCTTCATATTTTACCTCGCGAGATCAAAAGGTTATACAAATTACCATGTCGTTGTTGGTATTGTCAATCTCCATCCACAGAGTTGCCTGATCAGGACCGTTTAAAATTAAAACATGATAATCATGTATTGAGATAATACACTGGAAGAGCAAAAAATGAATGAGTGTATATTTTTTATACGCATAAGAAAAAAGCAAAAATGACATAAGATCCCGATTGAAATGATGAAAATGCGATAAGAACAATATCGGACGACTCCATCATATGCATGAAATGTATACGCTTAATACAATTCGATTTTGTTAAATTGAAAACATGGCAAATAGGGCTTGATGATGAAAGGCAATGTCAAATTATCATGTTCTATACTGTGTGGAATATCATATGGTTACGTATGTGAGACATCTTGTGTCGAACTTAAAAACGCCTGTTGGCACAAAAATGGCAAAAAAGCTGAAAGATGTCTGAAATATACAAATAACAAGTATGAAAACAATATCAATAATAAGAAGAAGTATACTTGAGCTCAAGGGTGTGAAGTTGAAATATTAACACACGATTAAAGGCGATCATGTGAAATGAAAGGAGTTATCTATGTCTTTTGAAAAATTGCTATCTCCGATATCTATCGGAAAAATGAAGGTAAAAAACCGATTTGTAGTGCCGCCGATGGGCACTAATTTCGGTAACCCCGACAGCAGTGTTTCCCAGCAGCTTATAGACTACTACACAGCAAGGGCAAAGGGTGGATTCGGTCTGATTGTGGTTGAAGTCACGGCGATTGACCCTCTGGGTAAGGCGATACCGAATGAAATAGGTTTATGGAGTGATGACTTCATTCCCGGTTTCAAAAAATTGGTTGATGAGGTGCACAAGTACGGGGCAAAGATTGCGGTCCAGCTCCACCATGCCGGCAGGCAGACGGCGAGAGGCGTTATTGATGGCCAGCCGGTCGCTCCTTCCGCGGTGCCGTGTCCGGTGATGAAGGATATGCCCCGTGAACTGGGTACGGACGAAGTGCATGAGCTGATCCGGAAGTATCGCGATGCCGCTGTCAGGGCAAAAAAAGCCGGTTTTGACGCCGTCGAGATTCATGGCGCTCACGGGTACCTGATTGCGCAGTTCATGTCACCGTATTCCAATAAAAGAATTGATGAGTTTGGTGGCGATTTCATCTCCAGAATGAAGTTTCCCTGTGAAATCGTCAAAGGCGTAAGGCAGGATCTGGGAGCTGATTTCCCGATTTTGTTCAGGATAAGTGCGGACGAGAAAGTGCATGGCGGCAGGACTGTTCACGAGACAAAGGCAATAGCACGGTTGATGGAAGAGTGCGGTGCCGACGCCATGCATGTTTCAATATGTACCTACGGGAGCATGCACTGGATGTTCGTTCCTCCGTCGGTTCCTCAAGGGTTCAATACTGATGCCGCTGCCGAGGTCAAGCGTTCCGTCACCATACCGGTTATAGCGGTCGGCAGAATTCACGACCCATACCTGGCTGAAGACATACTGCTGTCCGGCAAAGCCGACATGATTTCCATGGGAAGAGCCTCACTGTCGGATCCGGAGATACCGAACAAAGTTGCTGAAAACAGGATACATGAGATTTCTCCTTGCATAGCCTGCTTGCAAGGATGCGTCGGCAATTTGTTCGATCCCGACATTTTGAAGGTCAGTTGCCTTGTGAACCCGTTAACAGGCAGGGAAGGTGTCATAAGCACCGACAAAACAACTGAGCCGAAAAAGGTCGTTGTTGTCGGTAGCGGCCCTGGGGGATTGAAGGCCGCCTATATTGCCGCCCAAAAAGGTCATGACGTAACCTGTTATGAAAAAAGTACAGTGTTGGGCGGACAGTTCAGGGTTGCCGGAATACCTTCTACCAAGCACGATATTCTGAGTGCCATAAAACATTACGTCACAATGGGGCGGAAGTATGGTGTGACCTATAAGACAGATACGGAAGTTACCGCGGAGTTGATACAAAAAGAAAATCCTGATGTCGTCATACTGGCTACGGGAAGTGTGCCGTTACTGCCCAGAATCAAGGGTATTGAGAATCCTTCCTTCCTCAAGGCAATCGATGTTCTTGAGGGGAAACGTGAAGCGGGGGAGAAAGTCCTTGTCGTAGGTGGAGGAATGGTGGGTTCGGAGACCGCCGAATTTATTGCCGAACGTGGCAGCAAGGTAACAATCCTGGAAATGATGCCGGCAATAGCCGTCGACGTTCCGCCCGGACCACGGATGTATCTCCTTGCTCGGTTGGATGAATACGGCGTTACAGCGATAACAGGTGCGAAAGTGACGGAGTTCCATGAGGATGGGGTTACCTGCCTCATAGCTGATAAAGAGGAAATGCTGACCGGTTACGACAGTATTGTCCTGGCAATGGGGTCTACCGCCTTCAATCCGCTGGAAGAGAAGATCAAGGATAAAGGGTATGAAGTGTTTGTCATTGGAGATGCAATAAAAGCAAGAAAGGCAATAAGCGCAACAGAGGAAGCCTTGAAGGTCGCGGCGAGTTTGTGAGTACAGTAAAAGTATTGGTATAACATAATGATACTGAAGCATTTGTAATAATTATGAATCTAATGGCAGATTCTGTGAGCATGTAATGATTATTTGTCAACAGCAAATAACTAATAAAGGAGAAAAGGTATGTATTCAATGAACACGAACCAGTATACATGGAAAGTTGCCGGGACAACAGTTTTTGGCGTTGATGCAATCAATCAGATTGGAGAACTGGCAAAGTCGCTGACTACCAGCAATGTTGCTCTGATTATTACTGACAAGGGTGTTCTCGATACGGGTATGATTGAAAAAGCAAGAAAACCTCTGGAGACTGCCGGATTTAAAGTTGAAGTGTGGCATCAGGCTGTTCCGGGTGAGCCGACAATTGAATCAATTGAACAGGCAGTTGAAGAAACCAGGAATGTAAATCCGGGTGTAGTAATAGCCTTTGGCGGGGGTAGCGTTCTGGATTCTTCCAAAATCATAGCACAGCAGTTGGCTTTGGGCGGCAAGATTATGGATTACCTCCCACAGGTGTCATGGCCGAAGAAGGGCCTTCCCATACTGGCTGTTCCAACGACCGCGGGTACGGGCTCGGAAACCACGGCTTTTGCCGTTCTAGGCGCACCGGGAGCAGATTCCAAGGTTCTTGTGAAAGCCTTTTTCTGTGATCCGAAAATCGTACCTGATGTGGCACTAGTTGATCCCATGCTGACAGTCGGCATGCCGGCTTCATTAACAGCGGCGACCGGTGTCGACGCGCTGACCCATGTCGTGGGTGCTAGCTATACCAAACTTGCCAACCCGTACACACGAGGAATGTGCCTACATGCAATAGAAAACATCGTGAAATACCTCCCGATTGCGGTTGCCCACCCGAATAACCTGGAGGCCCGTGTGCAAATGGCGTATGCCTCCTATGTGGGAGGCGCCTCAATTCAGTTGGCCGGCGCGGCGGAAGACCATGCCTTCGGACATGTTCTGGGATCATTCTTTCATTGTCAGCACGGAATTGCCTGCGCGATTGCGCTACCCTCTACCATGGAATACAACGTCCTCCTCAACACGAAAGAACTCGGCGATGTGGCAAAAGCCATGGGTGAAAACATCACCGGTCTTACTGCGAGGGAGGCGGCATTTAAGGCGATTTACGCGGTTCGCACGTTCCTTGGCGACCTCGGTTTCCCCATAGCCATAAAAGATCTCAAGGGCGCCAACAAGGATGATCTCCCGACGATTATTGACTGGATGCACGCAAGCCCCTGGATTACACCATTTTATCAAGTCTGGACCAAAAGAGTAATGTCGAAGGCAAATGCGGAAAAGCTTGTGATGAGAGCCTGGGACGGTGAAGTAGGAACAGCCTATTAGATGTGCCGAGTTGGTCACGCACTTCATAAAATGATTGATTAAATCACACACTGTACGAATAGTCTTGACAGTGACGGAGGTAAACAGGATGAAGAAATTAGTAATTGCATCACTACTGACTATCTGTTTGGCCGTTCCGAACATATCATGGGGCGCATATGCACGGGACTACATCCCGCTTCCCGCCGGATCATCTCTCTTTGCCGCCTACTTCAACCATGTGACCGCCAACAAGCTCTATAATGACGGCACCAAGGTGGGCGATGACTTCAACCAGACCGTCAACGTCGGACTCCTGAGGTATGTCTACTATGTGAACGCCGGAAAGGCGCTCTACGGCGACGGCGGCTTTACCATCGACCCGCAGTTTATCATACCCTTTATGGACATCAGCCTGAGCGGCACCTACGAGTCCCTCAACGGCGGCAAGGAGTTTTCCACCACAGGCTTCGGAGACCCCTTAGTGCTTGCCACGTTCTGGTTCGTCAACGACCCGAAAAATAAGTTCTGGGTTGGGTTCACTCCCTGGTTGACCCTGCCGGTGGGACAGTACAACAAGAACCGGCTGGCAAGCCCCGGAGGAAATCGCTGGGTCATCAAGCCGGAAATCGGTGTTGTAAAGGGAATCGGCGAGAAGGCGTACCTGGACCTGATCCTGGGCGGCGAATTCTACATGGATAATGACAAGTACATGGGCGATAACAAACTTGAACAGGACCCCGCCCTGCAGGCGGAGGCTCACCTCAGCTACGACATCACCAAACAGTGGGCTATTTCGTTGGATTATTTCTATACGAACGGCGGCGAAACCAAAGTCAACGGAGTCGAGCAGAACAACCCCCAAAGCAATCACGGCCTTGGGCTCACCCTGTTCTTCATGATCGGCAACAGTAACCAGTTGCTGTTTTCCTACCGGGATGACTTCTCGGTGAAGAGCGGGGCCGGGACCAACACCTTCGGTGTGCGCTGGGCGTATATTTTCTGACGACTTTTCCCTCTCCCCCTTTTCGTGGTTCTCCCTCTTTCGGTGCTCACGTCCGGAAGGGGGAGTTTTTTTTATGTCCCTTTGGGAAGGCTCAACTACCCGGCTTCTGCACAGAAGGTGAGCGGCGGGAGTAATCCGTTTTTCCGTGATTCTCCCGCCGCATTGCACGATCATTTCCTGCATCTTCTCCTGAGCAGTCCGATACCCAGGAGACCCGCCCCGATGAGCAGGAGCGTGGACGGTTCAGGAACCTGCTGCCCGCCTTCGATGACGGTACCCCTCAACACCAGTTGGATTGGATCAAAGGCGCCGTAATAGCCGCTCTCATTGTAGCCCGCAGCATAGAGGATGATGGTGTCGGTGAACAGGCCGAGCATCGAGGTGTCGAGGCGCACCAGGAGATCGTCGAGGCTTTCGCCCGCTGCCAGTCCGGAGAAGGTGTCGAACCCGGCAAGCGTGAAATCCGATGCGCCGGACAGGTCGAAGTACCCCGCCAGCATGTCGGCCGGACCCACCGTGTCGTTCAGCAGCCGCAAGGAGGATGATTCGTCTCCGGAGCCCCGCAGGATGGCGCCGAAATCGAGGGTATAGAGGGTTCCGCTCCCCGTAAGGGCGCCATCGCCGGACACGAAATCAAACTCCGGATTCGCATAGTTGTTTACCTGCGCCTGGAGGTCTATGACCGCTTCCGGCAGGGCAAGATCCGCCATGTCCGGATTGTGGCTCTGGAAAGAAGCGTTTGCGGAGCCGTTGAATATCCCGGCGGTGGCCGTATTCAGGGTCACCGTGAAACCCGCGGCGTCGGTCGCTCCAGCCGCAACCCCCGTGCCGAGCGTGCCGTCTGCCGTGAACGGTCCGCTCGCGCCGCCGAAGCTGCCCCGGAGCACATCATTCAGGGCGGTTACCGGCGCGGCATTGGTTACGGCAAGGGTTTGCGCTGTAACGGTATCACCCCGGTGAACGATGCCGAAATCGATGGTGGTGCTTTCCACCTGGGCAACCGCCGGTGTGTAGACCTTGCCGGTAAGGGCCACCGTCTGCGGCGCCAGGTCATAGTCGGGCGCGCCGGTGGTGCCGGCGCCGGTGGATGCCAGCGTCAGGTTCGCGGTACCGGCCGTGATTCCCGCTGTTGCCGTAGAGGCCAGTCCAACGCGGAGCGTAGATGTGTTTGCCTGTCCGGCGCCGAGATTAGTGATGGTGCCGCCGGCGGTGAATCCCGGTGATGAGGTGCTGATGCCGGCATTCAGCCCTTCCGTGTAGATATCCGGAGAAGCATTGGTAATGCCGACGCCCGCGGTCGGGAGCCCGTCACCGACCCTTGCAGCAAGGGTAAGGGTCGGCGTGGTGACGGTCGGGTCGGCCAGCCGGTAGACTGCTCCCTGTACGCTCACATTCTGGTCCGCCAGATCGGTGATGGTCCCGCCGAAGCCCGTTCCGTCTGACCTGAAGCTGATCGTGGCCGTACCGTTCCTGCTCCCTGCCGTAGAGGTATCTATCCCCACCACAATACTGGTGCTGTTCGTTGCGGAAGGGGCAAGGGGGCCGAAGGATCCGGCGGCCGTGATCCCTGCGCTCGCGCCCGAGGCGTTTGCGAGAAGGGATTCGGAATAGCCGTCGTCGGGGACGGCGTTGGTGATGCTCAGCGGGGTCTGCGCCACCGTCCCGATGCGCACATTGCCGAACTGGACCGGCTGCGCCGTATTGATCACCGGATTGGCCAGGCGCAGCACGGTTACGCTGATGGTTGCGCTCACCGGGACATCCTGGGACGGCAAGGCCAGTATGCCGAGACCGCTGGTGCCGGCGCCGTCGGACTCGAAGTTTACGGTCACCGTGCCGTTGATGGTTCCCACGGAACCGGTGTCGAGTCCCACCACCATGCCGGTATTGTTCGTGGCGCCGGGGGCCAGCAGGCTGACGGACCCGCTGGTGAGAATCCTGGCATCCGAAACTCCGCCGAAACCGGCGTTCAGTTTTTCCGAGAAGCCGTCATTGACTGCCGTGTTGGTGATGGAGAGCGACTGCTGGACCACGTCACCCACATGTACGATGCCGAAATTGACCGGCGCGAGGGTGTTGGGGGCCGCCGTGCGGAATACGCTTCCGCTGACCGTCACGGTCTGCGAGGGAAGGGCGGTGATGCCGAGGCCGCTGGTGCCGGCGCCGTCGGATGCCAGGGAAATCGTTGCTGTTCCGGTCTTGAGGCCGGCGGTCGCGGTATCGGAGATGCCGACCACGAGACTCCCGTTATCCGTTGCTCCTGCTTCCAGTCCGCTGAAGGAGCCTTCGGCCGTGACCGGGCCTGTCGTCGGGGCAATGGCGGCGTTCAGCTTCTCGGAGTAGCCGTCCGTGGGCGCCGTATTGGCGATGGACATCGCCTGGGCGCCGAATGTCCCGCCCACCCGGACATTGCCCAGCGTGACGGGCTCCGGGGCATGTGCGCCGGCCGCGGCAAGATTATAGGCGGCGCCGGTAATCGTCAGGACCTGGCTGTTGGTGTTGTCGAAATTGTTCACTATCGCAACCTGCTGACCGGTCAGCGCTCCGCTGCCCGTGGCATTGAACGATACCGCGAGATTGCCGGTCGTCGCTCCGGCGGAGACCGGGCCCCAGTTCGATGCGGTTACTCCGGTTCCCGAGAGGCGTCCGTCGGTGATGCTGCCGCCGTTGGCCGCCGTCTGGATCGCGCCGCGCAGGGCCGGGCCGCCGGTATTGGCATTGCCGACCTGGTAGTTCATGGTTACCAGATCACCGACATGGACGTTGCCGAAGGCTAGGGTGGCGTTTCCCGAGGTCGGACCGCCAGCAATGTCGCCGGAGAGCTGCTGCGCCGTGACGGCGCCGGCGCCGGAAGCCAGAATCAGTCCTGAACCTGTCACATTGGCCCGCCGGTTGAAATCGTTCCCCGTGCCGAAGTTGGCGTTGCGGTAATCGGTCGAGACCGTGATGTTGTTGGCGCCTAGGGCAAGGCTGTCCGATGCGCTCCCGTTGTGCGCCAGGGTGCCCGCGCTGCTGGCGGCGCCCAGGGCAAGGCCGCCGTCCGGATCAACCTGCACCGTGCCGCTGGGTCCGGTGATGCCGCCGGTGGCACTGAGAACGCCTCCGAATGCCCGGACCGTTCCGCTGTTGGTTACCGCCACGCCGATGGTTCCGAAGCCGTTCACCTCGCCGCTGTTGTCCAGAGACGTGGCGTTGATGGTTCCGCCGCGGAGTTGAAGACCCCCGGGATCGGCTCCGGTATTGGTAAAGGCTCCGCTGATGGTAAAGGTGCTCGAATCTCCGACCTGGACGAGCCCGGCATTGCCGAACGCCCCGGCTGTCGTGAAGTTCCGACCGTTCCGAATGGTGAAACTGCCGTCGGCGCTGTTCGTGGCGAGGCTGGTCAACGCATCGGTCCCGTTGTTCTGTTTCAGGTTGGAGTTGACGCCGTCCAGCAGGATGGTGGCGGCGTTGGTGACGATGGCGCCGGTCGGCAGTTGCAGGTTCCCCGGGCTTCCGGCTGTTCCGTAGACCGCATATGTTCCGCCGGTGAGGGTCGTGCCGCTGTAGTTTGCCAGGTGGTCCGTGACCTGGAGGGTGCTCCCGGCATTGGCCCGGAGGGTGCCGCTGTTGGTGAATCCCAGGTCGTCCCGCGGGTTGATGATAAGCGGTGTGGTCTGGTTGGCGAGGATCAGGCCCTGGTTGTTGAGGCCGATGAGGTTGACGCCCAGTTGACCGGCGCCCTGGATGGTGTGTCCGGCGGCGTTGGTGAGGGTCCCCACGGTCGTGCCGTTATAAATCCGGTTACGATCGCTGTTGCCCATGGTCAGGTTGCCGGTTCCGGACAGGGTGACGTCGCCGTTGATGCGCAGATTGGTATCGGAACCGGTCGAGTTCATCTGCAGGTCGCCGTTATTGATGATGGTCCCTTCCAGGTTGGCGGTCTGGCCGTTCTGCACCGCCACCTGGCCGTTGCTGGTAAGATTGGTGAGGGTAGCGCCCTGGAGTTCGATGATGCCGCCGCTAGCGGTGTTCAGCGTTCCGCCGGTGATAGTGCTGCCGGAGAGAACCACCTTGGAGCCGTTCACGGCCTCAATAAGACCGGCCGCGCCGCCCGACGCATTGGCCAGGTCCGTGCTCAAGATGGTGAGCGTGCCGCCATCGGCCCGAAGGATACCCGTGTTGACGCGGCTGACATCGACCGCATCCCGCAGGTTGATGACCATGCCGGCGCTCTGGTTGGCGAGGATCAGGCCCTGGTTGTCGAGGCCGATAAGGTTGACGCCCAGTTGGCCGGCGCCCTGGATGGTGTGTCCGGCGGCGTTGGTGAGCGTGCCTACGGACGACCCGTTCAGTATCCGGTTACGATCGCTGTTGCCCATTGTCAGGCTGCCGGGGCCGGTGAGGGTGATGTCGCCATTGATGCGCAGATCGGTCAGGGTGCCGCTGGAGTTCAGTTGCAGGACAGCGTTGTTGGTGATGGTCCCTTCCAGATAGCCGGTCTGTCCGTTCTGCACCGCCACCTGCCCGTTGTTGGCAAGATTGGTGAGGGTCGCGCCCTGGAGTTCGATGATGCCGCCGCCCGCGGTCTGTAGAGTTCCTCCGGAGATGGTGGTGTCATAGATCTCCACGGTGGAGGCGTTGAGCGCTTCGATGGCGCCCCCCGTGTTCGCGATGGTGTTCGAGCTGACAATCCTGAGCGTACCGCCGTTATCCGCCCGCAGGGTTCCGCTGTTGGCCCGGGTGGGGTTGTCGTCGCGCAGGTCGATGACGAGGGTTGTTCCGTTCTGGTTGGCGGTAATCAGCCCCTGGTTGTTCAACCCCATGAAGTTTATGCCCAGTTGTCCACCGCCCTGGATGGTGTGGGTCGCACTGTTGATGAGCACGTTGGTGGTGGGAGTGCCTTCCACCCCGAACACGCGATCGCTGTTCAGACCACCCAGGGTGAGCGTGCCGCTGCCGGCCAGGGTCACCGGGCCGGAGATCCGCAGGTCTGCCAAGGAGCCGCTGGAAGTTAACTGCAGGGTGCCGTTGTTGGTGATCGTCCCCTGCAGCACGGCATTCTGGCCGTTTGCCACGTTGATGAGTCCGGAGTTGGTGACAGTGTCCAGCAATGTGCCGTTCTGGAGCTGGATGGCGCCGCTGCCCGAGGTCTGCAGGGTTCCGCCGGTGATGGTGGTGTCATTGATCTCCACGGTGGAGGCGTTGAGCGCTTCGATGGCGCCCCCCGTGTTCGCGATGGTGTTCGAGCTGACAATCCTGAGCGTACCGCCGTTATCCGCCCGCAGGGTTCCGCTGTTGGCCCGGGTGGGGTTGTCGTCGCGCAGGTCGATGACGAGGGTTGTTCCGTTCTGGTTGGCGGTAATCAGCCCCTGGTTGTTCAACCCCATGAAGTTTATGCCCAGTTGTCCACCGCCCTGGATGGTGTGGGTCGCACTGTTGATGAGCACGTTGGTGGTGGGAGTGCCTTCCACCCCGAACAAGCGATTACTGTTCAATCCTCCCAGTGTGAGCGTTCCGGCGCCCGCCAGGGTAACCGGGCCGGAGATCCGCAGGTCAGCCAAGGAGCCGCTGGAGCTTAACTGCAGGATGCCGTTGTTGGTGAAAGTTCCTGCAAGAAGCGCATATTGACCGTTGGCCACAGTAATCAGGCCGTTGTTGGTGACGGAATCAAGTGCCGTGCCCATCTGGAGTTGGATGACGCCACTGCCGGCAGTCTGCAGCGTTCCACCGCTGATAGTGCTGTTGACGATCTCCACCGTTGAGCCGTTCAAGGCTTCAATCGTACCACCGGTGTTTGAGAAGGTTTCTGAACTCATAATCCTGAGGTTACCGCCGTTCTCCGCCCGCAGCGTTCCGCTGTTGGAGCGTGTGGGGTTATTGTCACGGAGGTCGATGATGAGATTCGTTCCGTTCTGGTTGGCGGTGATCAGGCCCTGGTTGTCCAGTCCCATGAGGTTGACGCCCAGTTGACCGCCGCCCTGGATGGTATGTGTCGCGCTGTTGATGAGCACGTTGGTGGTGGGCGTGCTTTCCAGCCCGAACACGCGATCGCTGTTCATCCCCCCCAGGGTGAGAGTGCCGGCGCCCGCAAAGGTGACCTGACCGGAGATGCGAATGTCGGTGGCACTGCCGGAGGAACTTAAGCGCAGGTCGCCGTTGTTCGTAACGGTGGGGCCGGCAATGGTCAGGTCGCTGCCGTTGTTCAGGTCCAGGGTGTCGCCGGTGTCAATGGTGAGGTTGCCGATGGAGGCGCCGGTGGTGAGGTTGACGTACGACGTGGTGCCTGTCTTGCCGCCGTCGATGAAGACGTTGTAGGTCGTGCCGTTGGGGACCGTGTCCGGGGTCCAGTTGGTATTGAGGTTCCAGACCCCCGTGCCGCCGTCCCACGTAGCGTCATCCGCTAAAGACGTCGCGATTGGTAGGAAGAGAAAACCGACAAATACCAGAGCGCCAATCCACGGGACTGGGCTTCGTTCTCGTATGGAGTAACCGTTCATGGGGACCCTCCTTCTTTCGTGCCACCCGTCGTACCTCCTGCTTCCCGAATCAGCCTGGCAACCTGCGAGTCGGATTTCACCGGCTCGATTGCCAGAATGTGTCTGGCGTTGATGTACATGAATTCAGGGCTGTGCCATTCCTTGCCCCGTTTTACCAGGATGTTCGATACCTGCTGGGTTTCCTTGTTCACCTGGCTCTGGATGTAGAACACGTCCGTCAGGAGCGGGTAATCGGCGCCCACGTCCTTCAGCTTGCCGATGAACGTCTGCCCGTTGGAAAGGAACACCGCCTGATATTCGGACTTCAAGTCAATCTGCGGCCGCGTTGCACGTTCGCAGCCGCTGAGGAAAGGTAGAACGGCAAGTAAGAGAGCGAAACAGAAGGCCAGGATGCATGCATGCCTCATTTCTGAAATATTTTTCCGAAACGTATGGATTTTGATCATGGTTCCTCCCTTTGAACGTGAAAGTTCACAAAATGTAAGTTTTTTCGACATGCCTACGGGAAATCCCATGGGCTGATTGATGTAAAATTATTCATTGACATAAGATACCGTGCTCTCTCCAAGCTTATGGATTGTCGTCAGCCGGCAATCCCAATTAAATCAAATGGTTTCCTTCTTTCCTGCTTCATCATTCGCAGTGGTGTGATGTGGATCTCCTTCTTGTGGCTCTTGTCCGGCGTACCGGTTTGACACAAAACTTCCCTCATATAATGATGCAAATCTTGTGCGATATGTTGTAACTGTTTGATTTAGTTAATGTAATGCATCCGATGCACGGGAATGAACGGAAAGTGTAAAGCATTCCGACTGATGCAAGGCGTGCAGCCATCGGTGAGAAAAATCCTGGAGATGTGTCGGGGTATGCTATGATGGTTCCCCAAAAAATGAAGAAGAGGAGGGACACGTGATGAACAAGCCGATTCGTATTATGCCGTGCCTGGACATGCAGAACGGACGCGTCGTCAAGGGAGTCCATTTCGTTGATATCCGGGATGCGGGGGATCCGGTGGAATGCGCTCAAGCCTATTGCCGTAACGGCGCCGACGAACTTGCCATGCTCGACATTACGGCCACCGTGGAAGGGAGGGCCACCATGCTGGAAGTGGTGAAGCGCGTCGCCGGGGTGACGACCGTGCCGTTTACCGTCGGCGGCGGCATTTCGGATGTGAAAGCGGCGGAGGCTGTGCTGCGCGCGGGTGCGAACAAGGTGTCGGTGAGCAGCGCCGCCTTCCGCAAGCCGGAACTGATCCCCGACATGGTCAGGGAATTCGGTCCGGAGGTGGTGACGGTTGCCATCGACGTGGACAGGAACGGCGCCATGCCTTCGGGGTATGAAGTCTATATCGACGGAGGGCGCACCGCTACCGGGGCGGATGCGGTGGAGTGGGCGCGGCGTGTCGACGGCTTTGGCGTCCCGGTCATCCTTCCGACGAGCAAGGCCGGCGACGGCGCGCGGACCGGCTTTGATCTGCCGGTGATCAGGGCCATCAGGAACGCCGTTTCCGCCGAGGTTGTGGCATCCGGCGGAGCGGGACAGTTGGAGCACTTCTTCGAGGCCGTGGAGGCGGGAGCCACCGTGTTGCTGGCCGCATCCGTCTTCCATTTCGGACTCATCGGGATTCCCGAATTGAAAAAATACCTCCGCGGCCGGGGCGTGCCCGTCATGTGAGGCGTTCGGGACGCCCGAACGTGTTTCCGCGAGGGGGCGGTTCGAGGCGGACGGTCGTCAACCGGACGACCCGCCGAAGAACCGCCCATGCGGCCTCCTTCCAGTATCATTCCCCGTCACATGACGCAGTAGGGATGGTTTCTCATCCACTCGCGTACCTCCGGTCCGATCCACTCATCGAGCCCGCGCGCCAGGTAGAAGCGGGGGAAGAGCAGATCGTCCCCTTCGGCAATCACACCCTCTTCACGAGCCGTCTTTTCCAGCGGCGTTCCCGGGTAAATCCGGATCCCCGCCGTCAGTTTCAGCGTTTCCAGGTGGAGGGAGTCGGCGAATTCCAGGCTCTCACGCACCGATTCTCTCGTCTCGCCCGGCCCTCCCAGCAGGAGGAAGCCCAGCCTGCGGATGCCGTATTTTTCGAGCAGTTTCGAGGTGGTCCGTACCTGTTCCACCTCGTATTTCTTGTTGAGGTTGCGCAGGATGGCGGGGCAGCCGCTTTCGAACCCGAGACTTGCCTCGATGCATCCGGCTTCCGCCATTTTCCGCACCAGGTCTTCGTCCACGAAACCGGGATAGAGGATGCAGTGCCAGCGGATTCTGAGACCGGCTGAGGAGAGCGACGCGCAGAGATCCTTCGCGTACTTCGGCGGGAGATTGAAGATGTTGTCGACAAAGTAGAAGTGCCTGAAGCCGGCCGCCACATGGCGGGCAATCCCCTCCACCACGGTCTCGATCACGCGTTTTCTGATTACGGTACCTTCCAGGGCGGGCGTGGAGCAGTAGCTGCACCGCATGGGACAGCCGCGCCGGGTCTGGAAGGGGACCCAGACCCCCGTCCTGGCGTCCGCGGGAACGGACCAGAGCGAGGGGTCGGGGAGGGGGAACGTTTCGAGCCCCGCCCGCGCGCTCCGTCCCCTGTCCACCGTTGCGCCGGGGAGGCAGAGACCGGGGATTCCGGACAGGTCGTCCCGCCGTTCCAGGGCGCGGAGGAGCGCCGCAAACGCCGTCTCCCCTTCTCCGCAAATTCCCATGTCCGCCTTCAGGTAACGGAGCGCCGCTTCCGGGAAAATGCTGAATCCCGATCCCCCCACGACGATGGTCGCGTCTGAGGCGGCGCGGCACAGGGCAATGGTATCGCGCACCGCTTCCAGCAGGAACCCCGGATTCTCCCGGTTCTGGTCATCCACGTTCCTGGCCGAGACCCCGATCACGCCGGGGCTGTGCTCCCGCACGGCGTCACGGATGATTGAGGCATTGTCGCCGCTGCCCGGGAGAGTGAACATGCGCACCTCATGCCCTGCTTCCCGCGCGGCAACCGCAACCAGGTTGAGACCCAGCGGCAATGGCGTCACATGGCTCGTCTCGGAATTGGTGGAAATCAGCACTACTCTCATGGGAAGTTCCTTTGTTCCCGCAACGGCGAAATCTCAGTGCGCTTCGTCCAACGGCACGTTTTCAGGGTATGCTCCGTGCACTGGTAATTCTAGCTTCCCTGCCGTCAAAACGCAATTCTTCAGGAGTCGTCCCGCGTCGGCCGCATTGCAGTCTCATGAACGGAGCAAGGATGACTTTGTGATGTCCGAAAAGAGGTGAAACCTGTGCGGGCCGCTTTGAGCGGGTAGCATTAGAGGGAAAATAGGGACACTTCCCTGTTTTCATAAAATAAATAGGGGAGTGTCCCTATTTAGGGGGGTATAGGTTCAGGGCTTGAGAGTTTGAAGATGGGCAGGAAGTTCGAGGGTTAAATCCTGACTCCCATGGTCCCGGTTGACAGGGAAGCGGAAAAGTGACATATAAATGCGCGTGAAACCGGCACTGCTCTGATTTTTTATGATTCTGGGCGTGCGATTCTGTCGCGTAGTGGGGGGAGGATGGCTTCATCCGGGTGGTGCAGGTCCGGTCATTGAGAAAAGCCGCCTGGATCAGCGTTGTGCTGGTTCGGCGGTTTTTTTGTTTGATGAATGAACAATTCGGATGTTACAAATGTGGGAGATTAATTTTTGTGATAGATGGCGAAAATGGAAATAATGGAGATCCTTTAAGTGACCATGTAAGGGGGATGCTATGGAAAACGCCCTTGTTGTAACGCCTTACCCTGAGGCATGGTCTGAACGCGCTTGGGATACGTATCGCCGGATTCAGGTCAAGGACGCAAAGAAACGTCCGAATATCTTGCGCGCGGATGCGAAAGTGCCGTCTGCCGACCATTTGCAGGCTCATATCAGGGGCGGGCAGCCGGTATTCCTGCCGCGGATGCCGGCATGATTTGATCAATGAGGACACATGATTACCGTTGAACCTTTGTTCGGTTTATGCAACCGCATGCGAATGCTCGACGATGTCCTGTCAATCGCGCACCGGTGCCGGATGCCGATCCGCCTGGTCTGGAACAGAAACGCCGATCTCAATTGCCGCTTTGACGAACTCTTTCAGATACCGGACGGCATCATGGATCTGGTCCAACCCAGGAGATATTTTCTCAAAAAGTATGCCGGGCCGTTAATAAGTATCGGCACTCCGGAATTCCATCTTGATGTAAAGCTCAAGAACCTCCACCCGCTGCGAATGTTGCTGAACGTCATGGATACATTCGGCATGCACGGCGCGAAAGGGGAATTGATTCATATGCTGCGGCGCATCAACAAGCTGGTTTTCACCCATCGCAGATATGAAAGAACTTTCTACCTGGAAGAGGCGCGCCAACTCTTCGCGAAAGAATACGATTTCACCGGATTGCGCGAACACCGTTCCGTATACATGCAGGGCTACACGCGGCTGTTGAATTCCATCCAGATTTTCGACAGGTTCAAGCCGGTGGAACGGATCGGTGCCGAGATCGAAAACATTTGCTCATCGTTTGCACCTCATACCATCGGCGTGCACATTCGGAGGACCGATAACACCGCGGCCGCCGAAGAAAGCCCAACAGCGCGTTTTATATTCGAGATGAAAAGGGAGATTGCCCGCAATCCGGATACAATGTTCTTTCTCGCCACCGACTCGCCCGCCGAAGAGGGAGCAATGAGGAACCTCTTCCCCGACAAAGTCATCATTTACGAAAAATCCAGACTGAATCGTGGCGATCCCCAGGCAATCAAGGACGCCCTCGTGGATCTTTGCTGCCTATCCAGAACGCGCGGAATACTGGCCAGTTTCGGGAGCACCTTTTCACGCACCGCCGCGTCCATGGGCAGAATTCCATGCCGGATAGTTCTGAAGAGCCGCGACGAGAAAGGCTAAGTGACGGTGAAAAAACAAAGGGGTTCAAACCTGCACATTTGACAAAGGAAAATGTGTAGGTAGACCGTAGACCCCTTATTCTTCACAAGAGCGACGAGCCGGAATCCTCGGCAGATAGCTGTCCACGGTTCAGAACGATGTCTGACGGTAAGGTGGATCAATTTCGATTTCCATTGACAGTCAGGCGGTGACGCGAGCACCGCACGACACGGCAGACGGCCTCGGCGGTAGTCTTTCAACGGCCTGCCAAAGTCCACTTGGGGTGATTCATAACTATGAAAAAAATATGCCTTTTCCTGTCATGCTTCATATTCCTATACGGTTACGGGCGAGTTTACGCAGAAGATACCTTGTCTGCGGTTCCCCGGAGAACCGAATCGCGACGTATTACCGATACAGGCCCCGCGCCTGGCAACTTCTCCCGTGAAGCCGTTACAAGCGAGCGGGAAACAGGCTCCGCGGCACTCCACGAAACTTTCATCCGACAGGCTTTCGCCCTGGCGATCAGTGCCGCGAAGAAGGGCAATCACCCGTTCGGCGCCCTCCTGGTCCATAATGGCAAGGTTATACTGACTTCCGAGAACACGGTCAATACCGACAATGATTTCAGTCGCCACGCGGAAATCAACCTCCTGGTCAGGGCCAAGAGAGAGCTTCCACCCGAGATGCTCCGGCGGAGCACGATGTACACCAGTACCGCGCCCTGCATGACCTGCTGTTCAGCGATGATGTACCGGGGGGTCGGAAAAATTGTTTTTGGAGTCTCGTACGACGCCTTTGCGAAGTTGACGGGATTTCGGGACACGGATATTCCCTGCGACAGGCTGTATCGAAGCGCGGGCAAACCGGTTGAGTGGATTGGCCCGATTCTGGAAAGGGAAGGTTTGGAGGTATTTCGCTTCTGGCCCGAAGGGGATCCCAACAGCAAAAATTTCCTCAAGAATCCAAAGCAGTGATTTCCATTGGCCCGTGACCGAAGTATCCTGCGCCGATGTGAAAGGTGGGATAATCCATGTGGTGCGCGTGCAATTTTATTTCACCGGGCCTATCTTCAAGTGGCTGTGTCGTATACACAACAGTCAAACCCATCATTTCCGTTAATTTCAGTACAATTTACCTATCAGACTACTCTATTATCAACAATTAAAAACAGTCTTAAATGATAACAGTTTTCAATAATAAGCTCGTGCGTTATAACCTGCTGAAATTACGTATGGTTATGTATATGGCTGATATTATTGAAAAATATTGTTTGACCATATTTCAGGCAAAGTGCAATACCTCCCAAAACAATTAAACTATTTTCTATTCGGCATAGACTTTTCAACAGGGTTTCCACAGCTATTGTGGAGGTGATGTTACATTCTGTTCAATATTCAGGCAGTTAAAGGCGTTGTCAAACGACCGGCGTGCAATTCCGAAGCTTTCCCGCCGTGTGCGGCAAGGGGATCAGGATAGGTGAGACGAGTCGCCGCAAGATGCGTGCCTTTGAAGGGAATAGCTGCTACTATACGTGAAGTCCCACGGGATGAGTCACTGAAATGAAAGATACCCATGCGTCTCCATCTGGTCACCATCCATGCCTTCCGTTCGCCGCAGGCCGTGCCCCTGGCCGCTGCCTGCCTGAAGTCCGCTCTCGACAGCCGGCACAAGGAGACCCTTCCGCTTCTGGTCTCGTTGGCTGATTTTTTCTGTGGAGACTCCCTGGAAAGTATCCATAACTCGATCCTCGGCGTGAAACCGGATTTTGTCGGCTTTTCCCTGTATGTCTGGAACCGGGCCGAGTGCTGTTCTCTTGCCCGGAGACTTCGCCGTGAGAATCCGTCCCTTGTCATCTTCGCCGGAGGCCCCGAGGCCACGGCCGATCCCGCGGGTGTGCTGGCCGAAGCGCCTTTCGATTTCCTGGTTGTGGGGGAAGGGGAGGTGACACTGTCCGAAGCCGTCGAACGCCTGGCCGGAGGCGTTCCCGTCGACGGCCTGGCCGGGATTGCCCGGCGACGCGGCGACGGGATCGAGCTGGTGAGGAGGCCTCCCATGGCCGATCCCGGTTCCCTCCCCTCGCCGTACCTGTCGGGAGTGCTCGACCGCTATATCCCGAACGGTGTTCTCTGGCAATTGTCGCGGGGATGCCCTTTCGGGTGCGAATTCTGCTTTGACGGCATGGGGGATCGGACCGTGCGCCGCTATCCCCTGGAGCGTTTGGAGAGGGAACTGGACTACCTAGTTCGTCACGGCGCCAACCAGATTGTCGCGCTCGACTCCACCTTCAATCTGGACGGGAACCGGGCCAAGGCCGTCCTGCGCCTGATCCGGAAGAAAGCGCCCCGCGTCCATTTTCACTTCGAGGTACGCTGCGAGCTGCTGGATACGGAGCAGGCGCGGCTCTTCCGCGATATCGCCTGCTCTCTGCAGATAGGCCTCCAGACCGCCGACACCGCGGTTGCCCGCGCGGTGGGCCGCTCCCTGGACCGTCGCGCCTTCGCGGAAAAGATCGGGCTGCTCAACCGGGAAGGCGTTGCCTTCGGATTCGACCTGATCTACGGGCTTCCCGGGGACAGTCTGGCCCGTTTCAAAGAGTCACTGGACTTCGCCCTGCATCTCTATCCCAACGGCCTCGACATCTTTCCCCTCGCGCTCCTTCCCGGCACGGTCCTGTCCGCCCGCGCAGGAGAGTCGGGACTCCGCCACCTGCCAAAACCTCCCTATACACTCTCGGAATCGCCGACCTTTCCGTCCGGCGATATGGCGGCTGCCCGGCGCCTTGCCGTTGCCTGCGATCTGTTCTACAGCCGGGGCAAGGCCGTGGCCTGGTTCAACGGCATGGTTGCGGCCCTCCGCATGAAGCCGTCCGCATTTCTGGAGGAATTCGGCGTTTGGCTGATGGAAAAGGCCGGGAAGGAGATTTCGGAGGAGGATTTTCGGGACGAGGAGATATGGGAGCTGCAGCGGGAGTTTCTCTCAGGCATGTTTGCGAAACGGAAGGTGAAGCGGCTTCTTGCCGCGGCGCTTGATTTCGTGGACTACCATTACTTTTACGGGAGTGCCGTGATGGCCGTCCCTCCCCGCCGTCCCTCCCGGCGGGACCTGGCCCGCGCCGATGTTCTGCGGCTGCCCCTGTCTCTTGCCGGATCGACGCGGCTGGCGAGGTTCAGCTACGAGATCCTGGACCTGCTGGAAAGCGGGGAGCCGGACCTGCCGGACCTCCACGCTTCGCTCCGGCCGGTCGGCTCGTTTGCCGCCATCTATCCGCGCGAAGGGGAGGTCGCCACCGAGTCCCTTGCCGAGCCGTACTACCGTCTCCTGCAGGGTCTCGATGGAGCGGCTCCGGCGGGTGCAGTGGCCGCGCGCCTCGGGATTCCGCCCCGGGAGGCGCGCGACTTTCTCACGTTTGCGGCTGAGGAAGGGATCGTCGTCTTGCGCTGATCCGTTCCATCGGTGCGCTTGCGGCGCGGCTACGTGAACACGTAATTTTTCGGTACCACGGTGACGCCGTCGGAGACCTTGAATCCCCGCGCCTCGTCCTCCTCGGCGGAGAAGCCGATGCGGGCGTGCGGCGGCACGTTCACGTATTTGTCGATAATGGTTTTGCGCACCTGCGCCCCTTCGCCGATTGTCACTCCCGCGAACACGACGCTTTCCCGGACCACGGCCCGCTTTTCGACGCGCACCCGCTGGCTGAGCACCGACTTGACTATTTCGGCCCGGGTGACGATGCACCCGCCGCTGATGATGGTGTTGTCCACCAGGGTCTGGTTCAATACCCATTTTGCCGGTGGGGTGAAGTCGGGCGACGTTTTGATGGGCCACAGGTCATTGTACAGGTTCAGTTCGGGCTTGATGCTCACCAGGTCCATGTTCGCTTCCCAGAACGATTTGATGGTTCCCACGTCCCGCCAGTAGATCTGATCCTCACCGGGGACCTTGTTGTCTGCGAAATCGTAGGCGTACATGCGGAGGCCCTTCTTCAGCATCAACGGAATGACATCCTTTCCGAAATCGTGGGTTGACCATTCGTTTTTTGCATCTTCGTGAAGCATCTCCATCAGCACGGGTATCTCGGCAAGGTAGTTACCCATGGATGTCAGGCAGAAACCCGGTTTCCCCGGTATCTCCTTCGGCTGTTTCGGCTTTTCCTCGAACCCGATGATCCTGTTGCCTTCATCAACCTCCAGAATCCCGAAGCGCCCTGCATCCTCCGCTTTCACGATCATGGAGGAAATCGTGAAGTCCGCCCCTTTCTCCTGGTGATAGCAATCCAGTTGACTCACGTCCATCTTGAAGATATGGTCGCCGGAAAATATCGCCACCCGCCGGTACTTGGGGTTGTCCTTGAAAATATTCAGATTCTGGTAGACCGCGTCAGCGGTGCTTTTGTACCAGTCCTCGCTCACTCTCTTCTGCGCCGGAATGGACTGGACGAAAATATTGTACACGGGAGCCGAAGGCCAGAGGCTGCTTATGTGATTAATCAGGGGCTGCGACAGCGTCTGCACGAGGATCTTCACATTCTGAATGCCGGAATTAATGAAATTGTTGACGACAAAATCCACTATTCGGTATTTCCCGCCGAACGGAACCGCTGGTTTGGCCCGTACCTGGGTCAACGGTTTCAGGCGTTCGCCGGCCCCACCGGCAAGTATGATTCCCAGTAGATTTCGCATATGTGTCTCTCCTCCATGTATCAAAATATTCGCAGTACATCCAGCCTGCATCCGCTGCTTTTGCCGAATAGTGTATCATGCTTTTCGCAGCCCGCTATGGGAAGAAGAATTGATGTTCGAGACTCGGCGGCCCGCTCCGTGGAAGCGTATCGTCGCGGGCTCTGCCTGAAATATCATGCAGCCCGGGCATTTTTGACTTTGCGATAATGTGTGATACTAATTAACCTGAATCGCGAAGGTGAAGGCGTGAAGGAGTCACGAATTCGCGATTATCATATTTGATTATACAGAAACGCCGTGGTAAGCCGGTGACGCAAAACAGATGGGTTCCGTAGAGGGAACTGCCGTGATGCCGAACAGCCACTCTACGACCCCTGCCTTCGGCTCAGACAGGGGTCTTTATGTTGCTCGCGAGCCGAACATGCGGCAGTGTTCACCGATGTGGTACAGGAGAACTGTATTATCATTCTGTGGAGGGAGAGAGATGAAAAAGGCCAGGAGGTTAGCTCTGTCAGTTGTAGTGCTTTCGTGCGTTCTCATGCCGTTTTTCGCCAAGGTGGCGTCGGCCCAGGAGGATGCGGGGTTGCAGAAACTGTTGCTTCGCCTGAAGCCCGCCGTGGCTCTCATTTTCAGCAACTGCATGGCACAGGTTTCCATCGCGACACCGGAAGGGCGCAAAGTGTTCGAGCCCGACCCAATGACATCCGGGGGGACGGGGTTCATCATCAGCCCGGACGGATTCCTGGTTACGAACGGCCACGTTGTCGAGATGTACCATGAGTCCAATGAGAAAAAGCTTCAGGAACAGTTCTTCGTCAGTACTCTGCTTAAGTATTTCGTACCCAGGGACGACGGCAAGGGGCGGCAGCTGACCGAACAGGAGCGGCAGGTAATCCTGATCAAGCTGTACCAGAAACTTCGCCCCTCCGCCAAGATTGTCATCAAGAAAGACCTTTACGTCATCCTCTCCAATGGCGAGTCCTATGCGGCCGAGATCAAGGAATTCAGTCCTCCCATCAGCTCAATGCCCGGAAAGATTTCCGTTCCGGGGGCCGACGAGAAGGTGGAGACGGGCAAGGACGTGGCTGTCCTCAAGATTGAGGGGAGGGGGTTGCCCGTCGTACGTCTCGGAGATTCCGGCAGCCTTCAACTGGGTGAGCCGGTCTACGTCATCGGCTATCCCGGCGTGGTGGTGTCCCACGAGTATCTGAGCAAAAAGACGACCCTGGATTCTACCGTGACCAGCGGACACGTGTCCGGATCGAAACTGGACGTAAAGGGCACTCCCGTAATCCAGACCGATGCCGCGCTCACCTGGGGCAACAGCGGTGGGCCTGCCTTCAATTCCAGGGGTGAGGTCATCGGCATTGCGACGTTCATCAGCATTTCCCAGGCACAGGGCGCCCCGCAGGCCATACAGGGCTTCAACTTCCTGGTCCCTGCCAATACCGCGAAGGAATTCATACGGGCATCGGGCGCGGATCTCGGCGCGGAAAGCCTTTTCAACAAGCTGTGGAGCGAGGCCCTTGATTTGTATTCGATACCCGATTTCGCAAAGGCGTTGAGCAAGATTGACGAGGTCAACCGCCTGATGCCGAACCAGCCCGATGTGAGGAAGCTTCAGATTTCAGCCCAGGAAAAGCTTTCGTCCGGCACTTCCGGCGGTTTTCCCCTTGTGCCGGTTCTCATCGCCCTGCTGGGCTCCGTACTCATCGGCGGAATTGTTTTCTTCATGTTGAAACGAGGAAAAGGGGAGAAAAAGGCGGTATCGGAGCCGGTTCCCCAGCAGACGCGGGCCGTGGCAGTGCCGGGGTCGTTGATCTGTACCGAAGGCCCGCTGGAGGGTCGCTCGTTTCCGCTGCCGCCGACGGGTGCAACTATCGGAAGAGACCCGGATAAAAACCGGATTGTGGTGGATAATGACGGCGTGTCCCGCGAGCATGCCTGGATAGGAATGGAAGGCGGGAAAGTGATGGTCAAGGACCTGAATTCCATGAACGGGACCTATCTGAATTCGACGGATACGGATAGAATCAAGAGCGAGCCCCTGAAGGACGGCGATCTCATCATCATCGGCAAGGGACGTTTCGCCATCTTCAGATACAGGACAGGATAGAGGGAGCGGCATGATCGGCAGAGAGGTAGGCCCGTATCGAATCACCGACAGAATCGGCCAGGGTGGTATGGGCATCGTCTATAAAGGGCTGCATGTCAAGCTTGAACAGGAAGTCGCCATCAAGGTCCTGGCGCCGGAGTTGTCCCAGGACCCTTCCATGAGAGAGCGCTTCATCAAGGAAGCAAAGATTCAGGCAAAGATATCGCACCCCAATGTGGTGAATGTTTTCAATTACATTGAAGAGGGGAGCAATCTCTTTCTCGTCATGGAATACATTCCCGGCGTAACCCTGGATGCCCGGCTCAAGCGCATGGGGCGCTGTCCCGATGCCGTCAATACCTGTATCAGCGTGCTGTCCGCGCTTGAATTCATGCATAACCGTGGCATCATCCACCGCGATATAAAGCCCGGAAATATCATGTTTCTGGAAGATGGGACGGTCAAGGTGATGGATTTCGGCATTGCCAAGATTGCGGGTGAACGGGGACAGACCAGGACCGGCATGAGGCTCGGAACCCTCTGGTACATGTCCCCCGAGCAGATTGTGGGCGAGGAGGCGACTGTAGCGTCCGATCTGTACTCGGTCGGCGTCACCCTGTACCAGATGGTAACCGGGAGGATACCTTTCGGCGGCGATTCGGAATACAAGGTCATGAAGGCCCATCTCGAGGAACGTCCGATCCCTCCCTGGGAGATCCATGGAGACGTCTCTCGGGAGATAGGGAGAATTATTCTCAAGGCCCTTGCCAAGGACAAAAAGGATCGCTACCGGAGTGCGCGCGACTTTGCCGCGGACCTCAGAGCCTCGGCCGTTGTCCCGGAATCCGGCGCCGGTGAGACTCCGGCGGCGCTCCCCGCACCAAAGAAATTCGACCTTTCCCTGGTAACAGGGTCTGTTTCCCGTCTTGACCGGAGAGTTGTGCTGATCGTCGTGCTCTGCGTGGGAGTGCTGCTTCTCGTTATCGGCCTCTACATGGCCATGCAGAAGAAAAGGGAGCCCGTTTTCCCCGTAACCAGATCGAACCCTTCGGCGCCGGCTTCCGTGCCGGTTCGTGAACCGGTTCCGAAGGTGGAAGCAACGCCGCTACCGGCGCCTGTTGAAACAGTCACGGAACGTGCCGATGCGCCGAAGTCAGCCCCGGCGAAGAAAAAGGATCGGAGCATCGCCAAAAAAAAAACCGGTCCCGGCCGGAAGGAAGCACCGTCAAGGAAGTCTGATGACGAGCCGCGGGAAATGGATGAATGGAAAATATCAAAATGAGACGATCTCTACTGTTCCCGATGCTGGTGTTTGCCGCCGGAGCCGGTTTTCTGCCCGCGGGGTGCACGAAACTCAAACCTATCCTGGCTGATATCAAAGGTTCCTTCAAAGGCGCCGGAGAACAGCCTCTTTCAACCCTCGACCAGACGCGGCAACGTTACTCCTGCGCCAGGGAGGACACCCGCTTGTACGTGGAAAAATGCGATATTACGCCGTCGCGTGTGGAGCCGGGTGACAAGATACAGCATGTGGTGCAATATGCGCTGTGCGCTCCGTCCGACGCCGTTACCGTCCAGGGGACCATTACCCGGAAGATCAAGTTCAAGGGAAAAGAGCGAAAAACAAGCTCCGATGCGGAGGTGGAGACCTTCAAGGCCGGCACGTGGACCGTAACCGCATTCATCGAAGTGCCCGACAACGCACCTCAGGGCGTCTACACCCTGGAAACGGTCATCAGGTGCGAGGACAGGGTGATAACACGGAGCGGGAGCTTTACCGTTCGGGAGGACTGAACATGTGGGAGGAGAGCGTATGAACTGCAGAACCTGTGGCGCGGAAATTCCGGAGGGGAGCGCGTGCTGCGTCTGTTGCGGCGCTGCCGTTACTCCCGTTTCCGGAGACACGAAGCTGCACGGGGCGCCGGGCGCGACAGCCGTATCGGGCGATACCAGGGTCATCGACGCCGTGGGTGTCACCAGGATATACCAGGAAAAGGATCTGGGTAAGACCGTCGTCTACAAGCCCCGGGAAAAAAGGAAACCCATCTTCGGATGGCTTGTGGTAACAGAAGGCCCGGACGCCTGGGAGGAATTCAGGCTGGACGACGAAGAAGGGCAGTACTTCCTGGGAACAGGGGATGATTGCTCGATAAGGCTCCTGGACGAAAAGGTTGAAAGAATGCATGCAAGCGTTCGTATCAAGGGCGGCAAGCTGACCATTACCGATCTCGATACTGCTTCCGGCACCTTTGTCAATGACGAGGCCGTGACGAGGGAAGAGTTGCAGGACGGAGATATGGTGAGGGTCGGAGATAGTGTCCTGAGATTCCGTAAATGCTGAAAGTCCCGATAACCCTGTTTGACTGGTATGCCTCGAGCGACAGGGGATTGGTCCGGGAGGAGAACGAAGATTCGCTGCTGCTGGTCGTTCCCGAGGATACGGCTGTTGTTGGAGACAAAGGGGTTCTGGCCGTCGTGGCGGACGGCGTCGGCGGCGGTGTCGGAGGAAAAATCGCGAGCATTACTGCGGTGGCGCGGGTGGGTGAATCCTATTTTGCCTCGGAACGTGGATTCATACCAGCCCTCGTTGAGGCGATGCGGGAAGCGGACCGGGAGATTGTCGCGAAGGCGGACCGGGATCCGTCCTGCCGGGGCATGGCAACGACCTGCACGGCCTTCCTCCTGCACGGGTACGATGGGTACCTGTGCCATGTGGGCGACAGCAGGGCATACCTTTTCAGGGACGGGATCCTGCGTCAGATCACGGAGGATCACACGCTGGTCGGCAGGCTCCTTGCCGACGGCCTGATAACGACCGAAGCGGCGGCGCGCCATCCGCAGAAAAATGTCATCGTGCAGGCGCTCGGCAGCGGACGGGAGCCGTCACCGGACACCTTTCACGTCAACCTGGAGAATGGAGATGTCATACTGCTGTGCAGCGATGGCCTTCATGGGCTCGTTTCAGGCGAGGATATAGCGTCCCGGCTTTCCAGCCTCCCGACCCGCGATGCGGGGGAGTCGCTCATGGAACGCGCCAAGGAAATGGGCGGCGCCGATAACATCACCATTATCATCCTCAAGCTTGCCGGAAAGAATCCATCCGCGGACCAAGGGAGAAAGCCTTTCTCACAATCGGCATCCGGGGAGAGAGACAGGAAGAGGAACGCGCTTATCGGCGCGATTCTGGTTGCTCTTGTCTGCGGAGGGTTTTTCTTTCTGTGGACACGTCATGAGTTCGTGGCCAAGAAACCGCCGGACCTGGGCGATGTGATACGCGTATCCAAGTAGCAGGCAATCTTCCAAGGGCGATGCTCCTCCCGGAGATCGTGCTTCCTGTTATCCCTCCGCACATTTTTTCTCTCGACTTCCCGATTCTTTTCTGTAAGCTGATGAAGGATAACCCGCATAGGCTCTTTTATTACAACACTGTTCCGCAAAATCACGTCCTGTGATAGTATCCCGGAAAACGCGGTTTCCATGCCGTTGTTAGCGCCCATTGTTACTCCGGTTTGACGTGCGTGGAATAGTCCGTTTTCTCGGGCAATCGCCCGATTCATCCTATCTACACCATCGTCAGGAGGGATACTTGATGGAAACCCAGACATCTCGTAAGCATGCTACGGTCATGGTGGTTGACGACGAGGTTTTTTTCAGGAAATTGCTTCGCGATATCCTTCAGAAGGCGGGATTAGAGGTAATCGCGGAAGCCGCGGACGGGAAGGCGGCTGTCGATGCGTTCACTCTTCACCGGCCGGATATTACGCTGATAGATATCTATATGCCGGAAAAGAACGGCATGGAAGCCACAAAGGAGATTCTTTCCATCGACGGGGGGGCGAAGGTGTTGATCTGCAGCGCGCTGGGGTGTGATGAGGATATCGCCTTTTCGTTGCAGGTAGGCGCACGGGCCGTCATCCAGAAGCCGTTTATCGAAAGCGAAGTGCTGGATACGATTGCAAAGGTGTTGTCTGAAACATAACCGCGATGAACTGCAGACTGCGTGGGGTTGCCCGGAATGGAGTGAAACGTTTCAGGGCGCGGAGCTGTAAAAAGGGGGCGGGCCATGCGGCCTGCCCCCTTTCCGTATCAGATAACCCTGCCGCTCTGACGGTTTGCGCCGGTTCCCCGGTATTCCACGGCCACCGGCTTTGAAGTTTTTGGCGCCCCCCATTTCCTGATCCGCGATGCGCCGTTAGAAGCGCCTTTTCCGCTGCTTGCTTCATTGCGGCGCGAACCGGAATAGCCGCCGTTTTTCCTGCCTCCCGACGGAGCGCGGCGTCCGGGTCCTTTGGGCGAAGGCCTCAGTTCCCTTGTCGGTTCCAGACCGGGTATTACGTGGTGCGGAAGCGATTGCCCGATAAAACGTTCGATTCTATCCAGGTAGTTCCGATCGTTGATCGAGGCAAGGGAAATGGCGATACCCGAGGCGCCCGCGCGGCCGGTCCGTCCGATGCGGTGGACGTAGTCCTCGGCGAATCTGGGAAGGTCGTAATTGATGACGTGGCTGATGCCGGTCACGTCCAGTCCGCGGGCTGCAACGTCGGTCGCTACGAGAAGCCGCACCTTGCCCCGGCGCATGTCGGCGATGGTGCGGTTGCGCGCGCCCTGGTTCATATCTCCGTGCAGTGCCGCCACCCTGTGCCCCTGCTCGTGGAGTTCGCGGGCGAGGGCATCGGCATCCCGTTTGGTTGCGGAAAAGATGATAGCCTTGGTGAGTGACGCGTCGGAGATGAAGTGCCGGAGCAGCCGGTTCTTGTGCTCCAGGTCGTCCGCCACATGGAGCCGCTGTTCAATCGTGTCGAGGGTGGCCTTTCCGGGCGCAATCGTGATCCTCTCGGGATTGTTCAGCAGGCGCTGGGCAAGCCGGGCCATGGTGGCGTCAAGGGTGGCGGTGAACATCAGGGTCTGGCGGTTTTCGGGCGCGGCCGCGGCGATGGTGTCCACGTCCTCCGTGAAGCCCATGTCCATCATTCGGTCCGCCTCGTCGAGAATCAGCATTTCGAGCCTGCCGAGGTTGATGCGCCGGTTTTCCAGATGGTCGATCAACCGTCCCGGCGTGGCGATGACGATGTCGACCGGTTGGGAAAGGAGGCGGAGTTGTTCCCGGTACGGCATCCCGCCGAGGATTGCGCAGCTTCGCACCTTCATGAACTTGCCGTAGGCGCGGATGGAGTCGGTAATCTGGTTGGCCAGTTCCCGTGTCGGGGTGAGGATCAGCATCCGCGGTCCCCGTCCGTTCACGACCGGCGGTGAGTGCAGGCGCTGGAGCGCGGGCAGGACAAAGGCGGCGGTCTTGCCGGTGCCGGTCTGGGCGGTGGCCATCAGGTCACGGCCCGCCATGGCCACGGGAATGGCCTGTTCCTGGACAGGTGTCGGGTTTGAGTATCCCCGGGCTTCGATAGCCTTGAGAATTGAGGGGTGCAGCTGGAGTTCCGCAAAAGACATGGTGATTCCTTATAGTGAGGCGTGCGCAAACGGACAGCACTATCGTACGTTCCGCCGTGAAACGATGGTCACGGCCCCGGGAGGCAGGATCACCGTTTGCTGGGTGAAAACCGCGTATGAAACGCATTTGCGCCGGGCTCAACGGCAAGAGATATGCATGCGCAGCCGTGGGGTCAAACCGATGACCCTCGTAGGTGCCGGCGGCAGCACGAGTTGACCGACATCGATGCATCGTCGCCAACCGTGTGTGCTACTGCTGCGATTTCAGGGATTCGTAACTGAAAGCAGGGGGGTCAGTGATCGATGAAACATAAGGAAGTCAGTGCCGACAGACAGGGGGGCGCCCCTGGAATCCTGTCGGGCCGATAGGCTGAATTTGGAAGAATAGATAATCTTTCCCTTGTTTGCAAGCATAATTTTGTATTGAGGTGTCTTTTTACGTCGATTTTTTCATCCGCGGTGGCGAAGTGATAGAAATTGTTGCCAAGTCCGCCCGTCATCTGGCACAGTACCCATGTGTGACGTATACCTGGAGAGGTTATTCAGGAGAAAGGAAACAGGAGGAGACCGCTCATGCGAATACCTGTTCAATATATTGACGGTGAATTCGACTTTGTTGAGCCGGAACGGCTGGATGAACTGATCCGTACCCGGATGATTACCGGATTTCGCCGCTCTGATGGGTGGGTGAGGGTTCCCCACGGCCCCCTGCGGGGGCGGAACGGCACGGGCAGGAAATACCGCGGGCCGGAGAGAAGGGGGCGGGAGGCGTAGGTTGAGACGAAACAGTCGTATCCCATCCGAAATGCCGTTTTGCGGCTGGAAACACCGATGATGCCCGGACCGGTTATCGCCAGTTATATTCTCGCGGGGGTCTCCTTTTTCCTGGTGCTTCGCTTCCATCTGCTCCCGGCGGTTTTCGCCGGTCTGGCCGTCCATGTACTGACCGTCAAGCTTGCCCGGCGGTTGCCGCGGAACTGGGGCGGCTGGGCCCATGAGATCGCCCTGGCTGCTCTGGCCGTTCTGGTCATTCTCGGCCTGATCGGTTCCAGCCTCGGTCTCTGGTCGTTTCTGAACGGCAATGGCGGCATGGGCGCCCTGCTCGATGCGGCCGCGGAAACGCTGGAAAGACTGCGTCGAGCCGTTCCTCCCACCGTTGCAGTGTATCTGCCCGCCACGGTGGATGAACTGCACGCCCAGATTGCCGGAATGATGCGCGAGCACGGTCAGAAAATATCGTCCGTGGGGATAGCGGGGGCGAAGACACTCGTTCACGTCCTCTTCGGCATGGTGATCGGAGGACTGACGGCCCTCCATCAATTCAGCGACAGCTCCAAGTGGCCACCCCTTACCGCCGCACTCTATGCACGGTCCCAGGCGCTCTCCAATGCCTTTGACAAGGTGGTGTTCGCACAGGTCAAGATTTCCGCCCTCAATAGCCTCCTTACGGCGCTGTATCTCATGGTCGTTCTGCCGATGTGCGGCATTTCCATGCCGCTCCTGACCGTCATTCTTCCCCTGACCTTTGTTGCCGGACTCCTTCCCGTTGTCGGAAACCTGATCTCCAATACGGCTATCGTTCTGATAAGTCTCGGCATCTCGCCGGGTGTGGCCCTGGCGTCGCTTCTGTTTCTCGTCGGCATCCACAAGCTGGAGTATTTCACCAACGCCAAGATAGTCGGCGGAGAGGTACATGCGCGGGCATGGGAGCTGCTCTGCGCCATGCTGGCCCTGGAGGCTTTCTTCGGCGTTGCCGGCCTGGTCGCCGCGCCGGTGGCATATGCCTGGCTCAAGGCGGAGATGAAGATAAAAAACCTGATATGATACGGCCGGGGCGTTGCGACGCCGCAGCCTGACAGGGTGGGAATCACAGAGAATTCCATGGGGGTGGGGAACGGCATGGCGGACAATACGGTGATGGATTCCGGCAGGCTCTATGCGCTGATGGAACTGTCGGCGCTTATCAACTCCACCCTTGACGGCAGGGAAATCCGGAAGCGGGCCATGAAGGCGGCAAAGCAGCTGATGAATGCCGAGGCCGCGAGCCTCCTTCTGGTGGACCGGGAAAAGGACGAACTTTTCTTCGAGGTGGCCCTCGGCGATAAGGGAAATCTCCTGAAAGAGATCCGGCTCAGATTCGGCGAGGGAATCGCCGGTTGGGTCGCGCTCAACGGCGAACCGCTCATCATCGATGATGTGTACGGCGATCCTCGTTTCTACCGGGCAGCGGACGAGAAGAGCCGGTTCGTCACAAGGGATATGATCTGCGTGCCGGTCAGATTCAGGGATCGGATCCTCGGCGTGCTGGAGGTTATCAATAAACGGGAAGGAAGGTTCGGGGAAGAGGACCTTCCGCTGCTCCTCGCATTCTCGAACCAGGTTGCCATTGCCGTGGAAAATTCCAATTTGTACGAGCAGTTGCGGGAGACATTCTTTGGCACGGCACTGTCGCTTGCCGACTCCCTTGAAAAACGGGATCCCTACACCGGCGGCCACACGAAAAGGGTGAGCACGTACAGTGTAGCAATCGGAAGGGTGCTGGGGCTCGACGCCGGTGAGATGGAGATTCTGACGCTTGTCGCGATTCTCCATGATATCGGCAAGATTGGCGTCAGAGACAACGTGCTGCTCAAGGAGGGGAAACTGGACGAGAGCGAATATGCCTCCATGGTCCGCCATGCCGGGTACGGCGCCGAGATTCTCAGCCATGTGAAGGGCCTGCAACCGGTGATGGCCGGGGTGAAGGCCCACCACGAGATGTATGACGGCAGCGGGTATCCGGACAGGATCAGTGGCGATCGGATACCGCTTGCGGCCCGCATTGTCGCCGTGGCCGATACCTTTGACGCCATGACCACCGATCGCCCGTATCGCAAGGCGCTCACCTTTGACCGGGCGTTTGCCGATCTTTCCCGCTGCAGCGGGCGACAGTTCGACCCGGTCGTGGTCGATGCGTTTCTCCGTGCCCATGGGGAGGGAATGCTGTGAAGGTCCGTGTGCTGGGCTGCTCCGGTGCCGAGATGCCCGGATTCAATCCCCCCGCCTTTCTCGTCAACGGCCGTATTCTTCTGGATGCTGGCACGGTCGGCGCGGTTCTCCATCAGAAAGAGCAGGAAGAGATCGAACTGGCGGTGATAACGCATGCCCACCTGGACCACGTGCGGGGGATACCCTCCCTTGCCGACAACCTGGCGATTGCCGGCGCCCGGCGCACCGTGATTATCGCCGGTCTTCCCCAGGTCCTCGGGGATCTGCGCCGCCACCTGCTCAACAACGCCATCTGGCCAGATTTCAGCGCAATCCCTTCCGAGGAAGAGGCGGTGCTCGATTTCCTGGAAATGGAGCCTGAGCAGGTTCTCTGCTGGGGAGACTGCCGCATTACTCTCTGCCCGGTTCACCATTGCGTTCCGGCGGCTGGGATCCTTGTCCGCCAGGGAGACAGCGCATTGCTCTATACCGGAGATACCGGTCCGACGGAGCGCGTCTGGAGCATGGCGGACGGCGTCGATGCGCTGATAGTCGAGGTGTCGTTTCCCAATGCCATGGAAAAGCTGGCCCGCGCCGCCGGTCATCTCACCCCCCGGCTCCTGGCGCGGGAGATGGAAAAGCCATCCCGTCCGCCGCCGAGGATTTTCGTGACCCACCCGAAACCCCGTCATCTCACCGCCATTGAACGGGAATTGGGCGAACTCGGTATTCCCGGGCTCATCCTGTTGAAGGACGGCATGTCATTCGAGGTGTAAGGAAACTGTTACGGCTGAAGACTGAAGGCTGAAGGTGTTCACAACCCATTTTCAGCCGCCACAATCCCGTTCAAATCGCTTTTTTTTCAGGACCATCAGAGTCCATGTGATACGATGAGATTTTTTTTCAGCCTTCAGTCTGATTGCCTGAACAGCTGCGCAGAGAGAAGTTTTTCGAGGAGAAACGCTGTATGGCCGGTATCGGAGACGGATTGCGCAAGACGCTGATAATCTCCGCCGTCTCGTTCGCTCTGTCCCTGGCGCTGTATCTTTCCGGGTTGCTCGGCGGTTTCGAGCTCAAGGCGTACGACCTCTTTTCCCGGAACCTGAATCCAGGGGCGTCCGGCGGGGATATCGTCATCGTCGCCGTCGATCAGCGGAGCATCGATGCCCTGAGCGATCAGTCGATTACCTGGCCGTGGCCGAGGCAGATGTATGCGCCGATTTTCGATTTCCTGTCCCGTGCGGACGCGGTATTCTTCGATGTCCTGACCACCGAGCCTTCCGCGTACGGTGTCGAGGACGATGCCTTGCTTGCCCGGGCACTGAAAAAGGCCGGCAACGTCTATCTCCCCGTTTTTCTCTCGCAGAACCCATCCGCGGCCGATCGTTCAGCCATGGGTTTCCTCGCGGGAATCGCGTTGCCGCCGAATGCGCCGCGGACCGGTCTTGACTATCGATCGGCGCTCCTTCCCATACCCGAGATCCGGAACTCATGCAAGGGCGCCGGGAACGTGATGATCAAGCCGGATGCGGACGGCGTCTACCGGGGTGTTCCCCTGAATTTCGAGGTGCTCGGCAGGAATATTCCGCACTTTGTCCTGGGCCATCTCCTTTCAACGGGAAAGGCCTCCTTCGGGAACGACGGTTTCACGGCGGCCGGAACGCGCCTTCCCTTGGTTGACGGCAGGCTCCTTCTCCGGTTCTACCGCTCCGAGCGTCCGTTCCCGCTCCTGTCGGCCGTAACGCTCATCCAGTCTTTCGTAGATGAACAGGAAGGAAGGAAGCCGTCCCTTGACAGGTCCTTCTTCAAGGGGAAAAAAGTCTTAATCGGCCTGACCGCGGCTGGGCTCTACGACCTGAAGCCTACAGCGGTTTCCTCCATCTCCAGCGGGGCGCTGGTCCACGCCACCGCACTGGACAACCTGCTCCACCGGAACTGGATGACCCCGCTGCCCCGTGTCTGTGTCGTGCTGTTCATGCTGGTGATCTGTCTGGCGGTCAGCTATTTCATTCTGACCCATTTTTCCCTGTCCGCCAACCTGGCGTTCATCACCGGCGCGACTGTCCTTGCGCTGGGAGTTCCCGCGGCCCTGTTTGGGAACGGCGTGTACCTGCAGATTACGCCTCCTCTTACGGCGATGGTTTCCAGCGCACTCCTGTCCGCCGCATACAGTTACGCCACGGAGGGAAAGGAGCGACGCTTCGTGCGCCGGACGTTCTCCCAGTACATGGACGAGACCATTGTCCGGCATCTTTTGAAGAATCCCGAACTGATCCGGCCCGGCGGCCGCCGGAGACGGGTCACCGTTTTTTTCGTGGATATCGCGGGATTCACGCCCATTGCCGAACATCTTCCCGCGGAAGAAACGGCCACTATCCTCCACACGCTCCTCAACGCCTTCACCGAGGTCGTGATCCGCAATCAGGGGGTGATCGACAAGTACATCGGCGACAGTATCATGGCCTTCTGGGGCGCGCCCCTGGAAACGGATCGGGACGAGGAAAACGCCTGCCGGGCAGCCCTTGAATGCCTGGACGCCCTTGCCGAGATCAATCGGGAATTCCGCCGCAAGGGCCTTGCGGAGATTGCCGTGCGCATCGGCATCCATTCGGGTGAGGCGGTGGTGGGGAATCTCGGCAGCGACCGCATCTTCGACTATACGGTAGTTGGGGACACGGTGAATCTGGCGTCCCGCCTCGAATCCGCGAACAAGGTGTTCCGGACGAGGATTCTGGTCAGCGGCGATACCTATGAGAAGACCGGCGAGACGTTCCTGGCGCGGGAGCTGGGGCTGGTGGCGGTGAAGGGGAAATCGCTGCCGGTGAAGGTTTTTGAGATACTGGCCGCGGCCGGTACCCCTGATGCCGTCAGCGAAGAGAAGGCGACCATTCATCGACAGGCGCTTTCCCTGTTTTACGAGAAGCGCTGGCAGGATGCCGCCGGGCTGTTCGAGCGTATACTGGAAATCGATCCCGGAGACGGCCCCGCGGAATGGTACCGGGGCCGGTGCGAATCGATGGAGTCGTGCAACGGACTGCCCGACGGGTGGCAGGTCATTACCATGAAGGAGAAGTAACCATGCGAACCATTTCTATTCTTCTGATTCTTCCGGTTTTCCTCGTGTGCGCGGGGTTGCTCCATGCAGCCGAAACCGTGCGGGTGATCACAAAGGAAAACGCCGTGCGGCAGCAATGCAAGTTTTATTCTCCGGTGAGGGCGAAGGTGCGGTACAACGATCCCCTCACCGTGCTGTCACGCAGCGGTGACTGGTACAAAGTCTCGTTCCGCGGTGTTTCCGGGTGCATCCACAAGAGCGCGCTCGCCTCGGGTACGTATCGCCTGAGCGGCACGCTGGGAGGAAGAGGCGGAGGCGCGTCGGCGGATGAGGTTTCCCTGGCGGGCAAGGGATTCAACCCCCAGGTGGAGGCCGCCTACAAAGGGAGGAACCCCGGGCTGGGGTACCGTTCCGTGGATGAGATTGAACGATACCAAGCGCCTGACGAGACGTTTCAGGCATTTCTCGGCAAGGGAGGGCTTACAACGCCATGAAAGTGAATACCTGCATGCCGCTTGCCGCGGCTGCGCTCTGTATCCTCGCAGGATGCAATCTAGCCGGGCTTTCCGGCGCGCTTCCCTCGGGGCTGAATTCGGAACATGTCACTCTGGCGGCCAAGTCGGCGCGCGCGGTTTCCGTCGCGTCGCGACCCATCTCCGATTCCGAGGAATACTATGTGGGGCGCGCCGTGGCGGCGCGCATTCTTGCTACGTACCCCCTGCTCAGGAATTCCAGGCTGACGGAATACGTCAATCTGGTAGGCCGGACCGTCGCTCTCAATTCTGAGAAGCCGAATACCTACGGGGGCTATCATTTCGCGGTGCTTGACAGCTCCGAAATCAATGCCTTCGCCTGCCCGGGCGGGACAATTCTTATAACCAAGGGCATGGTGCGGGCCGTTCGCACCGAGGATGAGCTGGCGGCGGTCCTGGCCCACGAAGTGGCGCACATCAACCACCGGGACGGCATCGATGCAATCTCCAAATCCCGCTGGACCGAGGCGCTTACCATAATCGGCACGGAAACGGCAAAGACCTACGGCTCGTCGGATGTGGCCCGTCTCACCGGGATATTCGAGGGATCCATCGACGACGTCTTCAAGACGCTGGTGGTGAACGGGTACGGCCGGGGCCAGGAAGAAGACGCCGACCGCACATCCTTGGGGTATCTTGCCCGGGCAGGGTATGACCCGAAGGCACTGGAGAGTTTTCTCAGCCGTCTGTCGGTCACGGGACGAGGTTCTTCCGGCGGGATGATGAAAACACACCCCGCGACCTCCGATCGGCTGGAGAACGTCAGGAGCAGTATGCCGGGCAGCGCCGCGGACCCGGTGATGGAGAAGGCAAGGTCGGCGAGATTCGCGGAATCGACCTCGTTCTGATGCCGTCCCGGACCGGAAAGATGAAGTTTTACGGGTGCGCCGCGGTTACCGGAGCGGCTCGAAACCGAAACAGGAGGGTGAGGTGGTACGTTGTGAAGAAAGGCCGTGGGTGAGGGGTCGCGGCTCCCTGACGGAAGTGGAACGGGCCGGACTGTCCGGCTGCCTTGCGGCCGCCGCTGTGCCGGGGAGCGGCTTTTTTTCCCTGGATGATCTGAATTTTATTTTCCTGAACAACTTCATCGTGCTGTCCGCGGTATTCCTGTTTTTCGCCGTGACATGGCTCTATTTCCGTCTGGCGCGGAAAACGGGACCTCCGGGAAGGGTGAAGATAACCATCAAGCTTGCCCTGTTCGGTTTCCTTCTTCTCTTTCTGGAAAACTACCTGAAAGCCGTCCCCCATTACGGTCCTCTCCTCACGGGCATCCAGGGACTGGTTGTTCTGTTCTGTTTGGCGAACTTGGTCATCTACCTTCTTGTCGATGTCTATCTCTTCCACCGTTCAAAAAGGGAAACACCCTCGCTGGTTCGCGAGCTTCTCAGCCTGGCGGTCTACCTCTTTTTCGCTATCGTCTCCCTGCGGGTGATATTTCATATCGAAATCTCTTCCATCGTCACAACCACGACGGTGCTCACGGCGGCCGTTGCGTTCGCCATGCAGAGCACCCTGGGAAACGTTCTCGCGGGCTTTTCCATTCAGATCGACCGGTTGCTGCGCCTCAGGACCTGGATCGCTGTTCATGAAAAGAACATTTTCGGGCAGGTGCTCAACGTCGGCTTCCGTTACACCACACTGCGGAGCCTCGACAATAATCTGGTGCTGGTTCCGAACAGCATCCTCATGCAGAACGTCGTAACCAGCTTCGGCAACAGGGAGGATGACAACAAGGTTGCGGTGAACCTCACCGTTTCCCTCGGGTACGATCTCCCGCCGGAACTGGCCAGGGGGATCCTGCTGGGGATCCTGCGGGACGAGGATTCCGTAGTGGCCGATCCCTCGCCGCTGGTGAGGCTCAGAACCTTTGCCGAGAGCAGCATCGATTACCAATTGAAGTTTTTTCTCCAGGACTATTCGGAGCGGGATGCGGTGAGCGACCGGGTCTATTCGCGGATCTGGTATGCCATTACCAGGGAAGGGTTCAGCTTTCCCTATCCCCACAGACAGGTTGTGGAGACACGGTACGCCCCCCCGTTCGTTTTCCCTGTCGAGACTGTTGCGTCCGGGATTCGGTCGGTGGAGCTGTTTTCCATGCTCGACGATGGCGAGGTCCGGCAACTCGCGGAAAAAGCCAGAGTCCGGGTGTTCGGTCCCGGCGAGATCGTGGTGCGGCAGAATGATGGGGGTGATTCGCTGTTTCTTGTCATGAAGGGACGGCTTCAGGCGCTGGTAAACGGGATCAAGGTGGGAGAACTTGTCGAGGGCGGGGTTTTCGGCGAGATGTCCCTGTTGACCGGAGAGCCCCGCAAGGCAACGGTTTCGGCCGAAAGCGAGGTGACCCTCGTCGAACTCTCCCGGGAGATTCTTGAGCCCCTTATCAGGCGCAAGCCGGAGATAATGGAGGCCCTCGGCGCAATCCTCGCCCACCGGGAGATTGCCAACGAACGGAGTCTTCGGGAGGCCGACCGTGTCATGGCAGAAGTACGGAAGTGCGCTGAGTATGTGCAGCGACTGAAGCGTTTCTTCGGACTGTAGAAGGTTCGCGGATGATTCGGCGGCTTCTGTCCGTCATCTTTAGGGCGAACTGACGTACATCGCGTGTTTGGGGCGTTGTCGGTATGTCGGTCCGTTCCTTCAGACGTGGGTTGTCTAGAAGGAGCTATCGAGGGGGCTCTCGGCGGGAAGTATACTCCGGGTAGTGCCGTGCAAGGCAGTCGGGACAGAGCCCATGCGAGAAAAACAGGTCGCTGTGTTCCGTGATGAATGAGTCTATCTGCTGCCAGTAGCCCTTGTCGTCGCGAACTTTCTTGCAGTGACTGCAGATGGGCAGAAGGCCGCTCAGCGTCTTTACCTCGGACAGGGCTTTCCGAAGTTGCCGGATGAGCCTCTTGCGTTCTCCTTCCTGCCGTTTTCTCTCCGTGATGTCCGAGGCAATCCCTTCAATGGCGAGCAGCATCCCGTGAGAGTCGCGGAGCAGGGTCGTGCGCAGCTGAATCCAGCGGGTTGCACCGGATGTGTGGAGGATGGGAAAGAGATGGCAATCCTCGGTCTTGCCGCGGAGTACCTTCTTGAATTCCCTGTCGAATTTTCCGCGCCAGCCGGGATGCAGGATGCGGCGGATCAGCAGGGGGTTCCGGTACCACTCCAGGGGCGCGTGCCCCGTTACGTCCTGGATTGCCGCGCTTATGAAATCGAAGACGCCGTCGGGAAGCGAAACGCGAAAGACGACATCGCTGGTGTTTACCGCGACAAATCGTACCCCATGATTAAGCGCCGTAGCGGATTGATGTTTCGACGGGATGTGGGAAATGTCCTGAAGATAGCCGTTCACGCGTGTGACGACACCGTTGTGATCGGTTATTGGAACGAGTATGAGCCGATGCCGTGCGTTCCGACCATTCATGAGTTTGGCCTCGGCCTCGATTTCCCGGCGCTGGTTTTCCCTGATCGCCGAATCGAGCGCCTTCTTAAGTCGCTCCGCATCATGTGACGTGTAGTTGAAGAGGAATTCTTCAAAAGTGAGATGTCCTGAAAAGGGGGCTCTTCCCAGCAGCAGGAAGATGTGGTGTGACCACCGGATTTTCCCGGTGGCAACCTCATAGTCCCAGTCACCGATCCGCGCCAGTTCCTGCGTTGTTTCGAGGCGCCGCCGAACGTCACACCCGGATGTCCGGGGGCAAGGATTTCCATCCGCCGCCGGGAAGTTGCCGGAATGTGAGTGGGGAGGCGGATCGAGCGTGCCGATTTCTTTGATGAGAAAATTCCACTTTTCATCCATGAGGATGTCCTTCGACAGGGGAGGGAGCGGAAATTGCGGAAAAAAGAATTCGGGATGTATAGAGCAGAATTGAGAAAATTGCAACGAAAAATTATTATGTATTGATAATTATTGAACTATTTTAACGCGGACGCCAGCCGCGGGTATTTCCGGAATTTGAATGGAAAAAGGGGCGCTCCGTTGCGGGAACGCCCCTTTTTTGACCTGACACTCTTCTCCTGCTATCTCTTTCTTGATCCTGAATCCGTGGCGCTTTCACGCCTTCGCCCGCACAGAATGCCTCGGTTTTTTGCATTCCCGTGGGTTTAATCAGCCAGGCGAAGTTCCCCCATCGTAACCGCCATGAAACAGCGTCGGCAACGTTCAAACCCCGGCATTCCGCTCATCTCGGCGTTCAAGCGCCGCGGATTCCGGTTGATTATTTCCGCAGATTGTAGAAAACGTTCTTTCCCTTGAAGCGGGCGGTGTCGTCCAGTTCATCCTCGATGCGCAGCAGCTGGTTGTATTTGCAGACCCGGTCTGTCCTGCACAGGGAACCCGTCTTTATCTGCCCGGCGTTGACCGCCACGGCCAGATCGGCCAGAGTGGTGTCTTCGGTCTCGCCCGAGCGATGGGAGACAACCGCCGTGTAACCGGCCCTCTTGGCCGTCTCGATGGCATCCAGGGTTTCGCTCAGGGTGCCTATCTGGTTCAGCTTGACCAGGATGGAGTTGGCAACTCCCAGTTCGATGCCCTGTTGAAGGGTCTTTGCGTTGGTGACGAACAGGTCGTCCCCGACCAGCTGAATCTTCCCTCCCAGGCGGTCGGTCAGTTTTTTCCAGCCGTCCCAGTCGTTTTCCGCCATTCCGTCCTCGATGGAGATAATGGGGTAGCGCGCAACGAGATCCTCGTAGAAATCCACCAGTTGCTCGGGCGTCTTTTTTGAAGATTTTTCGTTTTCAAGCACATAGTGTTCATCCTTGAAAAGCTCGGATGCCGCAACGTCCAGAGCCAGGAGCACGTCGTCTCCAGGCGTGTATCCGGCCGCGCTGATCGCCTCGACGATGACCTGGAGAGCCTCTTCGTTGGAACCGAGGTTCGGCGCGAATCCGCCCTCATCGCCGACCGCGGTGTTGTACCCTTTTTTCTTCAGCACTTTCTTCAGGGCATGGAATATCTCCGCTCCCATGCGCAACGCCTCGGAAAAGGTTTTTGCGCCGACGGGCATAATCATGAACTCCTGAATATCCACATTGTTGTCGGCGTGTGCGCCGCCGTTCAGGATATTCATCATCGGGACCGGCAGTTCCCTGGCGTTCGTTCCGCCGATATACCGGTACAGGGGAAGTCCGAGAGATTGGGCCGCGGCCCTGGCGACCGCGAGTGAAACACCCAGAATGGCATTGGCCCCGAGGCTGCTCTTGGATTCGGTGCCGTCCAGCTCTATCATCCGCGCATCGATACCGGCCTGGTCGGTTACGTCCATGCCGATGATCTGATCGGCAATCCGCGAGTTCACGTTGTCGACTGCCGTGAGGACTCCTTTTCCAAGATAGCGACCGGCGTCTCCATCCCTCAGTTCCAGGGCTTCCCGTTCACCCGTGGATGCTCCGGAAGGGACGGCCGCCCTGCCCGTTACACCCGAATCGAGAAACACTTCAACTTCCAGTGTCGGGTTACCGCGAGAATCAAGAATCTCCCGTGCATATACATCAGCGATTGTATCCATATTCGTCTCCTTTGCTCAGGGTTTACAGCTTCTTGGAAATTATTGAGCTTATAACATATTTTAACCAAAATGAAAACCATTCAACCGGGCGCTTTCGTCTGTCGGGAGCGGGGAACGGTTTCGGTTGACGGTTCAACAGATAAAGATTATAGTTAACACGATTTTTAGCGTCCCGGTAACCCGGTGAGGTTTCAGAAACAGGGTATGCCCCCAGATACCACAAAAGGCGGAACGGAAACAAAGAGCGCGACACTGCTTGCCGCCCGCGGCAGACGCCTGTTCAACTCCTTCCAGGATAGATTCTCCGGCATTGGAAACCGGAGACTTAATGAGACGATCCTTCTCTTCCTGACAGCGCTTATCCTGACCTTCCTGATAATCCCGAACCAGCATTTTCATTCCATGCGGTATGCGGCCGGCGACATCGCGCCGACTGATATCAAGGCGACACAGAGCTACCTCCTGGAAGACGCGGCTCAGACGGAGAAAATCCGGTCCGAGGCGGAGAGAGCGGTACCAAGTGTTTACGTGTATCAACCCGCAAAGGCCGATGAGATAAAAAAGCGATTCTCGAGGGCCTTTGCCGGGGTCATGGATGCGCGAAGCAAAGGGGAGTACGATACGGAGACCTTGAGGGGGGCCGTCTCCGGTATCCTCGGTTTCGAAGTTTCGTCCGCCGAGTTGTCGGCGCTGGTGAAAATTCGTAATTTCCGTGCGCTTCTGGCGGAAATCGGCCATCTGGCCGAGACGGTGTACAAAAACAAGGTGGTCGCCGACAGGACTGTCTATTCCGCGGATCGTTCACGCGGTGTCCTTCTCTATGACAGTGTAAACGGGAGCCTGGTTGGGGCAGGGGACGCGACCACATCCGCCATCGACCTGAAAGATGTTGCCGGGCTCGTTCAAGCCGGGCGTATTCCCGTTGCCGACCGTAATCAGTACGGGGCAATCAATGCCCTGCTTCTCAAGGCGTTTCAGCCGAACCTCACGCCGAATCCGGCCGCCACGGAAGCAAAGCGACGGGAAGCGAGGAATTCGATCCGTCCGGTTGTGCATCAGATCAAACGGGGGGAGATGATTGTCCGTGAAGGTGAGCGGATTACCGAAGCGCAAGCGCTCAAGCTGAACAAGATCTTCGAGGTCGGCCGTGGCGTGAACAAGCTCCTCATGGGTATCGGGGTCTTCGGGTTGATCCTCGTCCTTTTTTCTTTTCCCTATCGGTTCGCACGAAAAAACATCCGCAAGTTCAATCCGACGAGCAAGGACTTGTTGCTCCTGGCGATGCTGACGGTCGGGTTTTTTCTCATTCTCAAGATTTCCTACACTATTTCGACTGCCATGGGAATCCTGTTTCCCTGGATAGATACCGAAAATTATTTCTACCTGTTTCCCTTTGCCGCCGGCGCCATGCTGGTGAGGATCATCCTCAATTCCGAGGTGGCTCTCGTATATTGCGCAGTGAGCGCGCCCCTTCTGGGGATGATGTTCAACAACAGCCTTCCCGTGGTCGTCTACGCCCTGTTGGGAGGAATTATCGGCGCCCACGGCGTGAGGCAATGTCAATACCGCGGCACCATCTACACGGCCGGTCTGAAGGTCAGCGTCGCAAACCTTGCGCTTGCCATTCCCTATCAGATCCTCACCGATAATCTCTTTACCTCTCAGTCGCTTTATATTATCATTTTCGCCCTGGTTGGAGGGATGGTCAACGCCGTCATCGTGGCGGGAACCGTTCCCGTCATCGAAAACGTATTTCATTACACGACCGACATCAAGCTTCTGGAGCTGGCGAGTCTCAATTCCCCCGTGCTGCGTGAGCTTATGATTCGCGCTCCCGGCACCTACCATCACAGCATCCTGGTCGGCACCATGGTCGAGGCGGCGGCGGAGGCAATTCACGCCAATCCGCTCATGGCGAGAGTCGCGGCCTATTACCACGATATCGGCAAGATCAGCAAACCCCTCTACTTCATCGAGAACATGAGTTCCGGCGAGAACCGTCACGACAAGCTGTCGCCGAACATGAGCGCGCTTATCCTCATCGCCCATGTGAAAGAGGGGGTCGAACTGGCCAGGGAGAAGAGACTGGGAGTGCCGATTATCGATATCATCCGGCAGCATCACGGCACAGCCCTTATCAGCTACTTCTACCAGAAGGCGAAGGGTGGGGACGATGCGGACGCGAAAAATGTCGATGAGCGGGATTTTCGCTATCCCGGACCCAAACCCCAGACCCGTGAGGCCGGGCTCGTCATGCTGGCCGATTGCGTGGAGGCGGCCTCCAAGACCCTGACGGACCCCACGCCCGCACGTATCCAGGGTATGGTGCAGAAGATCATCAACAACATTTTTATTGACGGTCAGTTGGAGGAATGCGAGCTTACCCTGAAAAACCTGCACGATATCGCAAAGAGCTTCAATCGGATTCTCTCCGGGATTTATCATCACCGGATTGACTACCCAGAGCCGGCATTCAAGGTGTATGGAGGGAAAAGACCCGTTGAGGATAGTGATCGGGAACAGACAAAGGCGGCATCCAATCGAGGCGAAGAGGATAAGAAATCAGGCGCTGAGGACCTTAAGCGCCTTGGGATTCACCGATAGCGAGCTGTCGGTAACCTTCGTGGGCGACAGGACCATGCGCCGTCTCAACCGTGAATATCGCGGAATCGACAAATCCACCAATGTACTGTCATTTTCCATGGGCGAAGGGGATTTCGCGGGAGTAAACCCCCATCTTCTCGGCGATGTGGTAATCTCCGTGGATACGGCCCGGCGTGAGGCGGATGAAGAGGGGATATCCCTTGCGGAACGAATCGGTTTCCTTCTTCTTCATGGCATCCTCCATGTGACCGGCCATGATCACGAGAGGTCGGGCGACGAGGAGGCCCGGAGAATGGAGCGGGCGCAACGGAAGCTGTTTACCCTTCTGAAGCGTGAGGGTCTCCTCTAGGTGGCGCCGGTGAATTCGTCGCCCGAAGGCCCTCCGAAGTCGACCCGATATACGGATTCCATCAACTTCGCACTGGAAGGGATCCTGTACGCGGCAAAAAGCCAGAGGCACATGCGCAACCACTTTCTGGCCGCGCTGGTGATTCTGGCCGCCGTCCTGTTTCTTGACGTCTCCAGCCTGGAATTCATTCTGCTGGTGATCTCCGTATCCTTTGTCCTGTTCGCGGAATTGATGAACACCGCCGTCGAACTGTGCGTGGATATCGTTTCTCCGGGCTATCATCCCCTTGCCAAGCATGCCAAGGACGTGGCCGCCGGGGCGGTTCTGATTGCCGCCATCGGCGCGGCGGTCATGGGATATCTGATTCTCTCGCGCTATATCTTCCCCCCCTACAAGGAGGCTTTGGCAATGGTCGGGACACCGACGGAGGTGGGCGCCCTCGTCGCCATCTTGTGTGTGATCATCTCCGTTGTGATATTGAAGACCGTGGCCGGGAAAGGGACTCCCCTGGAAGGCGGGAGCGTGAGCGGCCATTCCGCCGTGGCCTTTGCAATCGCGACGATCGTTTCGCTGACCACAAAGGATTCCGTCAGCTCTCTCCTGACGGTGACGCTGGCTATCATGGTGAGCACTTCCCGCATTGCCCTGCGTCTTCATACGTTTCGCGAAGTTCTGATGGGGGCGTTGTTCGGAATATCCGTCACCGTGGCGGTGCTCCTTGTCTTTGTCACTCTGAAATGAAAAATTTGGACCGAAACGCGTCTCGCCGGCTTTCCCGGAATCAGACCGGGCGGGCCTGGCCGGTCGCTACTATTCAACGGAGGATCTGACGCTTTGGAAGAGGGATCCCGTAGCAGGAAAAAGTCTGGTTTGTGGGAGATCCTTGGTAGGTTCGTATCCGGCCGCAGGAAAATAACCGAGGAAGAACTTCACGAGATTATTACCGCGGGGGAAGAGGAAGGGCTTATCAATTCCCGGGAAAACGAGATGATCCAGTCGATCTTCCATCTCCGCGAGACGGTTGTCCGGGAAATAATGGTTCCCCGGACCGATGTGGCATGCATCGACAGCACCGATACCATTCAGGACGTCCTTTCAAAGATAATCGGCTGCGGGCATTCCCGGCTTCCTGTCTACGAAGATACCGTGGACAACATTATCGGACTGCTGTATGCGAAGGATCTCCTGAAATGCTGGGGTGTTGACGATTCGTCCTTTGACCTGAGGAAGATACTGAGGGTTCCCTACTATATCCCCGAGACGAAGAACCTTGAAGAGCTCCTTCAGGAGTTCAAACGGAAGCGGGTCCATATGGCCGTGGTCATCGACGAGTACGGCGGCACATCCGGTATCGTGACGATCGAGGACCTGCTGGAGCAGATTGTCGGCGACATCCAGGATGAATACGATGCGGAGGAAGAGTGGCTCCTGTCCCAGCCCGACGGCGCCATCGTCGTGGATGCCCGCCTCTCCATCGAAGAGCTTGAACAGTATTTCGGGATAGAGGTGGAGCGGGAAATGTTCGACACCGTCGGCGGACTCATCTTTCATCTGACGGGCAAGATTCCGCGTTCCGGTGAAGAGGTCGAGACGAACGATATTCACATGACCGTCCTGGATGCGGATGAACGAAAGATCCGCAGGGTGAGGATTGCACGGAAGGGCGCCGCGGCGGGGGGGGAGAGCTAGTGGACTACTCACGCTTCAAGATGCCCGGTTTCCAGTCGGCGACGCGACGCGACTATCTTCTTGCCGCCCTTTCCGGAGTGCTGCTGGCGCTGTCGTTTCCCAAAACCGGTTTGTCTTTTCTTGCCTGGTTCGCATTCGTGCCCCTCTTTCTGGCCTGCGGGCGGAAGAGTGCCCGGAAAGCCGGAAAACTGGGATTTGTCGCCGGCCTTGTGTCCTACGGCGGGATTCTCTACTGGATCAACATCGTTGTCACCACGTACGGCAAACTTCCCCTTCCGGTGAGCATCTGCGTGTACCTGATCCTGGTGACGTATCTTGCCGCCTTCTTCTGGGTCGTCTTCTACCTGGTGCGTCGCGGCGAGGAAAAGGGAATCCCCTCGGTCCTGTCTTTTCCGTTCGTCTGGGTCGGGCTGGAATACGTCCGTTCCTTCCTTTTGACCGGATTTCCGTGGGCCAGTCTCGGCTACTCCCAGTACCGGCTGTTGCCGCTCATTCAGGTCGCCGACATCGCGGGCGTGTACGGGATCAGTTTCTTGATTGCCCTGGCCAATGTTGTCCTGTATCTTGCTCTGAAAGGGTTTTCGAAAAAAGAGGAAGAGGCTGGGTATCCTGTCCGGAGCGCGGCCGTTCTTCTCCTTCTCCTGGTATCCGTGCTCGCGTACGGCCTCCATGGAATGCGCCGCCCGGCGATCGGGACTCCGCTGAAGGTCTCTCTTGTCCAGGGTAACATCGACCAGGGAATAAAGTGGGACCCGGCATTCCTGGAGGCTACCCTCACCATCTATGAGCGGCTGACCCGGCAGGCGGCCGGAGAGGGCGTCGACCTGGTGGTATGGCCTGAAAGCGCAGCCCCGTTCTTCTTCCAGGAAGGGGGAGAGCCGTCGTCCCGCGTCACAGCCCTTGCCGGTCAGGTGAAGAGCCCCATCGTCTTCGGCAGCCCCGCCTACGAGGACGGCGGGGGCAGGCGAAAGTTTTACAACAGCGCGTATCTGGTTTCGCCCACCGGCGCGGTACTGGGCCGAAGCGACAAGATGCACCTGGTGCCCTTCGGTGAGTATGTCCCCTTTGCAAAGCTCCTCCCCTTTGTTCATAAACTGGTGGTGGGAGTGGGGGACTTCTCTCCCGGTCATGAAATAACCCCTCTCGATCCGGGCAAGGGAAAGATCGGCGTCCTGGTCTGTTTCGAAGGGATATTCCCCGAGTTGTCGAGGCGGTACGTCCGTTCGGGAGCCCGTGTGCTGGTAAATATCACCAACGATGCCTGGTACGGTCGGTCTTCGGCGCCGTACCAGCACCTTTCCATGGCGGTTTTCCGGGCGGTCGAGAACCGTGTCCCCCTGCTCAGGGCAGCCAACACCGGGATAACGGCTATCATTGATGAGAACGGGCGGATCACCGGCAAGACCGGCCTGTTCGAAGAAGCGTTTCTGAACGGAGTCGTGCGCCAGGGAACCGGCGGTACGCTCTATACCCGTTTCGGCGACGCATTCGCGTTTCTCTGCCTTGGTATGGCGGTTTTGGTTGCCGCTGCGGGTTTCCGCAAACTGCCGGTTCGCTGGGGACGTGACAATCAGAAAAAGAAAAGGAGCAAGTAAATGTACCGAGAAGAAACAGCCCGCGTAGAGAATTTCGAGGAACGCCTCAGCGCGCTTCGGGGGTCTCTTTGAAATAGATCGCAAGAGGGAGGATATCCAGGAACTGGAAGCCCGCATCGCGCAACCCGGGTTCTGGGATGACGGTGATGCCGCGCAGAAGGTGCTCCGGGAGCGGACCGGCCTGGAAAAGACCATCGACGGGTGGGACCGGCTGCGACGGCAACTGGATGATGTCAGGATACTCATCGAACTGGGGAGCGAGGCCGAGGACGAGGCGACCCTGGCCGAGGTCCGGTCGCTGAACGATCAGGTTGAGGAGGGCATTGCCAAGGCCGAATTCGGGAAGATGCTTTCCGGCCCCCACGACAGAAACTCCTGTTTCTTCACCATAACGGCCGGCGCCGGCGGAACCGAGGCCCAGGACTGGGCCGAGATGCTGCAGCGCATGTATCTTCGCTACTGTGAGAAAAGAGGGTGGAAGACGGAGATCACCGATTCCCAACCCGGCGACGAAACGGGCATCAAGGGGGTTACCTTCACGGTGGACGGCGAGTACAGCTACGGCTACCTGAAAGCCGAGGCAGGGATACACCGGCTGGTGCGCCTGTCGCCCTTTGACAACAACGCCCGCCGTCACACATCGTTCGCGTCGGTGTTCGTGTTTCCCGAGATTGACGATGACATCGAGGTGAAGATAGCGGACTCGGACCTCAGAATCGACACGTACCGCTCCAGCGGCGCCGGGGGGCAGCACGTCAACGTGACCGACTCCGCGGTGAGAATCACCCATATCCCGACTGGGATCGTTGCCGCCTGCCAGAGCGAGCGGAGCCAGCACATGAACAAGGCCACCGCCATGAGGGTCCTGCGCGCCAAGCTGTATGAAAAGGAACTGGAAGAGCGGGCCGCCAAGGCCTCCGAGCTGGGGGGAGAGAAAAAGGATATCGGCTGGGGAAGCCAGATCCGTTCCTATGTCCTCCATCCCTATCGCATGGTAAAGGATCTGAGGACCGGTGTGGAAACCGGCAATACGGACGCGGTTCTGGACGGTGACATCGAAGAATTCATCGTCGCCTTTCTCATGGGAGTGCGAAGAAACGTGCAGGAGGACGCGCAATGACGGCCCTGAAGATATGCATTCTCTCCTGTATCCTGATCCTGTCAGCGGCCGGCGCCGGTTGCGCCTCGCCGGTCGCGGCCATCTCCAAGCTGGGCTATTCCATCCAGGTGGGCGCCTTCGCGGAGGTCGGGAATGCCGAGCGTCTCACTGCCAAGTTGCAGGATCAGGGGATCGAGGCTTTCTATTTCAAGAAGGAAAACGGTCTGTTCGCGGTTCGGTTCGGAGACTTCCCCACACGCAGGGCCGCGCAACGGACTGCGAAGAAGGTGGCCGAGGAACAGGGGATCGAGGCCTATTTCATAGCGCCGCCGTTGAAAGGCGCCCTTCCCCAGCCTGCGAAGCCGGAGCCTCCCCGGCGTCGTGATACCCCGTCAACCGGGACGGCGCGGAACGACATGGGGAGTATCGCGGCGCGGACAGCCGAGCGTTTTATCGGCATTCCCTATCTCTGGGGCGGGAACACCGTCGTGGAAGGGATGGACTGCAGCGGGTTTGTCCGGGCGGTCTACAATCTCTGCGGGGTCAATATCCCCCGCACCTCCGGCGAGCAATTCAAGGTGGGTCGTGGTGTCGACAGGGATGAACTCACCGACGGCGATCTGGTTTTCTTCGGTTCGTCCGAGCAGAAAATAAACCATGTGGGAATCTATGTGGGGAACAACAACTTCGTTCATGCCCCGCGGCGGGGGGATGAGATCAAGATATCCTCCCTGCAGGGGAACGGCTTCTCCAAAAGATACGTGGGTGCGCGAAGATATTTCTAGCAGCAAAAGATAGTATGACAACGGAAAGGAATGTATGGCACTGATAAAACCTTTCAGGGCATTGCGCCCTGCTCGAGATCTGGCGTATCGTGTGGCCGCGCTTCCCTACGACGTGATGAATGTCGACGAGGCGCGCGGGATGGCGGAGGGAAACCCGCTCAGCTTTCTTCACATCTCCAGGCCCGAAATCGACCTTTCACCGGAACTGGACCCCCATGACGAGTCCGTCTATCGGAAGGGCCGGGAGAACCTCGACCGGTTTATCGCGGAAGGCCTCCTGGCACAGGATGACGAGGAGAGATACTATGTCTATCGTCAGAAAATGGGCGCGGTCATACAGACCGGCCTCGTGGCGTGCGCGAGCGTTGATGATTACCAGGGGGGCGTGATCAGGAAGCACGAACATACCCGCGCGGACAAGGAGGAGGACCGCGTCCGGCACATCGACTGTCTGGACGCCAATGACGAGCCCGTCTTCTATGTCTACCGGAACCGTCCCTCCATCAATGCCCTGGTTGATGAACTGACTGAAGGTGAGCCCATTTTCGATTTCACGGGAGACGACGCCATCACCCATACGGTGTGGGAGGTTGCCGACCGGGAGGTAATCAACCGCCTGAGCCGGGAGTTTGCGGCAATCGATACCCTGTACGTGGCCGACGGTCATCACCGGAGCGCGGCGGCGAGCAGGGTTCGCGATCTGAGGATGAATGCCAATCCCGGCCATAGCGGCCGGGAGGAGTACAATTTTTTCCTCAGCGTCATTTTCCCCGATCACCAGATGAACGTCATGGCGTACAATCGGGCCGTACGGGATCTGAACGGACATACCATAGCGGAATTCATCAACCTTGTGGGAAAGCGGTTTGACATAACGCCGGTTGCCGAGCCCGTGACACCCGGTTCCCGCCATCGCTTCGGCATGTACCTGAAGGGGAAATGGTACGCCCTCGCGGCGAAGCCGTCCACTTTCGACGAGAGCGACGCGGTCGGCAGGCTGGATGTCTCCATCCTCCAGGATCATCTTCTCAGCCCCATCCTCGCGGTGCGCAATCCCCGCACCGACCAACGCATCCACTTTATCGGGGGCAGCCGGGGGAATGAGGAGCTGGTGCGGTTGGTGGACAGCGGAGAGTTTCAGGTCGCCTTTTCCCTCCACCCAACGTCCCTTGGAGAGTTGATGGCCCTGGCCGATGCCGGCAAGATAATGCCGCCAAAATCAACCTGGTTCGAGCCGAAGCTTCGAAGCGGCCTGTTTGTTCACCTCCTTTCCTGAAAGTCGCGGCTTTCTCGATTGTTTCCCGATTCCAGGGGGTATGCCGTGACACGTGAACGACGATACTGGCTGTTCAAGTCTGAACCGTCCTGTTTTTCATTCGATGACCTGGAGAAACGGCCTGAAGGTACGGAACACTGGGACGGAGTGCGGAATTTCCAGGCCCGGAACTTCCTGCGGGACGAGGTGAAACCGGGTGACAGTGTGCTCTTTTACCACAGCAACATTGCGCGCCCCGCCATTGTGGGAACCGCTGAGGTCGTTCGGGGCGGATACCCGGACTGGACGGCGCTCGACCCGGAGAACGAGCATTTCGATCCGCGCAGCACCAGGGACGCTCCGATCTGGTTCATGGTCGACGTTCGGTTCGGCAGGCGTTTCCGCCGCGAGGTTTCCCTTGAGGAGATTAAGGGGCATCCGGCCCTTTCCGGAATGGAACTGGTCCGCCGAAGCAGGCTCTCCATCCAGCCGGTTTCGGAGAACGAGTGGGACGCGATCCTTCGGTTGGGCGGAATCGAAGAGCCGATGGAGTGAATACGCGGTTCGGGGGGAAAAATGAAAATTCTTCTTGGCGCCTTCATCCTTCTCATGTCCGGTGTCCCGGTGTTCGCCGGAACGGAATCTCTGGTCCTCTTTCTCGACGGTGCGCGAATCGAAAGAGAACTCGTCGCCCGGAAGGGATATCTGGAGGCGCCGTTGCCCGCGAAGGTCCTCCCTGATTCTCTCCGGATCAAGCCGGTCGGCGATGTTTCGGTTCTGCGGGTCCAGGTCGCTCCTGTCCCGCCGGAGCGGCGTCATGACAAGGAAACGGCTTCCCTGGAGGAGCGCAGGGCATCCTTGCTGGACCGGTTGAAGGTGCTTGAGGAGCGGGAAGCCCTCTTCAAGTCGGCCGTTAAATCCCAAAGCAGCAGGGCGCTGCGAAAAACCAAGAATAACCCGGAGCCTCTTGAGACGGTCCGCAAGGGAACCGATTTCGCCGTTGCCCAACTGGAATCGGTTCATGCCTCCCGGAGAAAGGCCGAAAAGGAATTTGCCGGCGTGGAGGCACGGCTGGCCGCCGTGCGAAAGGCGTCCGACGCAGGGTCAACCGCTCGTGTCTGGCTGTCCCGTCCCGACGGCAGGGTTCGCGTCTCCTTTCTCGTCTCCGATCTCTCGTGGACTCCCTGGTACGATTTCCGCCTTTCCGGGAGCGGCGCCGCTGAAACAATCATGCGCGCCAAACTGCCGCCCGTCGCCCGTTCCGCGTCCGTTTCCGTTGTTCCTCTCGCCATGGCGGACGCCTTCGGCGTCGAACCGGTTGCGTTCCCGGTCTCAGCCGACCTTGCCGCCATTGCCTCTTTCCGTTTGCCCCTGTCGCAGGAGACTCTCACCAAGGGCCCTGTTTCCTTCATTTCCTTCACCATTTCGAACTCTTCCGGAAAGGGCCTTCCCGCGGGTGAGGCCTGCGGCTACTGGCAGGGAGAGTACCTTGGGAGAACGCATTTCAACGGCTGCCGCACCGGTGAGTCGCTGGCGCTCGTGATCGGCAAGCAGTCGTGACGTTCCGCCGGGCGCCAGGAAGCTTCTTCGGGTTTTTGCTTGATTAACGGCATGAAATGGGTTAATTTGCCGGTTTATTAAGCGCGCTTGAACCGCTATTCGTACTTGTTCAGAAAGGTTTGTGACTATTGGAAGAGCTCAGCGAACTGTTATTGCAGCGTCGAAGAAAAGTTAATGCGTTGTGGGCGTCGGGGATTAACCCGTACCCCAATGATTTCAAGCCCCTTAACACCTCCGGAGACCTTTTTGCCGTATACGGCCACCAGGAGACCATTGTCGAGGACCCGGCCGATGTCCTGAGCATCGCGGGACGCATCATGGCGCGCAGATCATTCGGCAAGGCTGCATTCCTGCAGCTCCAGGACCGGAAGGGCCGCGTTCAGGTATATGTGAGGAAGGATACGCTGGGTGAAGAGGCGTTCTCCAGTTTCGAAACCCTTGATATCGGAGATATCGTCGGTGTCACGGGACACCCGTTCCGCACGAAGACCGGCGAACTTTCCCTCCATGCCCACGAAGTGCGTCTGCTCACCAAATCCCTGCTGCCCCTGCCGGAAAAATTCCACGGCCTCACGGACGTGGAAACCCGCTACCGCCAGCGCTACGTTGATTTGATCGTCAATCCTGAAGTCAAGGACGTCTTCTACAAGCGCGCCCGGATAATCCAGCTCATCCGTGAATTCATGCTCGGCCATGATTTCCTCGAGGTGGAGACGCCGATGATGCAGCCGATTCCCGGCGGAGCAACCGCCAAGCCTTTCGTCACCTACCATAATGCCCTGGACAGGGAGCTCTATCTCCGCATCGCCCCGGAGCTCTATCTGAAGCGGCTCCTCGTGGGAGGGTTCGAGAAGGTTTTCGAGATAAACAGAAACTTCCGGAACGAGGGTATCTCCGTTCGCCACAATCCTGAATTTACCATGATGGAGTTCTATCAGGCTTACGCCACGTTCGATGACCTGATGGATTTTACCGAAGGGCTTTTCTGCCACGTGGTTGACAAACTCCTCGGCGCCTCCGAGGTTTCCTACCAGGGGGACACCATCAGCTTCAAGAGGCCGTGGAAGAGGCTCACCGTCAGGGAGGCCATCCTCGAATACGGCGCCATCGACGCAAAGTCACTGGCGGACCGGGACCTGGCCTACAGCTACGCCAAATCCATCGGACTCGACCTGCCGGAAGATGTGGGCTACGGCAAGCTGATTACCGAGATATTCGAAGAAGTGGCGGAAGCAAAGCTGATACAGCCCACCTTTATCACCTCCTACCCCACCGAGGTATCCCCTCTTTCCCGGAAAAACGACCAGGATCCGGATATTGTGGACCGGTTCGAGCTTTTCTGCGCCGGCCGTGAGATTGCCAACGCCTTTTCCGAACTCAACGATCCGGTGGATCAGAAGGAGCGGTTCCTTGCGCAGGTCGCGGCAAAGGACAAGGGTGACGAGGAAGCCCATTTCATGGACGAGGATTATATCCGCGCACTGGAACACGGAATGCCGCCCGCTGCGGGAGAAGGTATCGGAATCGACAGGCTGGTGATGCTCCTGACCGATTCACCTTCCATCCGGGACGTCATCCTGTTCCCGCAGTTGAGGAAAGAAACCAAGTAATGTCCTACGAGCTTCTTATCGGGCTGCGGTACCTGAGGGCAAAGCGTAAATCGACCTTTATCTCCATCATAACCTTCATTTCAACGGCCGGGGTTGCCTTGGGAGTACTGGCGCTCATCGTCGTACTGGCGGTGATGACCGGTTTCGAGGAAGATCTGAAGGAAAAGATCCTGGGCACCAATGCCCACGTCGTGGTGTTGAAGAACGGCGGTGAGATCGAGGGCTACGCCGGGGTGATGGACAGGCTGAAACGAGTCCCCGGGGTTGTTGCCGCCACCCCCTTTGTCTACAGCCAGGTCATGCTTTCCACCGGAACCAATGTCTCCGGTGTGGTGTTGCGAGGCATCGAGCCGCAATCCGATGTCCAGGTGACCAATCTGAAGAAGTCCCTGGTGGAGGGCCGGCTCACGGATCTGGAAACAACGGCCGTAACCGGCGCCGACGGTGCGCAGCCTCCGGGGGTGATTCTCGGAAAGGAACTGGCGAAGAACCTTAACCTGTATCTCGGCGATTCCGTTAACATCGTCTCTCCGCTGGGCAATCTCACTCCCTTCGGCATGGCGCCGAAAATGAAGCGGTTCCGGGTCGCGGGCATCTTCAATACCGGAATGTTCGAATACGACTCGACCCTGGCCTATGTGGGGCTCCACGAGGCCCAGGAATTCCTCGGCCTCGGCAGCGCGGTAACGGGGATCCAGCTGAAGGTGGCCGACGTCTATCACGCCGACAGGATAGCCCGGGAGATAAATCGCGGCTTCGGCTACGAATACTTTGCCCGGGACTGGATGCGGATGAACAAGAACATCCTTTTCGCTCTGAAAACGGAGAAGATGGTCATGTTTATCATCCTGACTCTCATCGTGCTCGTGGCGGCCTTCGGGATTGCCTCAACCCTGTTCATGGTGGTGATGGAAAAGACAAAGGACATCGCAATCCTGAAATCAATGGGCGCCACCAACAGGAGCATCATGAAGATCTTCGTGCTGGAGGGGCTCATTATCGGGGTTGCCGGCACGATTATCGGGGTGCTGGGAGGGCTCCTGGTGGCCCTCAACCTGGAGACGATTGTCGCGGGCATCCAAAAGGTGACCGGTTTCGAGCTCTTCAGCCGGGATGTCTACTACCTGGACCATTTCCCTTCACAGGTCGTTCCCGGCGACGTGATTCTGATTTCACTGACGGCGATCCTTATCTCCTTTGTCGCGACGCTCTATCCGTCATGGCAGGGATCCCGTCTTCCTCCGGCGGAGGCTCTGCGCTATGAGTAGCTGCCTCCTCGAGGTGAGAAACCTCCACAAGTCGTTCCAGACGGAAAGGTCCCGCGTCGATGTCCTGAACGGCATTGACCTGTCGGTCGGAGAAGGTGACACCATTGCGCTCGTGGGCGCGTCCGGGGCGGGGAAAAGCACCCTGCTGCACGTGATCGGGACCCTGGACCGGCCGACATCTGGAGAGGTCCTGTTCCGGGGTGAGGATGTCTTCAAGATGGGCAACGGTGAACTGGCATCGTTCCGGAACAGGTCCATCGGGTTCGTGTTCCAGTTTCACCACCTCCTGCCGGAGTTTACGGCGCTGGAAAACGTCATGATGCCGGCGCTTATCGGCGGTATGGAGAAGGAAAAGGCCAGGGAGTCGGCTTCCTCCCTGCTGGGAGATGTGGGTCTGTCTCACCGCTTGACCCACAAGCCGGGAGAGCTCTCCGGAGGCGAGCAGCAGAGAGTCGCCATCGCACGCGCACTGGTGCTTTCTCCTGCCCTCTTGATGGCGGACGAGCCGACCGGAAACCTGGACAGGAAAACCAGCGAAGAAGTCCACGATCTCCTAGCGGGAATTCAGGAGAAAACCGGATTGACGCTTATCATCGTAACTCACAACGAGCGCCTGGCCGCCAGGATGGACAAGACTATCCGCCTGGTGGACGGCCGGATTCAGGAGAATGGTAATCCGTGAAACTCATGACCCAAACAATCGGAAGGATTCGTTGCGGTTTACTCTCCCGCTGTGGGAGGGCTCTTGTCATTGTCCTGATAGCCTCCTTTTTTCCCGGAGTCCTGTCGGCGGACAGCGAAAGTATTACGAATATTTCCATCACCGGCAATGTGACGAGAGAAACGTCATCGCTGCTTCCCGTTCTGAAAAGCAGGGTCGGGGATCCTTTTTCCGCTGAAAGGGCAAATGAAGATGTCAAGGCGCTGTATCGGGTCGGCATCTTCGAGGATGTGCGGGTTGAATCGAACAAGGTTCCGGGCGGCGTGTCGCTCGTTTTCCAGGTAGTCGAGAAGCCACAGGTCGAAAGCATCAGGATATCGGGCAACAAGGAGATCAGTAACGATAAGATCCGTGAAGCAATGGACCTCAAGGCCAAGAGTGTCTTTTCCGCGGGCGAGTTGTCGAAAAGCCTGAAAAAGGTCAAAAAGCTCTACACCGACGAAGGGTACTACCTCGCCGAGGTCGACGCTACCACCTCGAAGGTCGGGAAGAACGGCATCCGCATTTCTCTTGACGTGAAGGAAGGTTCGAAGGTTCTTATCAAGACGATCCGTTTTGAAGGAAATACGGTCTTTTCAGCGCGCAAGATCCGCAAACAGATGGAGACCAAGGAGAAATGGTTCCTTTCATGGATAACCGGCGCGGGGACGTACAAGGAAGAGGTCCTGAGAAACGATGTGAACCGCATCGCCGACCTGTACTTCAACAACGGGTATATCAATGTGAAGGTGGGCGAGCCTCAGGTCAAGCTGCTCCCCGACAAGAGCGGCCTCGAAGTAACCATCGGAATAACCGAGGGAGAACAGTACCGGACCGGAAACCTCGATTTCAAGGGGGATCTCCTTGAGAGCAAGGAGCTGCTGGGCCGCAAGGTGAAGCTGGCAAAGGGGGAGGTTTTCAGCCGTGAAGTTCTGCGCGGCGACATTGTTGCCCTGACCGACATCTATGCGGACAAGGGATATGCCTTCACCAACGTGACACCCCTGACGAAGATAGATTCGGACAAGAAAACCATCGATATCACTTTTGACTTTGAAAAAGGCGACAAGATTTACATCGAGCGGATCAATATCAGCGGCAATACCAAGACCCGCGACAAGGTCGTCCGTCGGGAGTTCAGGCTGGCCGAAGGCGACCTGTACAGCAGCACCGCCCTGAAGAGGACCAAGCAGAACATCGAAAATCTCGGCTTCTTCGAGAGCGCGAACATTTCAACGGCAAAGGGAAGCGCGGCAAACAAGCTCAACCTGAACACCGAGGTCAAGGAGAAATCGACCGGGCAGTTCAGTATCGGGGCCGGATACAGCTCATCCGACGGCATCATCGGCCAAGGCTCCATCCAGCAGAACAACTTCCTCGGCCTCGGCCTGAAAGGCACCCTGGCCGCATCCATAGGCGGCAAGACTCAGCTCTATAATATCGGCCTCTCCGATCCCTACTTCCTCGATACGAACTGGACGGTCGGTTTCGATATCTACCGCTCGGAACGGGAGTATGAGGACTATACCCGAAGGGTTACCGGCGGGGACATCAAGGCCGGGTACAAGATTTCCGATCAGCTTTCCACCTTCTGGATGTATAAGTTTGAAGATAAGACACTGTTTGATCTTTCACAGGCGTATCTTAACAACCCGCAACTGCTGGGGGAGACAAGCGGGACCGTCGGTTCCCTGTACGGGAGCATCAGTCTGGATACCACCGACTACCGGCTCGATCCCAGCAGGGGATTCACCAGCACTCTCTCCGCGGAATACGCGGGCCTCGGAGGCAATCAGCGCTTCACCCGCTTCATCGGGCAGTCGGGAGTATACTTTCCCCTGCTATGGAAGACGGTCCTCTCCGTGCGCGGCGAAGTGGGGTACATAATGCGGGACGGGAAAGAGATTCCCATCGACGAGAAATTCTACCTGGGCGGCATCAATACCATACGCGGTTACTCGTCCAGGACCGTCAGTCCCATCGAGAACGGCGTTTACGTGGGCGGAGTGAAGGAAGCCTTCTTCAACGTCGACTATGTGTTTCCCATTGTCAAGGACTTCGGTCTGAAGGGGGTTGCCTTCTTCGATGCGGGCAATTCGTATGCGGAGGGTCAGCAGATCTTTTCCAAGCTGCTGATGAGTTACGGACTCGGGATACGCTGGTACTCGCCCATGGGACCTCTTCGACTGGAGTACGGTTTCCCGGTGAATCCGCGTGAAGGTATCGACAGCAAGGGCGGGAAATTCGAATTTTCAATCGGCGGTTTCTTCTGAATGTATTCGGTAAATGCGGGGTATCGCCGGTCTCAGAAGGGATGTGTTCCAAGAGCAGTCGTTTTCCTCGGCAGGAAATCGACATTATTCATGAAAAAGGAGAGCTGAAATGAAAGGAATTATTACGGTAGTCGCGATTTCTCTGGCAATTGCCCTGCCGACGGGCTGTTTTGCCGCTGACAGCGCTAAGCTGGGGTACGTGGATATCCAGAAGGTCTTGAATCTTTCCAATGCCGGGAAGGACGCAAAGAACCAGTTGACCGTGAAGGTGAAAAAATACCAGGAAGAGATCAACCGCAAGCAGGAAGAGATGAAGAAGCAGAAGGATGTTCTTGAAAAACAGGGACAGCTTCTGTCGGAGTCGGCGAAAAGCTCCAAGGAGAAAGAATATCAGCAGAGCCTCAAGGATCTCCAGAGACTGCAGAAAGATGCCCAGGACGATCTGCAGGCAAAGGATGAGGAGTTGACCAGAAAGATCCTCACCGATATCGAGAAGGTGGTGCAGGAGTACGGCCGCAAGAACAGTTTCACCTTTATTTTCATCAGAAACGACAGCATGATTTTTGCCGACGACAAAGTTGATCTGACGGACCAGATCCTCGCATTGGTAAATTCCATCAAAAAATAGGGGGGCGCCGTGGAAAAGAGCCTGAAAGAACTGGCCGCCCTCCTGGGCGGCAAGGTCGTCGGAGATGAAAACGCAGTGGTTTCAAGCCTCGGAACCCTTGACGAGGCAACGGAAGGGCAGATTACCTTCCTCGCCAATCCGAAATACGCGGGAAAGGTCGCCACGACGCGGGCGACGGCGGTTATCGTCTCCCACGGCGCGGAAAGGTTTGGGCGGAACGTGATAGAGGTGAAGAATCCCTATCTTGCCTTTGCCAAACTCCTGACACTGTTTCACGTAAAGCCCGTCGTTCCCAAGGGTGTGATGAACGGGGCATTTGTCGGGAACAACGTAACGCTGGGTGAAGGTATTACGGTTTACCCCGGCGCCTATGTGGGTGAAGGGGTGAAACTGGGCAACGGGTCCGTTCTTCACCCGGGTGTCGTCCTCTACGAAGGTGTTGAAGTGGGGGAGAACACCGTTCTCCACGCAAACGTCACCGTTCGGGAAGGGTGTCGTATCGGAAACCGCGTCATTGTCCACAGCGGCGTGGTCATCGGCAGCGACGGCTTCGGCTATGCGCCGGACGGGAAAGGGTACCAGAAGATTCCCCAGATTGGGGTAGTCGTCATTGAGGACGATGTGGAAATAGGCGCCTGCACCACCATCGACCGTGCGGCCTTGGGCCTGACGCTCATCCGCAAGGGGACCAAGATCGACAACCTGGTGCAGATAGCCCATAACTGCGTGATTGGAGAAAACTGCATTATCGTCTCCCAGACAGGGATCTCCGGAAGCACCAAGCTGGGTGAACATGTCACCATCGGCGGCCAGGTGGGCATCGTCGGTCATCTGGAGATCGGGGACAATGTCATGGTAGGCGCCAAATCGGGGGTTCACAACAGCATCTCTTCCGGACAGATCCTGAGCGGATACCCGGCCTTTCCCCACAAGGAGTGGCTCAGGGCGGCATCCTCTTTTCCCAAGCTGCCGGAACTCCGCAAGACGGTGAACGCTCTTGAGAAGAAAGTCCAGGAGTTGGAAGCCAAACTGGAATCAATGAAATAAACCTGAATCCGAGATGCCTGAATGCCGAGGCGTTCCGCGAAGGAGAAGGCGTGAAGACGTCGCGGATTCAGGATATAGTCTGTGAAGGAGCGTCGGATGCTTGACATACAAGAGATAATGAAGATACTGCCCCACCGGTATCCGTTTCTTCTGGTGGACAGGATACAGGAAATGGACCCCGGCAAGCGCATAGTGGGCATCAAGAACGTCACCATCAACGAACCGTTTTTCCAGGGACATTTTCCGGGACACCCGGTCATGCCGGGTGTCCTGATTATTGAAGCCATGGCCCAGGTCGGGGGCATACTGGCATACCTTGCTTCCGATGACGAAATACGGAAAAAGGTGTGCTACTTTCTGTCCGTAGACGCAGCCCGGTTCAGAAAACCCGTGGTTCCCGGCGACGTGCTTCGCATTGAGATGGAAACGACCCTGAATCGCCGCGGCATCTGGGGGTTCAACGGGAAGGCCTATGTCGGGGAGAAGCTGGTTGCCGATGCCGACCTGAAGGCGACATTCGCCGACAGCTGAACCGACCTGGAGACTTGAATGATACACCCAACCGCTATTGTTCATCCGGGCGCCGCACTGGACGCGGATGTGGAAATCGGTCCCTATGCCGTTATCGGTGAACACGTGAAGATAGGCCGTGGCACCAGGATAGGCCCCAGCGCCGTTGTCGACGGATGGACCGAGATCGGGGAAAACAACCAGATATTCCATCTTTCATCCATCGGCGCGATCCCTCAGGATCTCAAGTACCGGGGCGAACAGACCTATCTGAGAATCGGCAACGGCAACATTATTCGCGAGTTCGCCACCATCCATCTGGGGACCGTGACAGGCGACGGTGAAACCACCATCGGAAACAACAATCTGTTCATGGCGTACTGCCACGTGGCCCATGATTGCCATATCGGAAATCACGTGATCATGGCCAACGGCTCCACCCTGGCCGGCCACGTGACGGTTGAGGATTTCGCCATCCTCGGCGGGCTCTCCGCCGTCCACCAGTTTACGAGGGTAGGGGAAAGCGCCATGCTTTCCGGAGGCACGATGGTCGGCCAGGACGTGCTTCCCTTTTCCGTGGCGAGCGGCAACCGGGCAAAGTCGTACGGACTCAATTCAGTCGGATTGAAGCGCCGTCGCTTTTCTCCCGACTTGATCTCGCGGATTAAAACCGCGTACAGGTTGATAATCCGTTCCGGCCTTCGCCTCGATGAGGCGCTTCACCGAGTGAGAAGCGAGGTGCCGTCGTCACCCGAGATTGAGCACCTGATCGCTTTTGCGGAAAGATCGGAGCGAGGGATATGTCGTTGACCGAAAAAAGAATCAGGACCGCCGTAGTCGGTGTCGGATATCTGGGCGGTTTTCACGCGGAAAAGTACGCCGCGCTGCCCGACTCCGAGCTGGTGGCGGTCGTGGACGTGGATGCGGAGCGGGCGGAATCGGTTGCCGCGGGACTGGGGACGCGGGCGTTCTCCAGGTATTGCGATATCATCGGAAAGGTCGACGCGGTGAGTATTGCCGTGCCCACGCAGTCCCACTACGAAGTTGCCAGGGACTTTCTCCTGAACGGTGTGGGAGTGCTTCTGGAGAAGCCGATGACGACGACACTGGAAGAGGCGGACGATCTTATCAGGATTGCGCGGGAATCGGGCGCCGTTCTTCAGATTGGCCACCTGGAACGGTTCAATCCGGTCGTTGTCGCCCTGGACGATATCCTTAGCGACCCCCGGTTCATCGAATCCATTCGCATCGCCCCTTTCAAGCCGCGGGGAACCGATGTGAACGTGGTTCTCGATCTGATGATTCACGACATCGACATCATCCAGCACATCATCCGTTCGCCCATCAAGCGGATAGATTCCATCGGCGCTCCGGTCTTCACCGATGAGGAGGACATTGCCAATGCCCGCATCCTGTTCGAGAACGGGTGCGTGGCGAACGTGACGGCGAGCCGCATCAGTCTGAAAAGCGAAAGGCGGATGCGCATTTTTCAACCCGACGCCTACATAACCATGGACTTCCAGAACAAGAAGGTGGCGGTCTTCCGCAAGGGAACCGGCGAGATGTTCCCGGGCGTTCCCAATGTGACCATTGATCAGAGGGAATTGGGGCAGGGTGATGTGCTGAAAGCGGAGATAGAGTCTTTTCTTGAAGCGGTTGCCGGACGCAGACAGCCGGTGGTAACCGGTGAGGACGGAAGACGCGCTCTGGAGACCGCCCTGTTGATTAACAGAAAGCTGTAAGACGAGAGCCCGCGGCTGTCAACATCCGGCCACCCACCCCCTAGCCCCCTCCCGTCAAGGGAGGGGGATGATTGTTTTACGCGTACGTCGTACGTAAACTACATACTTTCTTTCCAGGTGTTCCTATGATTCCAATGGTTGATCTCAATATTCAGTATCGGCAGTTGCAGGATGAAATCGAAAGCGGCATCCGTGCCGTTCTCGAGAAATGTCAGTTTATCCTCGGTCCCAATGTGGCCGCTTTTGAAGAGGAGGCTGCCGCCTTTCTCGGCGCCGGCCATGCCGTTACCGTCGCGTCCGGCACGGACGCGCTCCACCTGGCGCTGGCCGCGGCCGGAATCGGTCCGGGCGACGAGGTGATAACCACCCCCTTTACCTTCATCGCCACCGCCGAGGCAATCCGCTACCTGGGCGCCGTGCCGATATTCGTCGATATCGATCCCCGTACCTTCAACATCGATCCGGAAAAGATTGAAAACGCCATAACGCCGGCCACGCGAGCCGTCCTTCCTGTGCACCTGTTCGGCCAACCGGCCGACATGGACCCGATCGTATCCCTGTGTGATCGCCACGGGCTCCTCCTCCTGGAGGACTGCGCCCAATCATTCGGCGCAGCCTACGGGGGGAAGATGACTGGGACCATCGGCGGCTTCGGGTGCTTCAGTTTCTTCCCCAGCAAGAATCTCGGCTGCTACGGTGACGGCGGCATGATAACGACCGGATCTTCCGAACATGCCGACACCGTGCGAATGCTGCGTAATCACGGCAGCCGGCAGCGGTACCACCATGACGTGGTCGGGTATAACAGTCGCCTCGACGAACTGCAGGCGGTTGTGTTGCGGGCAAAGCTGAAACGCATCGAACAGTACAACCAGGGGCGCCGCAGGGTGGCAGGGCTCTACAACGAAATGCTCGCGGGCGCGGATCTCATTATCCCCTTCCAGGACGGCAAGGGGACCCATGTCTTCCATCAGTACACGGTCCTGACCACGCGGCGCGACGGGATCATGGCTGCCCTGAAGGCCGCGGATATCGCCTCGGCGGTCTACTATCCCATCCCCCTGCACCGGCAGGAAGTGTTTGCGGACGACTATCGAGCAGTATCCCTTCCCGTGTCGGAGGCGACCGCCTCTCAGTGCCTCTCGCTCCCCATGTTCCCGGAAATGACGGCAGAACAGGTGCGTGCCGTGACCGACGTCGTTAAGGGCGCGCTTTCATAGTAATCCTTTCAACCCGGTTCGGCAGATGAAGCCGTGCTCTCCGGTCGGCTCCGACCGGCGAATCCGGGTTCATCGTCTGATTTCGTGGAAGGGTCCGTCCGGGACCTCGTCGAGGAGTATAGAGTGAGTAAACGCGTCATGATTGTCGCCGGCGAGGCCTCCGGCGACCTGCACGGATCAGCCCTGGTGAGGGAGATCGGAAGAGCGTCGTGTAGGGAAAGAGTGTAGATCTCGGTGG